>JAITTX010000072.1 GCA_031286755.1 Paraburkholderia sp.
TGGTGGCGCCAGGCGATGCTGCCAGGCATCTTCCCGTACTACATCACGGGCGCGATCACCGCCTCGGGCGGCGCGTGGAACGCGAGCATCGTGTCCGAGTTCGTGCAGTGGGGCGACACGAAGCTCGAAGCGCACGGCCTGGGCGCCTATATCGCGCAGACGACCGCCGCCGGCGACTTCCCGAAGATCATTCTGGGCATCGCGATGATGTCCCTGTTCGTTACGTTGTTCAACCGCGTGCTCTGGCGTCCGCTGTACACGTTCGCCGAGTCCCGGCTGCGGCTCGATTGAGATGGAGTAAATCATGCTGAATCCCAAGATCGTCTCATCCGACCTGCTGCCGGTGCGTCCCGTGCCGGGCGACGAAGTGCTCGCCGTGAAGCATGTTTCGCGCGGCTTCGCGAAGAAGGACGACGAGCGCCTCGTGCTCGACGACGTCAACCTCTCGCTGCGCGAAGGCGAGATCGTCGGGCTGCTCGGCCGTTCGGGCTCGGGCAAGTCCACGCTGTTGCGCATCATCTCCGGCCTGATCGAAGCCACCTCTGGCGAGGTGAACTGGCTCGGCAAGCCGCTCGAAGGGCCGGCCGAAGGCGTCTCGATGGTGTTCCAGACCTTCGCGCTGTTTCCGTGGCTCACGGTGCTGCAGAACGTGGAAGCGGGCCTCGAAGCGCAAGGTGTGGGCGCGCGCGAGCGCCGCGAACGCGCGCTCGCGGCCATCGACCTGATCGGTCTGGACGGCTTCGAGAACGCCTACCCGCGCGAGCTCTCGGGCGGCATGCGCCAGCGCGTGGGCTTTGCGCGCGCGCTCGTGGTGGACCCGATGCTCATGCTCATGGACGAGCCGTTTTCCGCGCTCGACGTGCTCACGGCCGAAACGCTGCGCACCGACTTGCTCGACCTGTGGACGCAAGGGCGCATGCCGATCAAGTCGATGCTGATCGTCACGCACAACATCGAGGAAGCGGTGTTCATGTGCGACCGCATTCTCGTTCTGTCGTCGAATCCGGGGCGCGTGGTGGCGGAGATCAAGGTGCCGTTCAAGCACCCGCGTAACCGTCTGGACCCGGCGTTCCGCAAGCTCGTGGACGAGATCTACGCGAAGATGACCGCGCGCGAAGCGGCGGAGGCCTCGCAGCGCCGCCTCGAAGTGGGCAGCCGTTTGCCCGATGTTTCCACGAACCTGATGGCGGGCTTGATCGAGACGCTGGCGGCGGCGCCGTATCACGGCCGCGCCGACATGCCCGAGATCGCGCGCTCGCTGCATCTCGAAGTGGACGACCTGTTCCCGATCGCCGAAGTGCTCCAGCAACTCGGTTTCGCCGACGTGCGCGACGGCGACCTGCTGCTCACGCCGCCCGCGCGCGTGTTCGCGGAGATGGGCACGCAGGCGCGCAAGCTCATGTTCGCCGACCATCTGCTGCGCAACGTGCCGCTCGCGGCGCGCATCAAGAAGGTGCTCAACGAGCGCCCGGGCCATCGCGCGCCGCGCGTGCGTTTCGAGCAGGAGCTCGAAGACTTTCTCTCCGATGTGGCCGCCGAAGAGACGCTCGACACCGTGATCGACTGGGGCCGTTACGGCGAGATCTTTTCGTACAACGACCAGTCGGAGATTTTTAGCCTCGAAGATGTCGAGGCTTGATGACCGGTTGATCCGACATAGCGCTACCTGGCGCAATCTGAACCGGGGCCTTGGGCCCCGGTTTTGTTTTGCGTGTCGAGTACTTCTGTGGAGGTTGGGCAATACCTATCGATATATACTTTAGAATATAACGATAACTATGGTGCCGCAGGTCTGCCTCTGCGAGGCTCGAACCGGGTCGCACCATGCAATGAACCGCGAGACTCCACGAAGACATGCTCGTCCGGTCTCGCATTGGTGCGCCAGCAAGGACACTCGACGCATGTTCATCCGTCAACTCCATTACCTCGTGACGCTCGCGCGCGAGCAGCATTTCGCGCGCGCCGCCGGCGCCTGCAACGTATCGCAGCCCGCGCTTTCCTCGGCGATCCGCAGCCTCGAGGACGAACTCGGCCTCGTGCTCGTGAGACGCGGAAGGCGCTTTCTTGGTTTTACCGAGGATGGCGAACGGGTGCTGGGTTGGGCGAGGCAGACCATCGCCATACTCGAGCACATGCGCCAGGACGCATCCGTTGCACGCGTACGGTTGAGCGGCACGCTGCGAATCGGCGTGATTCCCACCACGCTGCCCATCGCCAGTCTGCTGTTGTCCGGTTGTCGCGCCGCGCACGCCGGAATACGCTACTCGCTGCGTTCGCTGAGTTCGGACACCATCGTGCGCCAGCTCGACGAGTTCGAACTGGATATCGGTTTCACCTATCTCGATAGCAAGGTGCAGGCTGGTTTTGCTGTCGCGCCGCTCTATTGCGAGCGCTATGTGCTGGTGTCTCCCACCGGCTGCGGCGAAGGGGCCTGCGCTGGCCTCGCGCACTGGGAAGCCCTTGAAGACCTGGATTTTTGCCTGCTCGATTCATCCATGCAAAACCGTCAGGTCATCAACGCCGCGTTCCGGCGAGCGAGCGTGCAGCCCACCGTGATCGCCGAGTCCGATTCGCTGCTTTCGCTCTTTTCCGCCGTCCAGCATGCGCGGCTACACAGCATCCTGCCGCATAGCCTGCTGGGTGACGCACACGAACGCGGTCTCTATGCCGCAACGTTGCTCAAGCCGGAGCTTACGCGGGAAATCGGCCTCATCACGCGCAATGCCGCGGTGATGCCCCCACTCGTTGCGGCGATGTGGGAGAGCGCGCAACGACTCGATCTGCAAAGCCGCTTTGACAGGCTGCTTCAGGGCGCCTGAGAACCGCCACGGGCGCTGCGGTGCCGCTCTGCCGGGACTCGCGGGCCGTCACTGGAGCGCTTTGATAAGCGTCGCTTATCAGACCATCTTTCCAAACAATTGGACCCTGTCCGCCGCCCCGGTCAACACTCTGGCCATCGATCTTTCGTTAGCCGAACGATCGTAACGATGGGATGAGTGGCGCTGCCGCACCGCTCATGCCGCAACCCACCCGATATCCAGATGGAGTGAGACTCATGGCCAAGGTCCTTTGCGTCCTGTACGACGACCCCGTAACCGGCATGCCGAAGCGTTATGCGCGCGACACGGTCCCCACCATTACCCGCTTTCCCGATGGGCAATCCGCCCCCACGCCGACGGCCATCGACTTCACGCCCGGCGAGATGCTTGGCAGTGTTTCCGGCGAACTGGGTCTGCGCCGGTTCCTCGAATCGCAAGGCCATACGCTCGTCGTTACGTCTGACAAGGACGGTCCGGACTCGCGCTTCGAAAAGGAACTCGCCGACGCCGAAGTGGTGATCTCGCAGCCGTTCTGGCCAGCCTACCTCACGGCCGAACGCATTGCGAAGGCGCCGAAGCTCAAGCTCGCGCTCACCGCCGGCATCGGCTCCGACCACGTCGACCTGCAGGCCGCCGTCGAGCGCGGCATCACGGTGGCTGAAGTCACGTACAGCAATAGCATCAGCGTGGCCGAGCACGTGGTGATGATGATCCTCTCGCTGGTGCGCAACTATCTGCCCTCGCACGAATGGGTGAAGAAAGGCGGCTGGAATATCGCGGATTGCGTCTCGCGCGCGTACGACCTCGAGGGCATGCACGTCGGCACGGTGGCAGCCGGGCGCATCGGCACCGCCGTGCTGCGCCGCCTGAAACCCTTCGACGTCAAGCTCCACTACACCGATCGCCATCGTCTGCCCGAACAGGTCGAGCGCGAGCTCGATCTCACGTGGCATCCCGATGTGGAATCCATGGCGGCGGTCTGCGACGTGGTGACGATCAACTGTCCGCTGCACCCCGAGACGGAGCATCTGTTCAACGCGAAGATGTTCTCGAAGATGAAGCGGGGCGCCTACATCATCAACACCGCGCGCGGCAAGATTTGCGACCGCGACGCCATCGTGAACGCGCTCGAAAGCGGACAGCTCGCGGGCTACGCGGGCGATGTCTGGTTCCCGCAGCCCGCGCCGCGCGATCATCCGTGGCGCACCATGCCGCATCACGGCATGACGCCGCACACGTCGGGCACCACGCTTTCGGCGCAGGCGCGTTATGCGGCAGGCACGCGCGAGATTCTCGAATGCTGGTTCTCGGGCAAGCCGATTCGCGACGAATACCTGATCGTCGACGGCGGCAAGCTCGCCGGTGTCGGTGCGCATTCGTATAGTGCCGGCAATGCAACGGCGGGCTCGGAAGAAGCAAGCCGCTACCAGCCCGCGTAAGCCGGTGGCCGCATGCGCCGTTTGCGCGTGGTGCATGCGGCTTTCCTCCGTTTAGCTCTGCCAACTCCACATGAACGAACTCGAGAACACGAATATTGGCGTCCGGCCGAACTCGTCCGTACGCATTGCGCCGCGTATCCTGAGGGGCTTCGTGGGCGGCGTGGCCGCCATCGCCGTGGTCGGATTGCTTGCGAAGCTCACCGGTCTGCCGCTTCTCATCGCGCCCTTTGGCGCTTCGAGCGTGCTGCTGTTCGCGGCACCCGAAAGTGCTTTCGCACAGCCGCGAAATCTCGTGCTGGGTCATCTGATTGCCGCGGCGATCGGGCTTGCGGTGTTCTGGCTCGCGGGCAATGGCGTCTGGCCAATGGCGCTGGCTACCGGCCTTGCCATTGCGGCCATGCAACTGACGCGCTCGGTGCATCCGCCCGCGGGCGCGAATCCGCTCGTCATCATGCTGAGCGGCACGGCGTCAGCGAACTTTCTGCTCTTTCCGGTGCTGGCCGGCGTGGTGTGTCTGCTCGTCGTTGCACAGGCACTGAATCTCGCGGTTCGTGCAATGCAGCGCGAAGCGGACGACTGAGCGCTGGCGCAACGGGCCGGGGCGTCCGCGCGCATCGGCAGCTAGCTGCGTTTGCGCAGCGGATCGAGCAAGCTCCTCAGGCCGTTGTGGTCCAGCTCCTGCATCAGCGCGAGCAGCCGGCCGATCTCGCCTGGCGGGAAGCCCTCGCGGGCGAACCAGTTGAGGTAATGCCCGGGCAGGTCGGCGATGAGCCGGCCTTTGTATCTGCCGAAGGGCATGGCGAGGGTGACGAGGCGTTCAAGGTCTGGGGCTTGCATGGGGGTATTGTGCACGGCTTTTTGACCGATCAGCGGACTCTCATGCCCGCACAATGCTTGGGCCGCACCATCACCCCAGCTCGAACGACGTCACCCCAAACACGCGCTCGATCGCCATCGCGGGCGCGTCTTTCGTGTACATCCGCGCGGTTTCGAAGACGCTCGTCATGCCGTGCCGCTCCGCCAGCGCGACGGCCGCGGGATTCGTTTCCGGCACGTCGAGCACGATGATTTCGCCGGGCATGCTCGCCGCCAGCGCGCGAAGCAGCCCCGTGGCGACGTCCGCGTCGTCGGCGAACAGCGGGCCGATCTTGCAGCCCGCCTTGCAGCGGCGCACGACGCCGTATCCGGCAATGCGGCCCGCGTCGGCCGTTGCGAGCGCAACGGCATCCGGTTGCGCGATCCAGGCGGAGACGAAACGCGCGCGCGCCGCGGGAAAGCACTGGCGATCGTAGGCAAGCAATTGCTCGAACGGCACATCGGCCGCCGCTGCCGCGTGCGCGCAGCCGATGCCGTTCACGCGGCCCTGATAGCGGATGTTGCGGTACGCGAGCCGGAACCCGGACTTCCTGTAGTTCGCCTGTTGGGCCACGACACCATCGAGACCGATGTTGCGCTCGCCGAGGTAACGCATGCCGTGCTGCCAGATTCGCATGCCGAAGCCTTTGCCGCGAAACCCGGGCTTCACGATGTAGAGACCGATGAAGCCAAAACCTTCGTCATAAGCGACGGCGGCGAGGCACGCGACCGGCTCGCCGCGCCAGACGCCGACGAAGAAGCCATCCGGGTCCGCCGCCCTGAAACAGTGCGGGTCGTGGTGGCCGGGGTTCCAGCCCTCCGCAGCCGCCCATTCGACCGACATGGCCACCTCACCGGCCGACATGGTGCGCACGATGAAATCTTCGCTTTGATTCATGGCTCGTCCCAGTCGCGGCGCTCGAGATGGCCGCGTCGCGTTGCGGTAAATGTTCAGGTCATCATAAACCCGGAGGCGGGTATCAGAGTGGAACGGCTATTTCGTGCTGTCTCTGGAGGGCAAGTTATTGGCCGAAGCGCAGGGGGCAGGCGGCGCACGGCGGAGGTCCGGAACCTGCCTGCGAATTTAGCGAAGCGCCGCCGCCACCGCCTCGTCAATCTGCAGCGCGAAGCGCGCTTCAACATCGGGCACCGCGTAGCCAATGGACAGTTCCAGATACGCGTCGCCGAGCACCAACTGAACGAATGTCGCTGCCCGCAATCTGGCGGTCGATTCGTCAAATCTCTTTCGCAGAATTTTTGCGGAGAAGACGCGCACGACCTTCGCGCCATTTTCATAAAACACCTGGCCGAGTTCCGGAAGACGTTCGGCCTCGGCAACGATGGCCCGGTAAAGCCGCAGATAATCCGGCTCGATAAGGATTCGTGCCAACACCCATCCCAACGCGCGCAACTCGTTTTCGGGTGAATCATCGGATTGCTCGTTCTGAGCACTGGCGAGAAGTTCACCCACCTGAGTGCACATCGAGCTCACCAGACCAACAAAAAGCGCCTCCTTCGACTTGAAGTGGCGGTAGACCGTCTGTTTGCCGACGCCGGCGGCCGCGGCGACATCGTCCATCGTTGCCAGGCCGAAACCTTGGCTTAAAAAAACGGCTTTTGCGCCGTCGAGGATGGCGGACCGCTTGCGGCGTTGCAGTGGACTCAGGTCGGGAAGGGAGAACGTGTTCATGCCCGATAAATAACAGATCGCCGGATAGTTGACAAGACTGGTCAGTCTCGTTTAGATTTGCCGAAACGAGACTGATAAGTCTCGTTCGATCGACGTGTCACCTTCGCAGGCAATCATCGAGGAAAGCACCATGGAACTGTTCATTACCGGTGGTACGGGCTACATCGGGCAAGCGGTCGCACGCAAGGCAATCAGTCTTGGCCACCAGGTTAGCGCGCTGGTGCGCGAAGAGAGGTCGCCGGCCGCGAGTGCGCTGGCACGTCTCGGCGTGAAACTGCATGGCGGCGACTTGCGCGAGCCCCAGTCTTTCGCTGCGGCTGCCGGTGCCGCCGATGGCGTGGTGCACATGGCGTCGACCAACGATGCTTCCTCCGCCGCCGCTGACGAGGCCGCGACTGAGGCGATGCTTTCGCATTTGCGTCCGGGCGCGGCGTTTGTCTATACGTCGGGCACCTGGGTCTACGGCAATGCGCAGGGCGAGCCCGCGACCGAAGCGACGGCGCTGAACCCGACACCACTCGTCGCCTGGCGGCCCGCAGTGGAGCAGCACGTGCTGGCGCTGGCAGCGCGCCGCTCGATTGCCGCGGTGATCCTCAGGCCAGCGATGGTGCACGGCTACGGCGGCGGCGTCTTCGGCATGCTTGCCGGCATGGTTCGCCAGACTGGCCGTGTGAGGGTCGTCGGCGATGGTCGCAACCGCTGGCCTGCCGTGCATGTCGATGATCTCGCCACGGCTTATCTGGGCGCGGTGGAGCGGGCGGCAAGCGGGGACGATCGAGTCGCCGGACAGATTTTCAACGTGGTCGCCGAAGATGCCGTTGCCGTTGCCGACATGGGCGAAGCGATTCGAGCTTCGGTCGGCGCCGAGCGCGTCGAAGTCTGGCCGCTCGACGAAGCTCGCCAATCGCTTGGCCCATTTGCTGACGCGCTGGCGCTCGACCAGACGGTAAGCGGCCAGCATGCCCGGCGAGTTCTTGCGTGGGAGCCCCACGGCCCCGGCCTGATTGCGGACCTCTCTGGACAGAAGCACTTTCAGCAGGACACCGGAGCATGACGATGGCGCTAGACACAGCATCCTTTGAATCGATTCTCGCGACGATCGTAGCGGTTCTGTTCGCGGTTGCCGGGGTGGTCAACCTCGCCGGACGGGGCGCGGTGAAGCGCGACTTCGCACGCTGGGGTTACCCGGCATGGTTTCGTTTGCTCTGCGGCGCCCTGGAGCTGTTCAGCGCAGCGCTTCTCCCCGGACAACAAACCAGAGGCTTGGGCCTGACGCTCGCCGGTGCGATCATGATCGGCGCGCTCTTCACGTTGCTGCGAAATCGGGAACCGTTCCGGCATCTCGCACCGGCGCTGGTCTTTTCGGCGCTCATTGTGGCTACTGTGGCGATCCGCGCTTGAAGCTTCCTTGCCATCAGGCGATTGAGTCCTGGTGGCCAGGCCTGGAGCCTGCAATGCCATTGGCGATGGTCAGCAGTGGCTTGGCATCCTTGTGTTCAGATGCCCTGTCCGCCAGACACTTCGATGCGTTGCGCGGTGACCCAGCGGTTATCCTCGGACAGCAGGCTGGCGATTCGCGCCCGGTGCCACGGCGTTGACCGTGATCTTGCGGTGGCCCAATTCCTTTGCCATGTAGACGGTGAGCACTTCGACGGCACCCTTGACCGCGGCGTAAGCCGACCACCCATCGGCAGAGACGCGAGTCAGGCCAGTGGAAAGGTTCACGATGCGGCCGCCATCGACGATTAGCGGCAGCAGCTTCTGAGTGAGGAAGAACACGCCCTTGAAGTGCACATTGACCAGATTGTCGAACGCTTCCTCGCCCATCTCAGCGATCGGCGCAACGTCACCGTGACCGGCGTTGTTGATAAGGTGGTCAAAGCTGTCGCGCTGCCAGTTCTGGTGCAGCACGGCCTTCACCGTCGACGAATTTCCGGGTTCGGCCATTAACAGTCTTCCATGACGACGTTGTGCGCGTCTGCTTCTCACCCGTCTAGCGGACGTTCGTGGATGTCCAATAACCGTCTACGATCAAATCGAAGCGCACCCAACTCAGTGCGACGAGACATAAGCCGCATCAGCAAATGCTGGGGGGATCGCGAAGCTCTCGCGCATACGCTTTGCCTCCGCGGCCGGTGTCAAGCCAAACAGACGCTTGAATTCCCTGCTGAACTGGGATGGGCTCGTGTAACCCACAGCGTGTCCCGCCGCCTCCGCGGTCAGGTCCTTGCGCACCATTAACAGGCGAGCCTGATGCAGACGCGTCGACTTCACGTACTGCATCGGCGACACCTGCGCGATTGCCTTGAAGTTGCTGTGGAAACTCGGAATGCTCATACCCGCTTCGTCGGCTAGTTGCCTGACGTCGAGGGGCTGCGCATAGCTCGCGTGGATCAGGCGGAGCGATCGGCCTATCTTGCCGAACTGTCCACGCATCGCCAGAGCTTCGCGTATCGAGCTTCCCTGGGCTCCGGTGAGCACCCGGAAATAGAGTTCACGCAGCAACCCTGCGCCCAATATGGCAGCTTCGAGCGGCCGATGCATCGCCTCCAGGAAGCGCAACACGGACGCTTGCATCGCGTCATCCATCGGCGTCGACATCATGCTCTGCGGTGCTCGTGCGCGCTCGGCCAATCCCTGGCGGTCGATCTGCTCTGCCAGTTCGGCGGCCAATGTGAAATCGAGGTGCAGATACAGCGCAAGCAGCGGACGCTCCTCGGTCGCGTCGGTCTCCATGCTGAAGGGCACAGGCACGGACACGGCCAGATAGTGACGCTCATCGTACAGATAGAGCTGGTCGCCGAAATAACCTCGCTTGCGGCCCTGGCAGACGATCACGATACCAGGGTCGTACAGAACGGGCGTGCGCGACAGCGGCCGGTTCGACCGCAGGATGCGCACGCTGGGCAGTGCCGTCAGGTTGTAGCCTTCGTCGGGCGCTAACGCACGAAGCAGGGCAACTATGCGTTTCTGACTTCGGGAGGATAGATCCGGATGCGGGGACGATGCGCGTTTCGTGCTCATAGTTTTGTGCAAGAAAATAAGCGTAACTCGGCTTACTTCGCTTCTCTCATCAGACTAGTATGCACTCTCCAATCGATATTCGGGAGAAGCATCCATGGCACCCAGCAAAACTCTGCTCATCACTGGCGTCAGCAGCGGCTTTGGGCGCGCGCTCGCGCTAGAGGCGCTAGCGGTTGGGCACAAGGTCGTCGGTACGGTGAGAAGTGCGCAGGCAAAGCGTGATTTTGAGTCGGTGTCGTCGGACGCCGCCTGGGCGCGTGTACTCGACGTGACCGACTTCGACGCGATCGACGGCGTCGTGGAGGAAATCGAGGCGAGCGTCGGACCCATCGACGTGCTGGTCAACAATGCCGGCTACGGCCACGAGGGCATCATGGAGGAGTCGCCGCTGTCGGAGATGCGCCAACAATTCGATGTGAATGTATTTGGTGCGGTCGCCATGATGAAGGCCATCCTGCCATTCATGCGTGAGCGCCGCCGCGGCCACATTCTGAATATCACGTCCATGGGCGGCTATATCACGATGCCGGGAATCGCTTACTACTGCGGCAGCAAGTTTGCGTTGGAGGGGATCTCCGAGGCGCTTGGCAAAGAGGTCAAGCCCTTCGGCATCGCCGTGACAGCCGTGGCGCCGGGCTCATTTCGCACTGACTGGGCGGGCCGCTCGATGACGCGCACGCGTCGCTCGATTTCGGATTACGACGATATCTTCGACCCCATCCGCAAAGCCCGCGAGGAAAAAAGCGGCAAACAATTGGGAGACCCCAGGAAAGCCGCGCGCGCCATGCTGGCGGCCATTGCTGCGGATCACCCGCCCGCGCATCTTTTACTCGGTAGCGACGCACTCGGGCTCGTGCGAGACAAATTGTCGGCATTGAACGTTGAAATCGGTGCGTGGGAGGCTACCACCGTTTCGACGGATGGCTGAAGATCGCTGAAGCGGGGAATTTGTCGAGAGCCGTATTCCGCGGTGTCCGGTCCGAACGATACGATGCTAGCGCCAACGCGAAAGTCCGTTAGCAATGCGATACGAACTTTCGCGCTTCCGTCGTGACCGTCTGAGACGGGTCGATCATGGCTCTCAACAGCGCAACGCTTTTTCCCCTCCTCCGGCCACAGGTAGCAGTTTGCGTTTGACCTGTTCGGGTGCCGCGCGGGCGATTAATACGAGTGCGACTGGTTACAACGTGCGTGCGCGTCAGGTCGGGTACGTTTGCACACGGCTGCGATACGAACGAAGCCACAGGAATTGCAATATCGATCCCAGCACAAAAATACCCAGCCACGCCGCAAGCGCGCCACGTACGATCGGGGAGTCAGGACCGCTCGCCAAGGGATGACTAACAGGCAGCCGCGTCAGCGTTTCATTGATCCCGGGGATTAACAGCAGAAAGAAGCTGAATGTGAATGCGAACTGGGAAAGGTGTCGCCGTGCACGCCCCAAGATTCCTATCCGCGGAACGAGCAGGCCGCCCAATACCGCAATCAGTGCCACGATCCCCAGTGCGTGGCCAGCATTGAAGCCTCCTGTGCTGGACAAGCCAAACGATGTGAGGACCGAGACCACAATGCCGGTCAAGTAGATCCTGGCGGACCGGGTCGTGGTATCGATTTTCTGATATCGGGCGAAGCTATAGAGACCCACAGCGAAGGTTGCCACGCTGAGAATGGTGTGGCCTGCGCCCAAGGCGGAAATAGGATGCGGCATAGGACGATTACTCCTTTTGAAGGTAAAAACCACCGGTCGCCGTAACGCTGACGGCATGGACGAACGCACGGGCGGCAATGGATTGTTTATCAAACAAACGACCGACTAGTTGGTCGATGACACGGCAAAAAAATTGAGCGCCGTAGCGCCCGCCTGCGGGATGGATGCTCAGTTCAACGCGCTCAAGCGACCCATCGCCACTCGCGAAATGGCCTGAAACGAGTCCGCATTGCCCAAGGCTCGGGCCGTCAACATCGCACCATGTACCGTGGACATAAACGTCTGTGCCTCTACAAGCGTGCTCTCGGCCAGCTTGAACCGAGACCTTGCCACACCACTGTCCAGAACATTCGCTATCCAGGTCGTCAAGTCGTCGAAGTAACCTCTAACCTGGTCAGCGATCTCCTGCGGGATCATGGGCAATTCTGCGGCCAGCATGGCGCAAATACACATCGACGATGTGCCATCCCGGATGCACTTCGCCCAATAATCGGTGTAGGCCATCAATCGCGCCAGGGGATCCTCAATGTGCCGATCGAGAGCCGCTAATCCTTCCCGAGCCTGCTCGCGGTGTCGCGCGACCACCGTCAGCACGAGGTCCGCTTTGCTCGGGAAATGATGGTGAATGCTGGGTTTGCCGATATGCACCAATCTGGACAGATCCGCATAGCTGAACCCGTGATAGCCACCTGCGGCAAGCAGTTGCTTCGTGTGCTCTGCAATTTCGGTTGCCCGGGGGGACAGCTCAGCGCTCATGGATATTCACTCGATGGACTCACAACGCACACGAAATGAGGGTCATGCGCACATTGCTACAATGTCGGCCAATCTACTAGTTGGTCGGTTGTGTGTCAATCCTTATACCAATATTTTTGGAATGACAGCGATCCGGCAAAATTCCCTATGCCGCGCTCAGTCGTCGCGGAGCGCCCGTCCGGTGAGAGCGATACGGCAGTGACTTGGAGGGCTCAAACGACGAGGGGACGCTGACCGGCCAGGAGCCGTCGTTCACGGCCGTCGTCGGTCGGACGTTCAAGCGTCGGCTCCGCCCTCGCAACGGGTCATCCGATTGTCATAGACGAGTATCCCTTCATTCTGACGAGGTGCGCGCCACATCGTCCATCGGGCTAGCAGATGACCGGAGACAGGTTATTGCAGCGGCGGCAAATGAGCCACGCCCTTAAAACCATTGAACTTCGTGTCCATCTCGATGCGCGCAATAGACGACCACTCACGAAAACAGATCGGTCCATGCTGTTCTCGAAGTAGAACGCCCTTGTCGAAGTAACGTAAAATCGTCACGCGCTCGACCTTTCCAGGATTCGCGGTGTACGTTACAACGCTTGATGGTGGCGCTTCATAGAGTTTGATTGCATCAACCCGACCTGCAATCCAAAACCAGATGCAGATCGCCGGAACGAACAGTACGATAGCTTGCATGGCTTTTGGCCAGCGCTCTTTGATTCTCGGAGTCTTCAAGACCCAGAGACAGAATGTCACCCAGCCAGCCATCAAAGCAACCTTCAAACCTTCAAACCTTCAAGCTCGGCATCGCCAAGCATCGCGTAGGAAATTGGGCAACCGATTATGAATATCCAAGCAAGTACCCACGGAGATTCGCGGAACTTCCTAAGTCTGCCAGGATTGGACGATGTTGCGAGTATTTCGGCTTCTGTTTTTCCCTGTTCGATACGGCGCGTAAGCAACTCGAAAAACAGATAGAAGAATGCACCTGCGGCAACGGTCGGGGCCCAGTCCAAAGCGGTTCTTGCATGGTCGGACAACGACGTAGGTAGGTCATGAAATGAAATGCCGATCGTATAAAAGAATCCCCAGTCATAGGCAAGAGAAGCGACCAAGCTCGCGGATGCAGTAAGCGCGACAAGCTGGGAAAAATAGTCAAATATCGAAGTCTTTTCTGTATTCATGGAAGGGGCTTGAAGTATCGCTTCTATTGCCTAATTTCGGCAGTTAGCTGTCGAAGAATTCCAGCATATCAGCGACGCACCACCGTGCAGATACTTGACGCCAATGAGCGAGGTCATATAGCACACAGGCGTAACTTGACGAAGTCCAACTAGTGCCAACTTTAAAAGTGTCATATGAAAGACATACGCCAAGTGTTTCTTGCTAAGCAAATATATCAAGAATCGGAGCGACTAATTGAGCGCTCATCTGTCGCGATGATTGGTTTGGCTGTCTGCGTTGCCCA
>JAITTX010000520.1 GCA_031286755.1 Paraburkholderia sp.
GTCCGCACAGTTCGGCTCGAACCTCGGGCTCGGCCTCATGCTGCTGTTCGCGGCGCTCGTGGTGGGCGGCGGCCTTGGGGCCTACGTTGCTGCGCGCGTCGAGATGACGAAGATGCCCGAACTCGTTGCGGCCATGCACTCGCTGATCGGTCTCGCGGCGGTATGCATCGCGTATGCGGTGGTCTCCGAGCCGGCCGCGTTCGGACTGGTGGCCGAGGACGCGCCGTATCCGGGCTTCCTGCCCTACGGCAATCGCATCGAGCTCTTCATCGGCACGTTCGTGGGCGCGATTACGTTCAGCGGGTCGGTGATCGCCTTCGGCAAGCTCTCGGGCAAGTACAAGTTCCGCCTGTTCCAGGGCGCGCCCGTGGTGTATGCGGGCCAGCATCTGATCAACCTGATGCTCGCGCTGGGCATGATCGGCTTCGGCATCCTGTTCTTCCTCACGCAGTCGTGGCTGCCGTTCATCATCATGACGGTGATCGCGTTCGCGCTGGGCGTGCTCATCATCATCCCTATTGGCGGGGCGGACATGCCCGTGGTGGTGTCGATGCTGAACTCGTACTCGGGCTGGGCGGCGGCGGGCATTGGCTTCTCGCTGAACAACGCGATGCTGATCATCGCCGGGTCGCTGGTGGGCTCGTCGGGCGCGATTCTCTCGTACATCATGTGCCACGCGATGAACCGCTCGTTCTTCAACGTGTTGCTGGGCGGCTTTGGCGCCGAAGCGGGCGGGGCGGCGGCGGGCGGCGCGCAGGAGCAGCGTCCAGTGAAGTCGGGCTCGGCGGACGACGCCGCGTTCATGCTCGGCAACGCCGAGAGCGTCGTGATCGTGCCGGGCTACGGGCTGGCGGTGGCGCGCGCGCAGCATGCCTTGAAAGAGCTCACGGACAAGCTGGTGGAGAAAGGCGTGGACGTGCGCTACGCCATTCACCCGGTGGCGGGGCGGATGCCTGGGCACATGAACGTGCTGCTCGCGGAAGCCGAGGTGCCGTATGACATGGTGTTCGAGATGGAGGACATCAACAACGAGTTCGGCCAGACCGACGTGGTGCTGGTGCTGGGCGCGAACGATGTGGTGAATCCCGCGGCGAAGAACGACCCGAAATCGCCCATCGCGGGCATGCCGATCATCGAGGCCTACAAGGCGCGCACGATCATCGTGAACAAGCGCTCGATGGCGGCGGGTTACGCCGGCCTCGACAACGAGCTGTTCTACATGGACAAGACCATGATGGTGTTCGGCGACGCGAAGAAGGTGATCGAGGAGATGGTGAAGGCGGTGGAATAAGCGCCTGGCTGCAGCGAGTGCCCGGGCTTCTGCCTCGCGCGGCACACTTGCCGGACCTCCCGTCGCCGAAGCTTCATGGCCACGCAAAAGCGCGCAGCGATGCGCGCTTTTTTACGTCTGCTCCCCGCGCGCAGGCGTTATTTCGATGGCGCTTCCACGCGCCGCAGATAGTCGGCGAGACGCCGGCCGCTCACGTCGGGAAAGGGCTCGAGCACCTCCACGCTGTCCATCCGCGCGATGTTGAAGTTGCGGAAGTCCTCGCGCATTTCGCACCACGCGCCAACCGTCCACTGCGCGCCCCAGTACACGAGCCCGAGCGGCCAGATGCGCCGTTGCGTCCGCGCGCCGATGCGATCGCAGTAGGCGAAGCGCACCACGAGCCGCGAATCGACGGCGCGATGCAAGGCGTCCACTTTCTCGGAATAAGCCGGATCGACGTGATACGACGGCGCGAACACGGCGATGCGCTCGAGCACGGCGCGCTTTTCGGCGGGCATGGCGGCGGCGATCTTCGCGAGCGCGCCGCGCGCGCCGCCCGCGAGCACGGCGCCGCCCCAGGATTCGGCCATGCGCGCGCCCACGGCGAGCGCCGTGAGCTCGTCGGCGGAGAAGGTGAGCGGCGGCAGGCTCGCCGTGCGCGCGAGCCGGTAGCCGATGCCGGCCTCGCCCTCGATCGGCACGCCCGAGAGCTGCAGGTCGCGCACGTCGCGGTAGACGGTGCGCGGCGACACCTCGAGCCATTGCGCGAGCTGCTGCGCGGTGGTGAGGCGGCGGCCGCGCAGCAGCTCGGCGATGCGGAAAAGACGGTCGGCTCGACGGGTCATGGTGGGGCGGGCCAGAGCGGCGGACTGGGTTCGGACTGCGGGTCGGGCCGCACGGCGGGCACGGCCCGGGCTCGTGCGGTAGCGCAGATGATAGCGGCGCTTAGCCCAGCTTGGCGGCGTGCAGGCCCACGCGGTTGCCTTCGGTATCGATGAAGAAGCCGATATAGCCGTAATTGTTGGGCAATTCCAGCGCCGGGCCCTGCTTCTTGCCGCCGGCCTTTTCCACGCGGTCGAGCACGGCCGTGACCGAAGGCTGCGCGTTCAGATACACGAGCACGCCTTTCGGGTCCGGCTTGGCGTCGTGCGGATTGAAAACGATGCAGCCGCCGGTTTCTGCCTCCGTGTGGGTGAAGAGCGCCATCGGCACCCCGCCGACCACTTCGCGTTGCAGCGACGTATCGAAGGCGGTCTCGTAAAAGGTGGCGGCACGGTCCAGATCGTGCGCGGGGATTTCGAACCACGAAATGACACGGGAAACTTCGCGGGAAACTTCGGTCGACATGATGCGCTCCTCGGATGCCAATGGTGTCGATGGCGGATGCTGTGAAATGGCGGCGGCTGGCGGGATGCCGTGGCGCCGGCCTGCCCGCTGCGCGCTTCGCGCCGCGCGGGTCGGCGTAGAGATAGTGTGCGGCGGTGCTACTGACAGCGTGCTGTCAGTAGCTTTGGCAGGACATTCGCGCGACGGCGACGGGCTGGAAGAGCGCCGTGCCGGCATACGTTTTCGAGAGAGAAGCGCGCGCAAATCTGCTGTAATTTGCGGATTCATTCTCTCGATCCGGCGGCCTGCGGCCAGCCTCGCGCTTCATGTCTCCAAACATCTCCATCATCACGCCCACGGCCAACCGTGAGGCCTTTCTTCCTGCGATCGCGCGTTGCGTGGCGCGTCAGCAAGCCGACTGGGAGTGGCTCGTGCTCGACGACAGCCCGCAGCCCAGCGCCTTCATGCGCCAGCTCGCCGAGGCCGATCCGCGCGTGCGCTATTACTGGTCGAAGACGCGCATGTCGATCGGCGCAAAGCGCAATTTCCTCGTGGGCGAATCGCGCGGCGAGCTGATCGCCCACTTCGACGACGACGATCATTACGCCACGCACTACCTCTCGGGCATGGTCAAGCTGCTGCGCGAAAGCGGCGCGCAGTTCATGAAGCTTTCGACGTTCTGGATGTATGCACCGCATACGCAGTTTCTGGGCTACATGGACCTGAATGCGCGCGTGGGCCTGCATTACGTGCTCAAGGGCAAGGAAGTGGGCACCGTGACCTTCCACGAGAAGATGCAGATTGGCTCCGA
>JAITTX010000318.1 GCA_031286755.1 Paraburkholderia sp.
GATTTCATAGGGGCCCGCAGCGGTGGTATCTGCTGCAACAAGGCCGGATATAGAGCTGCAACCCATCCTGTCAGTGTCGGAACACGCGGATCTTGTGCAAACGGGAGGCGCTCATATAGACCGGCCATGAACGCATACGGGCTAGCGATGAGCGAACCAGCCGCGCGCGAGGCGCGCGCGGCCCACGATGCCGATGCTCAGCGCAACGCGGCCACCGCAACGAACGCGGCGGCGCCAGCGGGCGCGCCGCCGCGCTTCGACGAGCGGCGGCTGCGCACCGCGCTCGGCCACTTCGCGACCGGCGTGGTGGTGATCTCGACGGGCAGCGACGACACGCTCCATGCCATGACCGCCAACGCGTTCATGTCGGGGTCGCTGCGGCCGCCGCTCATCGTGGTGTCGGTGGGGCAGCGCGCGCGCATGCACGAGCGCCTCATGAGCGCCGAGCGCTTCGGCGTGAGCGTGCTCTCCGACGAGCAGGAGCCGCACAGCCGCCATTTCGCGGGCGAGCCGCAAAGCTGGCTCGCGCCGCGCTTCACGGAAGTGGACGGGCTTGCCGGCGTCGTGCTGCTCGAGCGCGCGATCGCGCGCTTCGGGCTGCGTATGACCGATCGCCATGCCTGCGGCGACCACACGCTGTTCGTGGGGGAAGTGATGGCGTTTTCGCTCGACGAGCGCGCGCCGCTCGTGTTCTTCGGCGGACGCTATGCGGGCGTGGCTGGCGCGCGCTGAAGGCGTGCCGCGCGAGGCGCGCTTTCCACACTTTCGTCCGGCAAATAGAAAAAGCGCCAATGCGCAGACCAATACCCTCAATACCCATACCCGAGCGCCACAGCCGCGCGGCGTGAATTCATAGCGCCGTGCGCATTCCTCCGATCAGTGCCTCGAGCAGCAAGTCAAGCCGTCTTCGGTGCGGTTGCGCACGCAACCGCACCGGCTGCACGCGCTCATGAGCCTCGCGATCCATCCCGTCAAGACGATCACAAACCGTTGGTGGGGTTGCGCACGGAATCGATGTTGCGCTCCTCGTACCGTGTCGATGTGGACCCGGACATCGCCCGAGCGGTGCCGGGATCCGGAACAAAAGCGTGCTGCGTGGACAAGACGACCTGCGAGTGTCATCTCGCGTGGCGGTGAACGGGGAAGCACAGATCCTTCGGCGCCGACGCCAGATGGCCGTTGCAAGTGACGCGACAGCAACGCATAGCCTGGGGGCGAACACGTTCACTGTACACGCCACGTTTTGGGGTAGGGATATGTCTGCGCTAGTCCATCGCGCGATCGATATCGCGCTTATCGTGCTGGGTGCCTTCGGCGCCCTGCACCTGAATCTGAATTTCCCCGACGTGGGCCCGGCGCATCGTCTCGATCCCACGCTCGTCGCCTTCGTGGCGGCGCTGGCGTTGTCCGTGTTTCCCGCGTGCGGCGCCTATGCGTCGCGCGGCAGCCGCTCGTTCATGAACATGGCGAGCCGCACGGCGTTCGCGTGGCTCGCGGTGCAGCTTTGCGCGCTGGCCTTGCTCTATGGCCTGCATCGCGATCATCTGATTTCCATGCCGTGGTTCATCTACTGGACGCTGACCACGGGCATCTCGCTGCTGGCTTCGCATACGCTATTCGTCGGCGGATTCGGCGCAGCACGCCACGCGGGTGCGTGGCTGCGGCGCGGCCATGCGGGGCATGAGCCGCTCGGGGCGATGGTGCCGCTGGTGTCGCTCGCGCCGCTGGTCCCGCTTGCGCCGCTGGCACCGGCCGTGGCGCTCGATGCGCCGTCGCGCATGGGCGCGGTGCGGCATGCGGTGAAGCGCGTGTTCGACATCGTGGTCGGTCTGATGCTGATCGTGATGCTGCTGCCCGTGCTCGTCATGCTGGCGCTGATCGTCAAGATCGACGGCGGCCCGGCGTTGTACGGACATACGCGGGTCGGCCGCAATGGCAAGAAGTTTCGTTGTCTGAAGTTTCGCTCGATGGTGGTGAATTCGGAGGAAGTGCTCAAGCAACTGCTCGCCACCGACGCCGAGGCGCGCGCCGAGTGGGAGCGCGAGTTCAAGCTCAAGCACGACGTGCGTGTCACGCGCATCGGCCGCTTCCTGCGGCGCACGAGCCTCGACGAGTTGCCGCAGCTCTGGAACGTGGTGCGCGGCGAGATGAGCCTTGTCGGGCCCCGGCCCATCATCGACCAGGAACTGGAGCGCTACGGCAGCAACAGCAAGTACTACCTGATGGCGACGCCCGGCATCACCGGGCTCTGGCAGGTGAGCGGGCGCTGCGAGAC
Source organism: Paraburkholderia sp. (assembly GCA_031286755.1). Taxonomy (GTDB): domain Bacteria; phylum Pseudomonadota; class Gammaproteobacteria; order Burkholderiales; family Burkholderiaceae; genus Paraburkholderia. Next base: position 2,276 of record JAITTX010000318.1, read on the forward strand.
CGACTACGCGACGCGCGTCTCGCTCGACGTGAACTACGTGCAGAACTGGTCGCTGCATCGGGACATCGAGATTCTTTTCAAGACCTTCTTCGTGGTGATTCGCGGGACGGGCGCGTATTGATCTGATGAAGCGGCAGAAGCCAGGCAAGAACAAAAACAGCAAGACGGCAGCGGGGCAATCAGGGAGGCACTGGTTGAGGGTGTGAGGTTGGCAGCGGGAAGTGGAAGCACGCACGCAGGGAGTGGCGCGAAGCGCAGTGCGGGGACTGAAGTTCGCAGGCCGGGATTCGTGGTGCACAGAACGCCACGGGACGGCCAAACGCAAGATTGGGGGTAGGACGATGGGACTCAGCAAGATTTGCGGGACATGGCTGGCGGATGCGCGCCGGGCGGCCAGGCGTTGGCTGCCGCAGGCGGGTAGCCGGGATCAGGCGAATCGATTGAATCGATTGGACCGAGGGAAACGAATCGGGCTCACGGCGCGGACGGCGCGGCCGTGCGCGCCGCCGTGGCCCGCGCGCGCGCTCGAATTCGCGCGGCCCGCGCGGTGGGCGAAGGTGCTGGTGTCGGCAGCAGCGGTGTCGGCGCTGGCCGGCTGCGCGCTTTCGCCGGGCATGACCTATAGCGGCATGCCGGCGGACCCGGGCGGCGGCTCGCTCGCGACGGCCGGCTCCGCCGCCGCCATGCCGGGCGGCACGAACCTCGCGGCAAGCGCGCTGGCGACGTCGGGCGCGGACGGCGTGCCCGCGGGCTCGCTCGTCGAAATCACGCGCGAGCTGGTCGAGAAGGAGCGCGCCGCGCGGCCCACGGGCGTGCCCCCAGGCGTGCAGGCGCTGTTCGCCAAGCCCAAGCCGTACGAAGTGGGGCCGGGCGACATCCTCAGCATCGTGGTGTGGGACCACCCCGAACTCAACATGCCGGGCTCGATGACCACGGGCAGCGGCCCCGACGCGTCCGGCGCCAACTCGGTCGCGCAGGGCTACACCGTCGACACCAACGGTTTCATCCAGTACGCCTACATTGGCCCGCTCAAGGTCGCGGGGCTCACGGAGATGGGCGTGCGCGACGCGCTCGCGGAGAAGCTCGCGAAATACGTGCGCCAGCCACAGGTCACGGTGCGCATCCAGACCTATCGCAGCAAGCGCGTCTATCTCGACGGCGAGGTGAAGACGCCGGGCGTGCAGGTGCTCAACGACATGCCGATGACGTTGTCCGAGGCCATCAATCGCGCGGGCGGCTTCACCGACAAGTCGGACCGCTCGCGCGTGGCGGTCACGCGCGGCGACGAGACCGTGGTCGTGAACATGCCCGACATGATCCGCAAGGGCGTGAACCCCGATCGCATCATCCTGCGCGACGGCGACCTCGTGCGCGTCTACGCGCAGGCGGACAGCAAGGTGTTCGTGGTCGGCGAGGTGCAGCGCCCCGGCGGCGTGATGTTCAACAACGGCCGCATGTCGCTGAATCAGGCGCTCGGCGACGCGGGCGGCATCAGCCAGACCTCGGGCGACGCCTCCCAGGTGTACGTCGTGCGCGGGCGCGAGTCCTCCAAACCCGAGGTGTTCCATCTCGACGCCTCGTCGGCCGCCGCGATGGCCACCGCCGATGGCTTCGAGCTCAAGCCCAACGATGTGGTCTTCGTCGACGCCTCCGCGCTCGTGAAGTGGAGCCGCGTCATCAACATGATCCTGCCGGCCACCCAGGCGGCCGCGGCGGGCCGCGCGGTGGGCTACTGAGCCGCCCGGGACACAAGGGCGCCGCCCGCGCCGGACGTGGCAGCGGGCGCGCCGATGGAGAGAACAGATGAACCAGCGTGACTACCTGCTCGAAGGACCCATCGAACACGGGCTGCCCGCGCCGCCCGAGGGCGGCCACATCAGCGGCGTGCTCGACACCCTCTACCAGAGCCGCAAGATGATCGTCATCGTCACCGCGTTGTTTGCGGCGGTCGGCGGCGCTTACGCGCTGCTCGCGCGGCCCGTCTATCAGGCCGACATTCTCGTGCAGGTCGAGGAGAACCCCAATTCCGCGAAGAGCGCGCTGGCCGATGTTTCGTCGATGTTCGCGGTGAAGACCGCGGCTTCGGCCGAGATCGAGGTGCTGCGCTCGCGCATGATCGTCTCGCGCGCCGTGGACGCGACGCAGCTCTATCTGAATGTCACGCCGCGCTTTTTCCCGGTGGTCGGCCAGTGGGTCGCGCAGCATCTGCACATGTCGGGCTGGTCGGGCTGGGGCGGCTATGCGTGGGGCAAGGAAGCGATCGACGTCGCGCGCTTCGACGTGCCCGACCGGCTGCACGGCACGCGCTTCGTGCTCACCGCACAGCCTGACGGCGCCTACACGCTCAGCCACGACGGCGTGCAACTGGCCGGCAAGGTGGGCGAGCCGCTGCACGCGAAGGTGCCGGGCGGCGCGATCGACCTGCTCGTCAACTCGATCGACGCGGGTCCTGGCGTGACCTTCCAGCTCGTGCGCAGCTCCGAGCTCGCCGCGATTCAGGCACTGCAGTCCGGGCTGCTGATCTCCGAGAAAGGCAAGGAGTCCGACGTGATCGGCGTCGCGCTCGAAGGCGCGGATCCGGTGAAGACGGCGGCCATCCTGAACGCCATCGGCAGCGAATACGTGCGGCAGAACGTGCAGCGCACCCAGGAGGAAGCCGAGAAGCAGATCGCGTTCCTCGACAAGCAACTGCCCGAGCTCAAGGCACAGCTCGAAAAGGCGGAGAGCGAGTTCAACGCGTTTCGCTCGGCGCACGGCGCGGTGGACCTGGGGGCCGAGGCCACGGCGCTCCTGCAGAGCTCCGCGCTCGCGCAGTCGCGCATCGCCGACTTGCGCCAGCAGCGCGCGCAATTGCTCGCGCGCTTCACCTCGGACAACCCGGCCGTGATCGCCATCGACGGGCAGATTAGCGAGGCGCAGAAGTCGCTCGCGCTGCTCGCCACGCAAACGCGCGCGCTGCCGCCGCTCGAGCAGGGCGTGCTGCGGCTGCAGCGCGAGGTGACGGTGGACACCAACATCTACACGAACCTGCTGAACAACAAGGAGCAACTGCGCCTGCTCAAGGCCGGCAAGGTCTCGAACGTGCGCCTGATCGACAGCGCCGCCGTACCGGAAAGCCCGGTGCGGCCCAAGCGCGCGTTCATTCTCGTGGCCGCGCTGCTCACGGGCCTGTTCGTGAGCGTGGCGTTCGCGCTGCTCAAGCGCAAGCTCAACAGCGGCATTGCCGTGGTGGACGACATCGAAGTGGGCACCGGCCTCACGGTCTACGCGGCCGTGCCGCGCAGCCGCGTGCAGCACGTGCTCACCCGGCGCCTGCCGTCGAGCGCGCCGGGCACGACCACGGTGCTCGCGCGCACAGCGTCGTTCGACGCGGCCGTCGAAAGCCTGCGCAGCTTCCGCAGCGCGCTCGAATTCGCGCTGGAGGAGGCGGCCAACAACATCGTGCTGCTGGCCGGGCCCACGCCCGTGGTGGGCAAGTCGTTTGTCTCGGTGAACCTCGCGGCGCTGCTCGGCTCCTCGGGCAAGCGCGTGCTGCTGGTGGACGCCGACTTGCGGCGCGGCTCGCTCAACCGGCACGTGGGCGTGCCGTCGAGCCCCGGCATCACCGACATCGTGGAGCACGACGGCGGCTACGAGCAGGTGGTGCACCGGCAAGTCATGCCCGGCGTGGACTTCGTTGCCAACGGCGGCTACGTGACGAACGCGAGCGAGCTGCTCAGGAGCGGCAGCTTCCAGCGCTTCGCGCAGTGGGCCGACGGCGTCTACGACGTCGTGCTGATCGACGCGCCGCCGATCCTGCCGGTGGCCGACTCGGGCATCGTGGCCAATCTCGCGGGCACGGTGTTCCTGATCGCGCGCTACGGCGTGACGAGCGTTTCGGAGTTGCGCGAGTCGGTGCGCCGCTTCGAGCAGATCGGCGTGCCGATTCGCGGCGTGATCTTCAACGACATGACTTCGCGGCCCGGCAAGTACGGCAGCGAATACGCGGCCTACGGCTATTCGAGCTATGGCGAGCCGCAAGGCAGTGTCACTGGGAGCTGATTTCATGAAGGACATCACCGTTGTCATCGGCAACTACAACTACGCACGCTTCCTGCGCGAAGCGATCGAGTCGGCGCTCGCGAACGTGCAGGCGAATGCGCGGCCGGGCTCGGACGAACGCGTACGCGTGCTGGTGATCGACGACGGCTCCACGGACGACTCGCGCGAGATCATCGCCAGCTTCGGCGAACGCGTGAGCGCCGTGTTCAAGGAGAACCAGGGGCAGTCCTCCGTCTACAACCTCGGCCTTTCTCTCGTGCAGACGGAGTACGTGCTGTTTCTCGACTCCGACGACATCCTGTACCCGGAGGCCATTGGCGAAGTGCTGCGCGCGTTCGAATCGGGCGACTACGCCAAGGTGCAGTTCCGGCTCGACGTGATGGGCGAGGACGGCGTGCGCACCGGCGTGCGCGTGCCGCATTCGCGGCCGCCGAGCGACTGCGCGGCGCTGCTGCGGCGCGGCTGGCTCTATCCTTCGCCGCCCGCTTCGGGCAACGCCTACCGTGTGAGCGCGCTGCGCTCGGTGTTTCCCATTCCGATGTCGCGGCAGCACCGCAAGGCGGCGGACTTCTTCGCGATCTACGGCATCGCGCTCACCGGCGCGATCTGCGCGCTCGACAGCGCGCTGGGTGGTTACCGCGTGCATCGCAAGGCCCAGGACAAGCGCGGCGACTCGCTCGGCCAGGCGGGCCTCTCGCTCGGCAACTGCGAGGACGTGAGCGAAGTGGAGCGCTCGTTCCCGTGGCGCTGGGAGACCCTGCGCCAGATGATCCGCACGCGCCTGGGCGAGGACCTGCCCGCGCATTTCATCGACTTTTCGTACGAGAAGAACCGGCTGTGCGTGCGGCTCTACGAAGCGCCGACGGTCGAGCGCTGGCGCTGGCTGATGTTCGAGTCGAACCGCTATTTCACCTCGCTCGTGCGCAACCCGTACTGGAGCACGGGCAAGAAGGCGGGCGCGCTCGGCCTCACGCTGATGTGCCTGATTCCGTCCCGCCCGATCAATCATTTCGCGCTGCGCTACATCTCGAACCCCGCTGCGCGTTTTGCCATGCGCGGCTCGGTGGCCGCGCGCGGTTGAAGACCGATAACAAGAACCTGTCCGGACCATGCCGATGAAGACTTCGCAAGACCGCTCGCTGGTGATCAACGGCCGCTTTCTCGGCCGCCGCGCCACGGGCGTCGACCGCTTCGCCTTCGAGACCGTGCGCGCCATCGACCAACTGATCGCGGCGGGCGACCCGATCGTGGCGGGCCTGCGCGCGCAGATCGTGGTGCCGGCCGCGCTCGCCGGCATGCCGAATCCGTTCTCGCACGTGCAACTGCGCGCGAGCGGCAAGGGCGGCGGCCTGCGCTGGGAGCAGTTTGCGCTGCCGCAGGCGGTGCGCGGCGGCCTGCTGCTGAACCTGTGCAATTCGGGGCCGCTCTTGTACCGCAGCCAGGTGACGGTGCTGCACGACGCCGCGCCCGCGCGCGTGCCGGACAGCTACAGCCGCTCGTTCGTCGCGTGGTACCGGCTGATGGCGCCGAGCATCGGGCGCATCGCGCGGCGCGTGATCACCGTCTCCGAATTCTCGCGGCGCGAGCTGTGCGAGGCGTATCGCATTCCGCTCGACAAGATCGGCGTGGTTCACGAGAGCGGCGAGCACATGCTGCGCATGCACGGGGCGCAGGACGCGCAGGAGCGCGCGCTCGAGACGGCAGGGCTCGTGAGCAATGCCGTGGCGGGCGCCAGCGAAGTTGCCCGCGAAGCTGCACGAGAAGGCGCTCGCGAAGTCGCCGGTGCAGGTGTGTGCGAAGTTGCCCCTGAACGTGTTCTTGAAAGCGCAGGAGAGCGGCCCTTCGTGCTCGCGGTGGGCAGCCTGAACCGCCACAAGAATTTCCAGCTCGTGGCCGAGGCGGCGCAGCTGATCCGCGACGCCCAATTCGACATCGTGGTCGTGGGCGGCGGCGACGCGCGCGTGTACGGCGCTTCGGGCGCCGTGCTGCCTGGCTTCGTGAAGCATCTCGGCTACGTGAGCGACGAAGCGCTCGTCTCGCTCTACCGGCGCGCCGCCTGCTTCGTTTATCCATCGCGCTACGAGGGCTTCGGGCTGCCGCCCGTGGAGGCGCTCGCGCTCGGCTGCCCGGTGATCGCCTCGCGTCTGCCCTCGGTGGTGGAGGCTTGCGGCGACGCGGTGCTCTACACCTCGCCGGACGATCCCGCGCAGCTCGCCGCGCTGCTCGAGCGCGTCACCGCCGACGCCGCGCTGCGCGAGACGCTGCGCGCGCGCGGCCGTGAACGCACGGCCGCGCTCACGTGGCGGGCCACCGCCGTCAAGTTGATCGAGGAGATCTCGCCATGGCTCATGTAGTTCACGCCAACCCTTCCGGCCACGCCGCGAGCAGGACTGATGACACGGGGCGCTATGGCCGGGTGGCGATCGTCCACGACTGGCTCGTCTCGTACGCGGGTTCGGAGAAGGTGCTGGAGCAGATCATCCGCATGTTCCCGGATGCCGACCTCTTCAGCATCGTCGACTTCTTTCCCGAGCAGCATCGCGGTGCGCTCGGCGGCAAGCATGCGAGCACTTCGTTCATCCAGCATCTGCCGCGCGCGAAGTCGTCATATCGCGCCTATCTGCCGCTCATGCCGCTCGCCGTCGAGCAGTTCGATCTGTCCGGCTACGACCTCGTGCTCTCGTCGAGCCACGCCGTGGCCAAGGGCGTGCTGACCGGGCCCAACCAGGTGCACGTGAGCTATGTGCATTCGCCCATTCGCTATGCGTGGGACTTGCAGCACCAGTATCTCGACGAAGCGGGCCTCAAGCGCGGCATCAAGAGCTGGCTCGCGCGCAGCCTGCTGCACTACATGCGCATCTGGGACCAGCGCACGGCGCACGGCGTGGATGCGTTCGTCGCCAACTCGGGGTTCGTCGCGCGGCGCATCCGCAAGGTGTACGGCAGCGAGGCCGCCGTGATCTATCCGCCCGTCGACGTCGAGCGCTTCGGGCTCGGCACGCAGCACGAGGACTTTTATCTGATCGCCTCGCGCATGGTGCCGTACAAGCGCATTCCGCTCATCGTCGAGGCGTTCGCGGCGATGCCGGACAAGCGCCTCGTCGTGATCGGCGACGGCCCCGACTTCGAGCGCTGCAAGGCGCTCGCCGCGCCCAACGTCGATCTGCTCGGCTATCAGCCCGACAACGTGCTGGTCGACCACATGCAGCGCGCGCGCGCGTTCGTGTTCGCGGCCGAGGAGGACTTCGGCATCTCGGTCGTCGAGGCGCAGGCCTGCGGCACGCCCGTGGTGGCCTATGGGCGCGGCGGCGCGCGCGAGACCGTGGTGGACTCGCACGACCCCGGGCGCGCGACGGGGCTCTTCTTCAGCGAGCAGAGCGTGGACGCCATCGTCGAGGCGATCGCGCGCTTCGAGGCTCATGCGCCGTTTCGCCCGGAGGTGTGCCGCCGCAATGCGCAGCGCTTCACCGCCGAGCGTTTCCGGCGCGATTTTCTGGGCATCGTCGAGCGCGCGGTGGAGGCCAACCGCACCATGAGCGACCTGCCGTCGATGATCCGGCGCTGGCGCTCCGCGTGAGTTCCGCGCGTGTGGTCAGTCACACGACAACCCAACAAACTCAACAACTCAACACTCGGGGAATCTGCATGAAGAGGTACGTCATCGTGGCGACCAAAGGGCGGCCGGTGGAGACCGCCACGCTGCTCGACTTTCTGCACGACCAGGACGCGCGGCCGGATGGCGTGTATATCGTCGGCGCGAGCGCGGCGGATCTGCCCGATGCGGCGGGCCATCCGCTGCTGGCGCGCACGCGCGTGGCGCTGCTGGTGGGCGACCAGCCCGGCAGCACGACCCAGCGCAACGTGGGCATCGAGGCGCTGCTAAAGGACGCGCCGGACCCGGCCTCGGGCGAGCGCTGGTTCGCGAGTTTCTTCGACGACGATTTCCGCCCGCACCGTGGCTGGCTGCGCGAATGCGAGGCGCTATTCACGGCCCGCGAGGACGTGATCGGCATGACCGGCCAGGTGCTCGCCGACGGGGTCAAGGGGAGCGGCATCAGCGAAGCCGACGCGCTGCGCTTTCTGTCCGGCGAGCGCGCGCGCGACCCGCACTGGGCCTCGGGCGACGCGCGCCGCGAGATCGGCTGCGCTTACGGCTGCAACATGGCGTTCGTCGATCGCGTGATCCGCCAGTGCCGCTTCGACGAGGCCTTGCCGCTCTATGGGTGGCAGGAGGACTACGACTTCACGGCGCACGCGCTCTCGCTCGGGACGGTGGTATACGAGCCGGCTTGTCTTGGCGTGCATCTGGGCACCAAGCGCGGGCGGACCTCGGGCGTACGCTTCGGCTACTCGCAGATCGCCAATCCGGTCTACCTCGCGCGCAAGCACACCATGCATCCGCGGCGCGCGTGCAGCTTCATTTCGCGCCACCTGTGCTCGAACCTCTATCACAGCGTGCGCGGCAACGCGCTGTTCGACTATCGCGGCCGCCTGAAGGGCAACGTGCTCGCGTTCATCGACATGGTGAAAGGCGTGCTCCATCCGCGGCGCATTCTCGAGCTCTGAGGCTCGGGCCGGCGCGGCGCAATGATTTGATGGATTCGATGCCGGTGCGCGCGAGGCATGCGCGCATCGGGCGTGGGGGATTGAAGTGGGACTCTCGGCATACGGCGTCATCGTATTTCTGTTCGGCCTGTTCGCGCTCAACGCGTCGTACCGCTGGTCGATCTACGCGCAGATGGTGTCCTGCGTGCTCGCGTGCGCGCTGGCCGTGGTGCTGCCCGGCGGCATCGGCATCATGCCGGCCAATCTGTTTCTCGTGTTCTTCGCGATCCGCGCGTTCAATCTGGGCGGCGGCAAGATGCTGTGCGAGTCGATCTCGATCGGCAAGCCGGGCTTCTGGCTCCTTTGCACCTGCGCCTGGGGCGTGTTCGGCGCTATCGTGCTGCCGCGCGTGCTCGCCGGCTCCACGCTGGTCTTCACGGTGTTCGACCGCAGCGCCGATCCGAACACGGAAGGCCTGCTGACGCCGCTGCGGCCCGTCTCGGGCAATCTCTCGCAGTCGTTCTACTGCGTGAGCGACCTCGTGGTGTTCTGCTGCGCGTACGTGTTCATGAAGTGCCGCGGCGCCTACGACGCGCTCGGCAAGGCCTTGCTCGCGCTCACGGCGCTCGACGTGCTGGCCGCGGTGATGGACATCGGCGGCCATTTCGCCGGCATCGACGCGCTCTCGTTCGTGAAGACGGCGCAATACGCCTACAACACCAATTCCGAGCTCGGCGGCTTGCTGCGCATCGAGGGCACCTTCAGCGAGGCCTCGGCATACGCGGCGTTCACGCTGCAGCTTTTCGCGGTCTGCATCAATCTGTGGCTGGTGGGCTATCGGCCCAAAATATCCGGCGCACTCGCGGCCGCCACCGGCATGCTGCTCCTGATCTCCACTTCGGGCAGCGCCTATGTGGGTCTTTCCGCCTATCTGCTCGTGCTGATCGTGAGCCGGCCCGGCCGCATCTCGGCCTCGGCGGGGGCGCGCAAGGCGCGCATGTGGACCTTCATGATCTGCGGGGGCGTGCTGGCCGCGCTCTATATCGCGCTGTTCATGCCGGGCGTGGTGCGGGCGCTGGACAGCTTCGTCGACGCGACCATCCTGGCGAAGGCCAACAGCGCGTCCGGCGTGGAGCGCGCGAGCTTCAATACCCAGGCGTTCACGAACTTCCTCGATACCTATGGCATTGGCGTGGGCCTCGGCAGCATCCGCGTTTCGAGTTTCGTGATGGTCGTGCTCGCGAGTCTTGGCGTGATCGGGACGACCTTCTACGCGCTCTTCTTCCTCAAGACCGTCATGGCGCCGATTCCGCGCGAGTACCCCGGCACCGATCGCGCCGTGGCCTACGCCGCGCGCCACGGCCTGTATGCGGCGCTGATCGTGGCGTCGGTGTCGGCTTCGGTGTTCGACCTCGGCGTGAGCTTCTATGTGCTGGCGGCGGCGTCCGGTGGCCTGGCGGTGCGGGCGCGGCGGCGCGCGCCGGCTGGCGTGCGCCGGAGCCCCGTTGTCACCCTCGGCGCGCAAGCCGGGCCCGCCGTGCGCGGAGCCCAGGCCCCCGACGGGCGCGAGGCGCAACGCGGGTTCGCGCGGCAGCCGGTGCAGCGTCCGATGTCGCGTCCGGTGCCGCATCCGATGCAGCGTCGCTTTCCGGCCTTGCCGCGCGGCAGATAGAACCGCTAAGCAGTTGGACCGCCGTCCTGCTGGACCGCTAAACCGCTAAACCGCCAGGGGAGCGGCAGCAGCCTGGCTGTGCGCTGCGCGAGTGCCGGCTCAAGCTCAAGTTCCAGACGCCTCACGCGCCGCGGCCCCGCTCATGCGCCCGGCTTCCTGTGTCGCATGACGCGCCTTCGCGAGCCGGCGGCGCGTCCAGTCGAGCGCGGGTTTTTCGACGCAATGCCACGACACGAAGGCGCACGCGAAGACACCGGGCGCGGAGATCAACAGCGCGCTCAAGTGATCGAGATGCGGCCCGAAGTGCGCGACGACCTGCTGAATCGCGAACCCGTAGATATAGATGCCGAATGAGTAGTCGTTGCGCGGCGCGAAGCGATGCAGCAGCGGCGTGGTCCCGACCCACAGCACGCCATACGCGAACGCCACGTAGAACATGGGTTGCGCGAGCGGCGTGCCGCGCAGGCCGAAATACGCGGCGAACAGCGCCAGCGCGGCCCAGCCGCCGATATGAACGCGCTTGCGCAACGCGTAGAGCAGCATGCCGGTCATGAAGACGGGCTCGGGAAAGTAGGCATAGCCGTTGGGGCCGCCAGGCTTGTTCGCAAGATCGCGCAGCGTGAGGTGGAAATGCGGCGCGAGGTGCGGGTGCACGAGGAATGGCACCATGCCGATCAATACGGCCACGAGCATTCCGCGCGGGCTTTTCAGCAGGCCCAGCATGCCGGTCACGAGCACGACGATGTAGTAGCGCACTTCGATCGGCAGCGTCCACAGCGGCGCGAAGATCGCGTTGGGCGCGTGATTGGTCGCGAACACGCCGGGCAACTGTACGGGCTTGCCGAGCACGATGACGGCGAAGCTGTCGAGATTGCCCCACGTGATGCCCGAGGCGAAGTACTGGCGAAAGGGCAGTGTGGTGAGCAGCGGCCCGATGACGAAGATCGCGACGAGCGACGCCACGGCGACGGCCGGCCAGATGCGCGCCGTGCGCAGGATGACGAAGCGCGTGGCGGAGCGCTGCCGGTCGAAGCTCGCGGTCACGAGCAGGCCGCTCAGCAGAAAGAACGCGAATACGCCGAGACTGCCGGAATAGTCGAAGCCGAGCAGGGCGGTGATGAGGTCGGTGTGTCCGTCGGGTGGCTGGAGGACGAACGAGTGCGCGTAGACCACCGCGGCGGCGGCGATGAGGCGCACGAGATCGAAGTTGTTGCGCTCGCGTGAGAGTGCGCTCGACAACACGGACATGGAGAGGGCTCCTCATGGGGCAACGCGGGGGCGGCGCGGTGGGCGAAGCGCACGCACGCGCGCGCTCGCGACGCGCAACGGCGCGCTCCGCACATTGTGCGTGGCGCGGCGGCGCCCGACTGTGCTCTCGGCCACGTTGGCGCGCGTGGGGTCCCGGACTGGCGCGCGCATGCGGCGCGTCCTGCGCGAGCCGCCGCGCCTGGCGCCCTTGCCCGATCCCCAGTGTGGCCTGACAGACAGTCGCCCGGGCGCGGAAAGCGGATCGTACGACCTGGCCGGATTTGATGATCGGACCGGGCGGATGGCCGCCGTCCGCGGCCGGGCCGCGCCAGCAATCCGAGGGGGAGGAGCCGTGCCAGATCACACCGTCAAAAGGGTACTGATTTACCGCATCGGCAGTCTCGGCGACACGGTGATCACGCTGCCGTGCTTGCACCTCGTCGCGCGGACCTTTCCGCGGGCAAAGCGGGTGATGGTGACGAATCGTCCGCGCGTGAGCCGCAGTGCGGCCTCGGCCGCGGTGCTGGAGGGCTCTGGGCTCATCGACAAGTTCTGGCTGATCCAGATCGGCGTCAAGACGTGGATGGACAAGCTCGCCTTGCTGCTGAAGATCCGTCTGTATCGGCCGCAGGTGCTGATCTACCTCTCGGAGGCCGGGCGCGTCAAATATCTGCATCGCGACCAGGCGTTCTTCCGGCTGGCCGGCGTCAAGCGCATCTATGGCATGGGCGATAGCGGCCCGCTCGAACATCACGTCGACGCGCAAACGCACGAGTGGGAACCCGAGGCGTCCCGGCTCGCGCGCTCGCTGCGCAGGCTGGGCGACGCGGCCATCGAGCGGCCCGAGAACTGGGACCTCCATTTGACGCTCGCGGAGCGGCGGGTGGCGGGCGAAAAGCTGGCGCCGCTGCACGGCATGCGCTTTTTTGCGTGCGCCCCGGGCAGCAACCGGCAAACGACGGACTGGGGGCGCGAGCAGTGGCGCGCGCTGTGCGAGGAACTGTCGCGAGCGTATCCGGAGACCGGCATGGTCTTCCTCGGCTCGGCGGCGGACGTCGGGCTGGCGGAGCAGATCGCCGCCGGATGGCAAGGCCCGAAGCTGAACCTCTGCGGCCAGCTCGCGCCGCGCGAGACGGCGGCCGTGCTGGAACAGGCCGCGCTCTACCTGGGCCCGGACTCGGGACCGATGCATCTGGCCACCGCGGTGGGGACGAAGTGCGTGGCGCCGTTTTCCGCGCGCGTCATGCCCAAGGTCTGGTTCCCGTTCGGAACGGGGCACAAGGTGATTCTCCACAAGACCGAATGCGCGGGCTGCTGGCTCGATACCTGCACGGCCGAAAAACACCGCTGCATGACGTCGATAACGGTGGGCGAGATGGCGCAAGCCGTTGCCGAGTCGCTTGGCGAGAGCGTGGCGCGCACGGCTTCGCCCGGCACCCCTGCTTGATCCTCAGTGTGGCCTAACCGACAGTCGTCCGGTCCCGGAAAGCGGATCGTACGACCTGACCGGTTTGACCGGTTGGCCGCCGCACGCGGCCGGACTTTTGCGGATTTTTTGCCGACTTTCATAGCGGGGATGGAGTCATGGAGTTGACGTCCTGGCAATTCGTTGCTTTCAGCGTCGTGGTCGTATTGCTCTTCAATGCTTCGCGCGCGGCACGCTGGCGTGCCAGCGTGCTGGCGCTCGCCAACGTCGCGTTCATCGCGAGCCATCTGCGCGCGCCGTACCAGGCGCTCGCGCTCGTGGCGGTGCTCGCGGGCGGCTATGTCGCCACGCGCGTCGTGCGGCGCTGGAGCAGCCGGGCCGTGGTGGCGCTGTGCATCGCGCTGGTAGTGGTCGGCTTCCTGTATCTCAAGCACTACTCGTTCATGAGCTTCGTGCCGGCCTTGCCGTTCCTGTACCTCGTGCTCGGGCTCTCGTACATCCTGTTTCGCATCATCCATCTGATCGTCGATACGGCGAGCGGTGACATTGGCGAGCCCATCTCGGTCTGGGAGTACTTCAACTACACCTGCAACTTTCTCACCTTCATCTCCGGCCCGATCCAGCGCTTCCAGGACTATCGCGCCGACGCCGCGGCCGCGCGCTCGCTCGTTGCCGCCGACGTGGACGAGGGCATGCGCCGCGTGATCTGGGGGTACTTCAAGATCCTCGCCGTGTCGGCCACGGCCAACGTGGTGTTCTTCAAGCTGAGCCCCGCGTTGCTGCAGGCGGACGCGCATCCGGCGCTGGCGAGCGCCTGCGCGCGCTACGTCGCGACGGCCGCCGTCTACACGGTGTTCCTCTACTACAACTTCTCGGGTTTCATCGACGTCGTGATCGGCTTCGCGCGCCTCCTCGGCATGCGCCTGCCCGAGAACTTCAATAAGCCATTCCTCGCGGCGAACTTCCTCGACTTCTGGGGTCGCTGGCACATGACGCTGTCGAACTGGTTCCGCGACTACATGTTCAATCCGCTGCTGGCCGCGCTGCTGGGCCGCTTCGAGAATCCGCGTCTCGCGCCGTGGTTCGGCGTGTTCGGCTTTTTCGTCACGTTCGCCGTGATGGGCATCTGGCACGGCGCCACGCCGGTGTTCGTGGCCTACGGTCTGGTGATGGGCCTGGGCGCGAGCGTCAACAAGGCGTTCAAGCTGTTCATGGCGGCGCGTCTCGGGCGCGCGCGCTATCGCGATCTGTGCAAGGCGCAGTGGTACGTGTACCTGTGCCGCGGCCTCACGTTCGCCTACTTCACGATGGGCGTGACGGCGCTGTGGGTCGATCTCGCCCAGCTCGCGACGCTCGGCCGCGCGCTCGGCGTCGCGGGCACGCTGGCCGCGTTCGTCGCGCTGAGCGCGCTGGGCACGCTGAGCTTCGCGGCGGCGGACCTGGCCCAGGCTGGGTGGGCCGCCGCATGGGCCGCAGCATCGGTCATATTCGCGCGCATCGTCAACGGGGCGGGCGCTCCCACGCGCGAGCGCGCCGCGCGGCCGCTGGTTGTGGCGTTCGCGCTCGCGGGCGTGCTCCTCGCGACGCTGGCGGTCAACACGCTCTATACGCAACCTCCCGAATTCGTCTACAGGGCCTTCTGATCATGCGTATCCTCCTGAGCTCCGGCCTGCGGCTCCTGGCGGCCTGTCTCGTGCTTTACGCACTGCTGATCGCCGTCGCGCTGCTGGCCTTTCCGCTGCCGGGGCGCGGCGCGCCGTTCGATACGTCCACCGCGTCCAGAACGGTGTTCGAGACCGAGGCGAAGTACTTCGTGCTCAATCGTCATGTGCTCGGCACGCCGGGCACGCGCGTGGTGTTGCTCGGCGCGTCGAACACGGTCGGCGGCTTTCCCGTCAAGCTCACCCAGGCCTCGCTGTCGGGCGCCACGGTCGTGAGCGCCGCGCTCAGCGGCTCGAACGTCACGCAGATCCGCGAAGCCTTCGAGCTCACGCGCCGCGCCATCAAGCCCGAGGATCGCGCACGCACGGTCTACGTGATCGGCCTCTGGTACGGCCTGTTCGTGGCCGACGCGGCGCACTGGCCGCACGCGGCGGGCCAGCCCGTGCAGACCGCGGTGGACACCGAGCTGTATCGCTACGACTTCTATCGCCGCGAGCCGCATGGCCCGATGCCGGTCGTGCCCGAGCGTCTGCTGCCGGCCGCCACCATCGCGATCTATCCGGTGATCGCGCTCGAAAAGCTCGTGCGCGTCGTGACGGAGCCCGTGCGCACGGCGTTCCTCGGCGCGCAGCCCAACCGCACGGACAGCGAGCGCGACGCCTATGTGGCGACGGCGAGAGACAAGCGCGAGCAGACCGCCTACTGGCTCGCCGAATTCCCCGACAACCGACTCGACAGCCGCCAGTTCGCGGCGCTCGAAGCGCTCGTGGACGAGGCGCGTGCGGACCACAGCCCGGTCGTGATTGTGAATCTGCCGATTCCGGCGTGGCATTCCGCGGCCGTGCGCTACGACGCCGACTACCTGAAAACCGTGAACGCGTTCATCGCGCGGCACGCCGACGACCCGCTGTTCGCGAGCGTCGACATGCGCGACATGAACAACGACACGTGGTTCTCCGACGAAGTGCATCCGAAGCCGAGCGTCGTGCCGCTGTGGGTGCGCCGCATCGCGGCGCCGGTGCAGACCTTCGTCGCCCGCGTGGACGCGCGCGCCGGAGTGCCGGTGGGCGTGCAGGCGGAGGTGTCGACGGGGGCCTTCGCGAACGTGCCGGTGGACGCGCGCGCCGAGGTGCCCGTGGACGCCCATGCCGACCAGAAAGGACCGCAATCATGAGCCCCGCACTGACGTTTCACCACCACGGTCTCGCGGTGAGCGTGCCCGACGAGGCATACCGCTTTCTCGACGCGCTCGGCTACGCGCGCGGCGAGGCGCTCTACGACCCGCTGCAGCGCGTGAACCTCGCGCTGTGGATGCACGACGCGCTGCCCGCGGTCGAAGTCGTCTGGCCCGGCGAGGGCGCTTCGCCCATCGACCGCATCCTGCGGCACGGCCCGTCGATCTACCACACCTGCTATGCGACGCACGACGCGAACGCGTGGCTCGAAGCAATGGCGCGCAAGGAGATCGAGATCGTGACGGTTTCCGCGCCCACGCCCGCGATTCTGTTCGGCGGGCAGAAGGTGTCGTTCCACATGGTTTATGGCGTCGGCCTCGTCGAGCTGCTGCATCTCGACACCGCGCCCACTCACATTCGAAGCGAAACGCAGGCCGCCGCCACTGTCGCTGCCACGGCCTGACATCGACTCACATTCCCAAAGGGGGACAGCATGACCGAGCAAATGATCTACTCGCAACTCCAG
>JAITTX010000014.1 GCA_031286755.1 Paraburkholderia sp.
GCCGCCGGGGCGCCGGCCAGCTTCTCGACGTTGAGCACGCCCGCCTTGTCGCGCGCGATCCAGGCCGTGGGCGCGTCGACGCGGATCGTGTCGAAGCGATAGACGTTGCTGAACGGTTCGAGCGATGCCGCCGCCAGATGCAGGCCGCGCGCGGCGAACAGCGGCGCGCTGGCGTTGTCGGTGGCGTCGACGTCGTTGAGATCGGTCGTCCCGGACACGCGCAGCGTGGGCTTCTCGCCCGACATCACGAAGTCGAGCTTGAGGTTGGTGGAAAGCTTGCCGCTCTTGAGCGTCACCGGCAGCTTCGTGGGCGAGTAGGTGAGCAGCTTCGGCACGTCGAGATCGGTGAGGCGCAGCTCGACTTCGGATTCGCGCGACGCGGCGAACGGCTTGGTCTTGCCGTCGATGGCGAGCGTGCTGGCGCCATCGATGCGCGCGCGCAGCATCGGCTGGACGAAGATGTTGGTCTTCGAAGGCAGCGTGGCGATGAACGGAATGCCGAGCGACCAGCGGTCGATCACGTGCTTTTCTTTGAGCAGGCGGTCGTCGAAGGTGATCTGGCCGTTCTCGACGCGGATGTTCGAGACCGAAAACTGCGCGGGCTTGCTGCTGGGCTTTTCGGAGGGCTTCGAAAACTTGTCGACGAGGTCCGAGAAGTTGAAGCGCTGCGCGTCGAGCCGCACGATGGTCGCGCGCGGCGAGTCGAGCCGCACTTCGTCGACGATGGGCGCCGCGCGGAAGATCGACGACCACGACGCCTGCACGACGAGCCTCGCCACATCGAAGAAGTCACCCTGGCCGCCGCGCTCGCCGATATGCACGCGGTCCGCCTCGAGCCGCAGCGTGTAGGGATTGAGTCCGATGCGCCCGATCGTGACGGGCCGGTCGAGCTGCTTGCTCAACTGCTGCTCGGCAATGTGGCGGATGAGCGGCGGCGCGGCGAAGAAGCCGAGCAGGCCGAACACCACGAGGAAGATCACGATGCCGGTGAAGATGCGCCGTGTGCGGGGCGCGCGCACCACGGCGCGCACCGATTGCAGGGAAGTCGTCAGCGATGCTTTGTTGAGGCTTGCCATACTTACTGGCCAGTGACGCGGCGACAGGCTCGCCGCGGATAGTGAGACCGAAGAGACTACATTGGATGTCAGAGAGTCTGACAGCCGAAAGTATAGGCCCGATGCTGCATTGCGCGGCAGCAAAACGTCGGAAGGATGCGGGTTGGGCATCCGGGCAACGAAGCCGCCTCGGGCGAGGTGGGAACGCCGAGGTCAGGGGCCGAAATTCGCGCGACGTATTGCGCGACGTAAACAACGTAAGCGGCATGCGCACGCCGCCGCTTCAACGCGCCCGCAGGACGGCGGGTCCGCCGCCCTGCCGCGCACGCGTTACTGCCGCTCGACCGCCGGCGGTTGCCACGTGCCGTCCGTGGCCTGGGGCTTCGGCGCGTACATGCGCAGCACGAGGCGGAAGTCGCCCTTCGGCACCGGCACCCAGTTGGCGCCGCCGCGCGGCCGCTCGGCGCTCACGTGCACGTCGAGCGAGCCATCGCGGTTGCGCCGCGCCCCGTTGCGGTCGCCGAACGCCACGCGCACGGGCGCGTCGCCATCGAGCGCGCCCTCGGGCGTATAGGCCGTGATCGACCAGAAGCCGCGCACCGGCGGAAGCTGCTTCGCGGTGAAATGAATCACGTAGCGGTTCGCGCCGTTCAGGGTATGGCCGTCGCTGTCCTGGGCCACGCGGGCGCGCGCTTCGTCGCGGCTGGTGGGCAGGCCCGGCGACGCGTAAGCCGCGTAGGCGCGCAACGCATAGTCGGTGCCGTAGTTGCCCGCATCGTCGCCTACCCACAGCCAGCCATTGCCAGCCAGCAGATTCGAAGGCGGCGTGGCAACGCGCGCACGGCCGTCGGCAAAGCCCGCGTTCACGATGGCGGCGTCCTTCGCGTTGGACGGCAGTTGCGCCGGATCGCCGGCATGCACGCCGATGTCGCCGAGAATCTTGAGCGCGTGCGAGTCGTCGGGCGTCGGCGCGTTGTCGTCCAGCGCGAGCGCGAGGCGATTGAAGAAGCCGTTGGCGTCGAGCGCCGCGACTTGCGCGGCCGGCGTGCCCGTCGCCAACGGGTCGCCAGCGAGACTCGCGCCCGTTTGCGCGTCCGCCTGCGCGGCGCGCTTGCCGCGTGCGTCCCAGGCCGAGAGCGGCGCCATGCGGATGCCGCGCTGCAGGCGGCGCGCCGTGGCGAGGTCGCCGCCGCCACGCGTTTCAATGCGCGCGAGGAACCAGACATAACGCGTGGTCACCTCCACGCGCTTCGCGCGCGCGGGCAGCGTGCCTTTCCAGCCAGCGGGCACGAACGCAATCGTTTGCGCCTTCAGACCGTTCACGCGCTCGCTGCCCTTCGCCGCCGTCGACCAGAGCACGTTGGTCCACATGTCGAGCGCGCGCGCATCGGCATAACGGCCATGCGTGTCGGGCAGCGCGACGAGCACGGGCTCGCGGCTCACGTCGAGCCAGCCGGACGAGGCCAGCGTGTCGAGATTGGGCTCGGGCGGACTCGAAGCGCCCACGGGCGGCAGCGACTGCGCGTGGCGCAGCGTGTTCGGCGCGGCCTGGCCCGGCGCGTTGCCGGTGGCGGCTTCGCGCGAGATGTCCATCAGCACGAGCGGATAGCCGAACACATAGGAGTCGGACACCTCGTCCTTGACCCAGCCGTTGCCCTTCGGGGCGGTGCCCTGGGGCGCCGACGCGCATCCGGCAATGAGGGCAACACCCGCCAGGGCGGCGCAGGCGCGGAAAAAAGGAATGGTTCGGCGTTTATTTGTCATTTGTTGATTATGTGCGAAGCGGGCGGTCCATGAATTGACGTCGACCGGCCTCCGACACCGCGCGCCGGCCCCCCCGGGCCGCAGTCCGATGCGCGCGGCATGGTGCCAATGCCGCAGGGTGGTATCGTATCGCCCGCATCAGCCCCTGAAAAGTCTGCTGCACGGAATTCTGCTTTGTCGTGAACCGGGTCCTTGACCTTCCCATCATGGGAACGTAGATACTGCGTAACGTCGAATATTTATCGCGTTCGCGCGTCATCATCATGAACGATCCCCTCGTTGCAGAAACCACCGGGCACCGCGTGGCAGAGCTCGACATTCGCGGCATGACCTGCGCCTCGTGCGCCATGCGTGTCGAGAAGGCGCTCGCGAAGGTGCCGGGCGTCACGCGCGCGTCGGTCAATCTCGCCACGGAAAAGGCCACGGTCGAAGCCAGCGCAGAAGCGGGCGGAGGCACGGCGCAAACGCTCGCCCTCCGGCTCGTGGCGGCCGTGCAGAAGGCCGGCTACGAAGCCGAGCCCATCGTGGACGACAGCATCGAGGCATCCGCCGATGCCGGCGCTTTGGCCGACGCCGACCGGACCGCGAGCTTTGCCATCGGCGGCATGACCTGCGCGGCCTGCGCGAACCGCGTGGAGAAGGCGCTGGCGAAAGTGCCGGGCGTGGCGGGCGCCACCGTCAACCTCGCGACCGAGAACGCCGCGGTGCGTCTCGATGCGCCGCTCGACGCCGAGCTGCGCGAGCGCCTCGTGGCCGCCGTGCGGAAGGCCGGCTATGAAGCCACCCCGCTCGCCGACGACGCGCACGCCGCCGCAGCCACCGGCACGACGCCCGCAACGGCCGCCGCGGGCGTGGCCACAGCGAGCGCAGCGGGTATAGCGGGCGCAACCGGCGCCGCCCCGTCGCGCGCCGCCGCAGCCGAGGCCGCCGCGCGCCGCGAGTTGCGCGATGTGCTGATTGCCGCCGCGCTCACCGCGCCGCTCGTCGTGCCGATGTTCGGCCACTGGCTCGGCTGGGACTGGATGCTGCCGGCCGCCGCCCAGCTCGTGCTCGCCTCGATCGTCCAGTTCGGCTTCGGCGCGCGCTTCTACCGCGCCGCCTGGAAGGCCGTGCGCGCAGGCGCCGGCAACATGGACCTGCTGGTGGCGCTCGGCACCTCGGCCGCGTGGGGCGTGAGCGTCTACGCGATGCTCGCGCACCCCGGCAGCACCGCGCACCTGTACTTCGAGGCATCCGCGGTCGTCATCACGCTGGTGCGCTTCGGCAAGTGGCTCGAAGCGCGCGCCAAGCGCCAGACCACCGACGCCATCCGCGCCCTCAACGCGCTGCGCCCCGAGCGCGCGCGCCTCCGCGAAAACGGCGTGGAGCGCGAAGTGCCGCTCGCGCAGGTGCGCGTGGGCGCCGTGGTCGTGGTGCGGCCGGGCGAGCGCGTGCCCACCGATGGCGTCGTGCTCGAAGGCCGCAGCCACGTCGACGAATCGCTCATCACCGGCGAAAGCCTGCCCGTGCCCAAAGCCCCCGACGACCGCCTCACCGCGGGCTCCATCAACGGCGAAGGGCTGATGGCCGTGCGCACCACCGCCGTCGGCGCGGAGACCACGCTCGCGCGCATCATCCGCCTCGTGGAAAGCGCCCAGGCCGAGAAAGCGCCGATCCAGCGTCTCGTCGATCGCGTGAGCGCCGTGTTCGTGCCCACGATCCTCGTGATCGCGGCGGTCACGCTGGGCGGCTGGCTGCTCGCGGGCGCGAGCGCCGAAACCGCGATTCTCAACGCCGTGGCCGTGCTCGTGATCGCCTGCCCGTGCGCGCTCGGCCTCGCCACGCCCGCCGCCATCATGGCCGGTACCGGCGTGGCCGCGCGCCACGGCGTGCTGATCAAGGACGTCGAAGCGCTGGAAACGGCGCACGACGTGAGCATCGTGGCCTTCGACAAGACCGGCACGCTCACGCTCGGCCAGCCCTCGCTCACCGCGTTCGAGACGGCCGGCGATGTCGCGCGCGTCGAGGCGCTCATGCTCGCCGCCGCCGTGCAGCAGCACAGCGACCATCCGCTCGCGAAGGCCGTGGTGAAGGCGTTTGGCGCCGAGTCCACCGGTGCGGCCGCAGTGCCGCTGCCCGCCGCCGCGCATGCGCGCGCGGTGCCCGGACGCGGCGTGGAGGCCGAGGTGAACGGCTGGCATCTCGCGATCGGCAGCGCGCGCTGGCTCGCGGAGCTCGAACTCGCCGTGCCGCCCGCGCTCGCGGCGCGCGCGCAGGCGCTCGAATCGGAAGGCAACACGGTGTCCTGGCTGATGGGCCGGTCCGGCGGATCGGCGGATCGCGCCGCTGACGCCGCGCTTGCGCCGACGGCATCGAGCGGACAACCCCATTCGGCATTCGCTGTGCTCGCGCTGCTGGCTTTCGGCGACACGGTGAAGCCCACCGCGCGCGAGGCTGTGGCGCGCCTGAAGTCGATGGGCATCCGCAGCGTGCTCGTGACCGGCGACAACGCGGGCAGCGCGCGCGCCGTGGCGGCCCAGCTCGGCATCGACGAGATCCACGCGCAAGTGCTGCCCGACGACAAGGCCCGCACGATCCGCGACCTGAAGATCCGCACGGGCGCCGTGGTCGCGATGGCCGGCGACGGCATCAACGACGCGCCCGCGCTGGCCGCCGCCGACATAGGCATCGCCATGGCCACGGGCACCGACGTAGCCATGCACGCGGCGGGCGTCACGCTCATGCGCGGCGACCCCGCGCTCGTGGCCGCCGCGATCGACATCTCGCGGCGCACGTGGCGCAAGATCCAGCAGAACCTGTTCTGGGCGTTCGTCTACAACCTGATCGGCATTCCGCTCGCCGCCTTCGGGCTCCTGAATCCCATGCTCGCGGGTGCCGCCATGGCGTTTTCGAGCGTGAGCGTGGTGACCAACGCGCTCTTGTTGCGCACCTGGCGCGAGCGCCGCTGATCCGGCCGCGGCAGCACTCGCGACGGCGCGCAGCCGCGCGCGCGGCCGCACCGCGGAACTCCATGTAAAAAGCCGGACGACGCATGACGCGCGGTCCGGCTTTTTTGATCGATTCAGGAGCGATTCACAGGCGGCCCCAAGTCGCCCGCCAGCGGCGTCGCGAGCGTTACTGCACGATGGTCGCGCTCTGCACCAGCGACTTCACGAGCTTGGCCGCTCCGGCATCCATGGACTCCGCCATCATCTGGCGGCGGATCTGATCCTTCACCTCGTCGAACGATTGCACCTTCATGGCGCGCTTGTCCTGCAGCTTGACGACCACCCACGCCTGGCCCGACTGCAACGGCTGCGGCGCCACGCCGCCCACCGGCAACTGCGCGAGCACCCGCGCCACGGCCACCGGCACGCCGCGCGTCTTGCCCTCGACCACCGGCGTCTTGAAGCTCACCCACGGCATTTCGCCGCCATTCTCCTTCGAGGGAACGATGCTGTACTGGCGCGCGAGCGCGTCGAACGGCTTGCCAGCCTTCGCTTGCTCGATCACCGCCTTCGCCACCGCCTGATCGGCCAGCACGATGAACTGCGGCTTGTACTCGTATTTGCCGAGCTCGGCGTTCACGCGGCTGTAGCGCGCCCGGATCTCGCGCTCGCCCGGATCCGCCACATGCACGTTGTCCTGCAACCAGGCCTGGATCTCGAGGTCCGCCTTCTGGCTGTCGCTCGCCTGGGCCACCTCGGGGCGCTGGTCGTAGTGCGCGCGCACCGCCTGCTGGCGCAGCACTTCGCGGATGATCAACTGCTGCTTGAGCGCCGCGCGCAACTGCGGCGTGTCGACGTCGCCGTTGCGGCTCACCGCCGTGCTCACGGCGCTGTCCAGCGCGGACTGCGGAATCTCCACGCCGTTGACCACGGCGACCGCTCCGGCGGGCAACGTCTGCGATGCGGTGACCGCGGATGCAGGGGCCGCGACGCCCTGGGCGTGCGTGAGGGTGGGCAGCGCCGTGCTCAGCGCGACCGAGACAACGGCGCTCGCGCACAGCGTGCGGATCAGGGGGAACATGCGAGACATCTCGATTCACTCCAATGGGTCTGGCCGGCTGGCCCGCCGCGCATTATCGCCTGCCCGGGCCAAAAAGCCGAAACGCCGCAATTTAGCGGATATTTCGGCCGCCGCTCGTCAATTGCCGTCAAAGGCGCGGACGGACATGCCCCGGCCTTGACACATATCAGCGCAAAAATCGGCACGCTGCATGACCCGTGTTTTGGCATACTGCGTGGCCGCGAGCACAATTCGTTTCAGGATCAACACCTTGGCGCGGCTGCGGACAGGTTGTCCACAGCCCTTTCCACGAAATCTGGGGATAACCTCCCATGTAGCGTGTCGCTTGTGCGCGATCAAGCGTGATCAATCGCCTCGTTGCGGCCTCGCCGCAAGCCAGCGAGATGCTGCTACCGTGCGCCGTCTGCCTCCGGCAGACAAGCCGCACATGAAGGCCGCGCTTAAAGCCACACTTAAAGCCGCACATTCGCCGTGTTCAGGATTGCCATGACCCGATTCATCCGCCCGTACGCCTTCGCCGCCGCCCCCGGCACGCGCCTGCGCTCGCGGCCAGACGCGCACCTGCAGCAGCCATCGAAGGCCGAACCGCCGATGCCCATCGGCATTCCCGCCCGCATCGTCTGCGCGGAGGGCCTGGCCGCCCAGGCCGTGACGCGCCACGGCGCCTGCGCGCTCGATCTCGCGCACACCGGCCCATTGGCGGCCGGCGCATGGGTGCTCGCGTTTCGCGGCGCGGCGCGCGCGATCATCGACGCGGAACGCGCCCGCAACATCGACGTGGCGCTCGATGCGCTCGAAGCCATCGCCAGCGGCGAACTCGACTGCGCGCATGCGTCGCAGGGGCTCGCTTATTACTTCACGATTACTGCCTCACGACCGTGAACGGGCGCGACGGCGCCCGTTCCGGCCAGAACCGGTAAGCGCCGCGCGCCGGATCAGTTGCCCTGCGGCTGCGCGGCTGGCGGAGCTGGCTGCGGCGTCGGCGGGGTGTATTGCGCGGGCGCGCCGTTGCCCGCGCCGTTGCCCGTGTCGGAGTCATCGGGCGTGGGTGTTGGCGCGAGCGTCGGCTCCTGTGGCGGATAAGGCGCCTGCTGCGGCGCTTGCTCCTGCTGCTGCGGCTGCGCGCCGGAGGCACCTGAAGCACCGAGCATCGGCGGCTGGCCGAACATGCGCGCGATCTCCGGCGGCACGGCGCCGCCCGAAACCGCCGAAGCACCCGATGCCGCACCCGCTGGCGCGACGCCGCTCGAAGGCGGCACTTCGGCCGGTTCAGGCACAGGTGCGGGCGCAACGGCGGGCGGCCGCGGCGCCGGGGTGCGAGCCGGTGCGCGCGGCGCCTCGGCCGGTTTCTTCGCCGCAAACAGGCCGTCCATCCACGTCTTGAGCCGCTCGCGGAAAGTCTCGAATGCGCCTGGCGCGACTTCGGTGTCGAAGCGAGCACGCGCGTCGACGACGCGCGCGCGGAACGCCCGCGAGAAGAAGTCGCCGACGATCGGCAGCGCGCTGCGCGCGCCCTCGCTCTGGAGCGTGACGCGGCCGTCGTCGAAGCCCACCCACGCGCCCGCCACGAGCTGCGGGTCCATGAGGATGAACCAGCCGTCCGCGTTGTCCTGGGTCGTGCCGGTCTTGCCGGCCACGTCGGCGCGAATGCCAAAGCGCGTGCGGATGCTCGAGCCCGTGCCGCGATTGACGACGTCGCGCATCGTGTCGAGCAGCATGCGGTCCGCCGACGCCGAAAGCGCGCGCTCGGGCGAGGCGCTCGCGAATTCCGCGAGCACTTCGCCCTTGCTGTTCTCGATGCGCGTGACCATGCGCGGCTCCAGGTACTCGCCGTCGTTGGCGATGGTGCTGTACGCCGACACCATCTCCTTGAGCGTGACCGGGCTCGTGCCGAGCGCGAGCGACGGCACCGGCTTCAGCTCGCTGTCGCGCACGCCCATCGCGCGCGCGAGACGCGCGACCTTGTCCGGGCCCACCGCCTCCATCACCTGCGCCGTGATGCGGTTGCGCGAGAACGCGAGCGCGTCGCGCAACGTCATCGGCTTGTTGCTGGGCGGCACGTCGTCGTTGGGACGCCAGACCTCGCCGCCTTCGAGCGGCATTTCCACGGCCTGGTCGATCACCGTGTCGGTGGGCTTCGCGCCGGCCGCGAACGCGGCGCCATAGACGAACGCCTTGAACGTCGAGCCCGGCTGGCGCCGCGCCTGCTGCACGTGATCGAACGGCTCGCCGGCGAAATCGCGGCTGCCCACCCACGCCTTGATCTGCCCGTTGCGCGGATCGATCGCCACGAAGCCGGCCTGCACCGTGGTCTTGTCCTTGCACAGCGCGCGCATGAAGGTGCGGTTGGCGGCGAGCTGCTTGAGCGCGTCCTCGTCGCTCGCGCCCGCGTCGTGCGCGCTCTTGTAGTCCGGCGTCTCGCGCATGAAGGTCTTGAACAGATCGTTGCTCACGGTGCAGCCGTTGCGCCCGCTCCACGTGCCATTCGCGATGCCCTGCAACTGATTGGCTTGCAGCTTGAGCGCGGCGGTGGCCATCGTCTGCAGGCGCGAATCGATCGTTGTGCGCACAACGAGACCGTCGGAATAGATGTTGTAGTCGTTGCGGTCGGCCCACGCGATCAGCCATTTGCGCAGTTGCTGCGCGAAATGCGGCGCGGGGCCGGGCGGCTCGGTCTGCCGCGCGAAGTCGAGGCGCAGCGGCTTCTTCGCCAGCGTCGCGTACTGCGCGTCGGTGAGCTTGCCGTACTTCACCATCTGCCCGAGCACGGTGTTGCGCCGCGCGAGCGCGCGCTCGGGATTGATCACCGGGTTGTAGTAGGCGTTGCCCTTGAGCATGCCGGTGAGCGTGGCGGCCTGCAGCACGGTGAGCTGATCCGCGGAAACGCCGAAGTAAGTGCGCGCCGCCATCTCGATGCCGAACGCGTTGTAGAGGAACGGCACCGTGTTCAGATAGGTTTCGAGAATCTGCGGCTTGCTGTAGACGGCCTCGATCTTGAACGCGGTGATGGCCTCCTTGATCTTGCGCGTGAGCGTGGGCGCGCGGCCGATCTCGTCGGGGTAGAGATTGCGCGCGAGCTGCTGCGTGATGGTGGAGCCGCCCTGGCGGTCGCCCGAGAACGTGTGCAGCGCCGCGCCCGCCGTGCGCTTGAAGTCGATGCCGTGATGCTCGTAGAAGCGGTGGTCCTCGGTCGAGATGAGCGCGTCGACCATGTGCGGCGAGATCTGCGAGAGCGGCACCCACTCGCGGTTCGAGGGCTTGAACTCGGCGAGCAGCTTGCCGTCGGCGGAGAGAATCTGCGCAGGCTGGTCCACGCGCGCCTTGCGGATGTCACCGATGCTGGGCGTGAACGGAATCAGCACCAGCACGTAGAGCACGAGCGCGGCGGGCAGCGCGCCGATGGCGATGAGGATGCCGCGCCGGGTGGGGTGGCGCAGATGATGCAGCCCCTTGCCGAGCCACGGACGCACGAACGCGCAGAGGCGCGACATGAGGGGCTTCAGGCGGGAGGACCATTTCGCGGCTTGAGCGCGGATGAACGACACGGAACGCTTCACGCAGGGCTTCAGGATCGGCTGGCAAAGCGTGCATCGTACCAAAACTGCCGCAAGCGCCTTTTATCGCGCCGATGACGGCACGCCCGCGCCACCATCGCGATTCATGACACGGCGATGAAAAATGCCTTCTCGCGCGCGCAAGAATCTTCTCCAGTAACAGCCGATTTTCTGGCGGCCGCCGATCCCTACACTCCTGACGCTGCTTGCCGGCCTTCGCGCCCGGCAAGCCTTTTCCAAACGCTACGAAAAAACGCCTCAGGAGCTTCACACGTGAAAAAGAACGTCCCCTCGCTTACCGCAACCGCCGCGCTCGGCGCCGCAGTGACCACGGCCATGACCACCGCCGCGAGCCTCGCCTGCGCCCTCGTCCCCGGCGTCGCGCACGCGCAAAGCTCGGTCACGCTCTACGGCCTGATCGACGCCGGCATCATGTACACCAACAACGTGGCCAATGCGGGCGGCAAGGCGGGCGCCGCGCTCTGGCAGGCGACGAGCGGCAACGTCAACGGCAGCCGCTTCGGCCTGCGCGGCAGCGAAGACCTGGGCGGCGGCCTGCGCGCCGTGTTCGTGCTCGAAAACGGCTTCAACATCCAGAACGGCAAGCTCGGCCAGGACAATCGCATGTTCGGCCGCCAGGCGTACGCGGGGCTCGCGAGCGAGCGCTTCGGCACGCTCACGCTGGGCCGCCAGTACGACGAACTCGTGGACTTCGTCGCGCCGCTCTCGGCCACTGCGGGCACGTTCGGCGACACCGGCTTCGCGCACCCGTTCGACAACGACAACCTCAACCACTCGCTGCGCATCAACAACGCGGTGAAGTACACGAGCAACAGCTATGGCGGCTTCAAGTTCGGCGCCCTGTATGCATTCTCGAATCAGCCCGACTTCGCGGCCAACCGCGCCTACAGCTTCGGCGCGAGCTACAACAACGGCCCGCTCGCCGTGGCCGCCGGCTATCTGCAGATGAACGGCACGCAAGGCGCGAACGCCAGCAGCCCCGGCGCAGTGGATCTCGCCGAGTCGGCGGCCAACGGCAAGGGCGGCTTCTCGCCCGGCGCGCAGCGCCTGCGCGCGTTCGGCGGCGGCCTGAACTACAGCTTCGGCCCCGCCACGGCCGGTTTCGTGTTCACGCGCAGCGAGTACGCGGGCACCAATGCGTTCGGCTCGCAGGGCGGCGACATGAGCTTCAACAACTACGAAGTGAACGGCAAGTATCAACTGAACCCGGCCTGGAGCCTCGGCCTCGCCTATACGTACACCGATGGCCACGTGGAGCGCACGAGCTGGGGCGCCGATCCGAAGTGGCAGCAGGTGAATGCGCAGGTGGTGTATCGGCTCTCGAAGCGCACCGACCTCTACGGCGAAGCGATGTACCAGCACGCCACCGGCCACAACTACGTGGCGTTCATCAACACGGCGGGCGGCGCTTCGTCCACGGCGAACCAGGTGGTGGGCACGGTGGGGCTGCGCGCGCGCTTCTGAGCCAGCTTCTGAGCAACCGTCTTGCGAGCCGCTAGACGAGGACGAGTGACAGCGCGATCGAGGTCCACACCGCGCACGCGCCCGCGAGAAAGCAGCGGCGCGCGAGCCGGAAGCGCGACTCGTCGCCGGGCGTCGCGGGCGAGGTGGCGAGCCAGGGCACGCTGCCGAGGCAGGCGAAGCCCGCCATCGCGAGCGCAACGACCACGCGGTCGCCGAGGTGCCACGGCACCTGCTCGTGCAGGCCCCAGTAGCCGAGAAAGATCATGCCGATGGAAAACATCGTCGATGCCGCCGAACTGAGCGCCACGACCGATCCGGTCGGAGATTGCATGGACTGTCTCCCCTCGCGCGCCGCGCGCTGTGTGGGCCGCTCATCGGCCACGACCGG
>JAITTX010000049.1 GCA_031286755.1 Paraburkholderia sp.
CACGTTCGCGATCATGGCGGCGGTCGGCTTCTCCATCAATACGCTGTCGATGTTCGGCCTCGTGCTCGCGATCGGCCTGCTGGTGGACGATGCGATCGTGGTGGTGGAGAACGTCGAGCGGGTGATGGCGGAAGAGGGGCTGTCTCCACGGGAGGCGACCCGCAAGGCGATGGGCCAGATTACCGGCGCACTCGTCGGCGTGGCGCTCGTGCTCTCCGCCGTGTTCGTGCCGGTGGCGTTCTCGGGCGGCTCGGTCGGCGCCATCTACCGGCAGTTCTCGCTCACGATCGTGGCGGCGATGGTGCTGTCCGTGATGGTCGCGCTGATTCTCACACCGGCGCTGTGCGCGACCATTCTCAAGCCGATTCCGAAGGGCCATCACGAAGAGAAGAAGGGCTTCTTCGGCTGGTTCAACCGCACCTTCGAGACGAGCCGCGACAAGTATCACAGCGGCGTGCACCACGTGATCAAGCGCTCGGGCCGCTGGCTCATCATCTATCTCGCGGTGATCGTCGCGGTCGGCCTGCTGTTCGTGCGCCTGCCGAAGTCGTTCCTGCCCGATGAAGATCAGGGCACGATGTTCGTGATCGTGCAGACGCCCTCGGGCTCGACCCAGGAAACCACGGCGCGCACGCTCACCAATATCCAGAACTGGCTGCTCAACGACGAGAAGGACATCGTCGAGTCGACCTTCACGGTGAACGGCTTCAGCTTCGCGGGCCGCGGCCAGAACTCGGGTCTCGTGTTCGTGCGCCTGAAGGACTACAAGGAGCGCCAGCACGCGAACCAGAAGGTCCAGGCACTGGTGGGCCGCATGTTCGCGCACTACGCGGGCTATAAGGACGCGATGGTGATTCCGGTGAATCCGCCTTCGATTCCAGAACTGGGCACGGCCTCGGGCTTCGACTTCGAGCTCCAGGATCGCGGTGGCGTCGGTCACGAGAAGCTGATGGAAGCACGCAACATGCTGCTCGGCATGGCTGCCCAGAATCCGTCGCTCGCGCTCGTGCGTCCGAACGGCCTGAACGACACCCCGCAGTACCAGGTGAACATCGACCGCGAGAAGGCGAACGCGCTCGGCGTGACCTCGGCTGCGATCGACCAGACCTTCTCGATCGCGTGGGCGTCGCAGTACGTGAACAACTTCCTCGATACGGACGGTCGTATCAAGAAGGTGTACGTGCAGTCCGACGCGCCGTTCCGCATGACGCCCGAGGACATGAACATCTGGTACGTGCGCAACAGCTCGGGCGGGATGGTGCCGTTCAGCGCGTTCGCGACCGGCCACTGGACTTACGGATCGCCCAAGCTCGAGCGCTACAACGGCATCTCGGCGATGGAAATCCAGGGTCAGGCGGGTCCGGGCAAGTCGACGGGCCAGGCCATGACGGCCATGGAGCAGATCGCGGCGAAGCTGCCCGCGGGCATCGGCTACGAGTGGACGGGCCTGTCGTTCCAGGAAATCCAGTCGGGCTCGCAGGCGCCGATCCTCTACGGCATCTCGATCCTCGTCGTGTTCCTGTGTCTGGCGGCGCTCTACGAGAGCTGGTCGATTCCGTTCGCGGTCATCATGGTGGTGCCGCTCGGCGTGCTCGGCGCGCTGCTCGCGGTCACCTTGCGCGGCCTCGAAAACGACGTGTTCTTCCAGGTGGGTCTGCTGACCACCGTGGGTCTATCCGCGAAGAACGCGATTCTGATCGTGGAATTCGCGCGGGACCTGCAGGCCGAAGGGAAGATGGGACCGATCGAGGCGGCGCTCGAAGCCTCGCGGCTGCGTCTGCGCCCGATCCTGATGACGTCGATGGCGTTCATTCTCGGCGTGCTGCCGCTCGCGATCAGTAACGGCGCGGGCTCGGCTTCGCAGCACGCGATCGGCACGGGCGTGATCGGCGGGATGATCACCGCAACGTTCCTCGCGATCTTCATGATCCCGATGTTCTTCGTCGTGATTCGCGCGAAGTTCGCCGGCGAGAAGGAAGACGCCGACGTCGCGCTCCAGCATTACGAAGAGCACCACGCACACGACCACGACGACGAGAACGGCGGCGACGCCGGTTCCGATGGTGGTTCGGGTGGCGCGGGTGGCTCCGGCGGTCCGGCCGGTGGCGGCGGAAGCGGGAGCGGCGGTGGTTCGAACGGCGGCAACGGCCCGGGCAAGGAAGGACATTGAGATGCATAAACTATCCGTAATTGCGGTGGCCGCCGCGCTTCTCGCGGGCTGCACGATGGAGCCGCACTATCAGCGGCCGGCGGCGCCGGTCTCGCAGGACTTCCCGCAGGGCGGCGTCTACGCGACGCAGCCCGGCGCGACTAACGAGAACGGCCAGCCCGGGCGCAGCGCCAACGGCGCCGTGGCCACCGATATCGGCTGGCGCGACTTCTTCGTCGATCCGCGTCTGCAGCAACTGGTCGAGATCGCGCTGAAGAACAACCGCGACTTGCGCGTCTCGGTGCTTAACGTCGAGGCGGCGCGCGCGCAGTATCAGATCACGCGTGCCGCGCTGTTCCCGGCCATCGATGGCGTGGCCACGGAAAGCCGCTCGCGGGTGCCGAACGCGCTGCTGTCCTCGCCGCTGCAGCGGAACCCGTCCAGCGTCTACAACGTGGGCCTGCAGGCGTCCTGGGAAATCGACTTCTGGGGGCGTATCCGCAGCCTGAAGGACCAGGCGCTGGCGCAGTACCTCTCGACGGCGCAGGCGCGCAAGGCGGCGGAGATCTCGCTCGTCTCGCAGGTCGCCGACCAGTACCTGACGATCCTCGCCAACGACGACCTGCTGAAGGTCACGCAGGAGACGCTCAAGACGGCGCAGGACTCGTACAACATCACGAAGGCGCAGTTCGACATCGGCACCGGCACCGAACTCGATCTGCGCCAGGCGCAGACCGTGGTCGAGAACGCGCAGGCCAACCTGCAGGCGCAAATGCGCACCCGCGCGCAGGCCGAGAACGCGCTCGTGCTGCTGATCGGCGAGCCGCTGCCGGCGGATCTGGCGCAAGGCCTGCCGCTCGACGGCCAGAGCCTGCTCACCGACATCCCGGAGGGCCTGCCGTCGGACCTGCTCACGCGGCGTCCGGACATCATGGCGGCCGAGGAGAGCCTGCTCGCGGCGAACGCCAATATCGGCGCGGCGCGTGCGGCGTTCTTCCCGAAGATCTCGCTCACGGCGGCGTTCGGCACCGAAAGCCTTTCGCTCGGCGGACTCTTCAAGGCGGGCACGGCGGCGTGGAGCTTCGCGCCGCAGATCGCGATGCCGATCTTCGAGGGCGGCGCGAACATCGCGAACCTGGATCTCGCGCATGTCCAGAAGCGCATCGAGATCGCCAACTACGAGAAGTCGATCCAGTCGGCGTTCCGCGAAGTGGCCGATGGTCTCGCGGCGCGCGGCACCTACGATCAGCAGATCGGGGCGCTCGAGCGCAGCACCTTCGCGAACCAGCGTGGGCTCGACCTTTCGGAGCTGCGCTACAAGAACGGCGTGGACAGCTATCTGCCGGTGCTGACCGCGCAGAACAGCCTGTACACGGCGCAGCAGGCGCTCATCACGGCGCGGCTCGCACGGCTGACCAATCTCGTCGATCTGTATCGCGCGCTGGGTGGCGGCTGGATCGAGCACGCGGGCGAGACGCCGCGGCCGGCCGATGCGCCGGTCGACTACGGCGCGGCCAGCGCGCCGGCAGCGGCCTCGGCGCCGGCTGCAACGGCGGGTTGAGCGGCGCGAACCGCGTTTTACGCGGTTCTAACGACGAAAGCCACGGGAGACCGTGGCTTTTTTTACGCCCATCGATTTGAGCATTGGCGCGGCACAGAGACGATGGCGCGAGGGCAGGGCACCGCCCGAACCGCCCGATAACGGCACGCCCAAAAACAAAAAAGGCGTCACGGTTTCCCGTGACGCCAAACCAGCAAAAGGCCCCGGCGCGAGTGTCTGTTCTGTCACCCGGCCGAGGCGCCTCTCGCGTCGACTCAGTGTGCCGCCGTGCGCGGCATGCCCTGTCCAGCTTCCGGTGCTTGCTCGACTTCGTTCGACTGGGTGCCGTCGAAGTCGTGACCGACCTGGTGGATGTCGTGTTCTGCGGCGCTTTCGCTCTTGGCGCCGTTGAAAATCAGGTTGAGGATCACTGCCGAGACCGAAGCCAGCAGGATGCCGCTATGCAGCAGCGGCGAGAGCGCCGGCGGCAGTTGCGAGAAGAACTTCGGCGAGACCACCGGCACCAGGCCGAAGCCCACGCTCACGGCCACGATGAACAGGTTGTGGTGGTTCTTCACGAAGTCGACCTTCGAGAGCACCTTGATGCCGTTTGCGGCCACCATGCCGAACATCACGAGGCCCGCGCCGCCCAGCACGAACGGGGGCACCGAGGCGACGACCTGCGCCATCTTCGGGAACAGGCCGAGCGCCACCAGAATCACGCCACCGGTTGCGCAGACAAAGCGGCTCTTCACGCCCGTCACGCCGATCAGGCCGACGTTCTGCGAGAACGAGGTGTGCGGGAACGAGTTGAAGATGCCGCCGATCAGCGTGCCCAGGCCATCGACGCGCAGGCCGCGCACCAGCGTTGCCTGGTCGACCGGACGATCCACCATGTCGCCCACGGCGAGGAACATGCCCGTCGACTCGATGAAGGTCACGAACATCACGATCACCATCGTCGCGATCGGCAGGACGTGGAATTTCGGCATGCCGAAGTGGAACGGCATCACGAAGCCCATCCACTGTGCGTGCGACACGCCGTCGAGGTTCACGCGGCCCAGTGACAGCGCGATCGCGAAGCCCGCCACGATGCCGAGCAGCACCGAGATGTTGGCGATGAAGCCGCGGCCGAACTTGTTGATGAGGAGAATCAGCATCAGCACGATGAGCGACAGGCCGAGGTAGACCGGGTCACCGTAGTTCGGGTTGCCCACGCCGCCTGCTGCCCAGTTGATGCCCACTTCCATGAGCGAGAGGCCGATCACCGCGATCACCGTGCCCACCACGACAGGCGGGAAGAACCGCAGCAGCTTGCCGATCATGGGTGAGATCACGATGCCTATCGCACCGGCGGCGATGGTGGAGCCGAAGATGTCGAGAATGCCCAGCGAAGGATTGGTGCCGATGGCGATCATCGGGCCGACCGAGGCAAACGTGCAGCCCATGATGACGGGCAGGCGGATACCGAAGATCCAGAGGCCGAGCGTCTGGATCAGTGTTGCGATGCCGCAGGCGAACAGGTCGGCGCTGATGAGGAACGCCACTTGATCTTTCGGCAGGCCGACTGCGCCGCCGACGATGAGCGGCACGGCGACTGCGCCCGCATACATCACGAGAACGTGCTGGATTCCGAGCGTGAGAAGCTGGCCGAACGGCAGGCGCTCGTCTACCGGGTGAACCTGGCTGCGAGCCTGGCTTTGACTACCCTGGGGATGCATGTCGTCTCTCTCCGTCTTTCGTTTCAAAATATGGCCTCCAAGGTATTCGCGACGAAAAGAAGCAGCAAGACCACTGGGGACTATTCCGTGCTTTCCGGGGGTGATATGCGCGCGGGGTGCGCGATTCGTTATATCGGGGTAGGATCGGGTGGCACGAAAGCCGCTGCCTGCCCGTATGACGATGCTGCGGCGCATCGTATGAATGCGCGTGCAACCTCCAGACGCGGCGTTGAGCCCGGTTTTCAGGCGGTTTCAGGCGTAAATGGCCGTTGTGCTGCTTCGTGCGCGGTGAGCGCGATGCTTATGCAGGCACATATGACACTGCGTTTTTGCGAGGCGCCAAGGGGTGGTCAGGCTCCAGTCTGCATGGCCTGGTCGTTATGATCTATATTTCGCTTTCAACATGTGAGGCATTTCGCATGTTGCAAAATCCCCCCGGGTTAACCCGCGAGCACGTGCCATTTGCATCATTTCGAGGCCCGTGCGGGACCCTCAGCGGGACCGCCGATTTGCCCGCTTAAGCGTCGTGCGCGACCCGGTCTCCCGGCTTGAATTTCGCACCGCTATCATGGTCCTCTTAGCGTCCTTCGCGGCCGCTTCGGGGCGCCGTGTCCGATAACGGCACGCGCCGATCTTCATTCTTTTTCCTCTGCCACTTCCCATGAACGCATCGCAGACGCGCTTTCTCGGTATCGATCTCGGCACCGGGTCGCTCAAGGTCGCCATCGTCGATGAGTCACTCGCCGAGTGTGCCGCCGCGAGCGTTGCCTATTCCCTGGAGACGCCGCAGCCGGGCTGGGCCGAGATCGACGCCGAACGCTGGTGGAACGCGCTCGTGCGGGCGTGCGAGTGCCTGCCCGCGAGCGAGCGCGCGTTGGTGCGCGCGATCGGCTTGTCCGGCCAGATGCATGGCGTCGTGCCGACCGATGCGGCGGGCCATGCGCTGCGGCGCGCCATGCTATGGCCCGACACGCGTGCGCATGCGTTGCTCGACGCCTGGTCCGATAGTGAAGATAGCGAGGCTGGCGAAGCGAATCCGCCGTCGAACCCTGTCGCGCCCGGCATGGCGGGGCCGCTGTTGTACTGGCTGACGTTGCACGAGCGCGCGACGGCCGATGCCACGCGCTGGGCGCTGCAGCCGAAGGACTGGCTGCGCGTGCGTCTTGCAGGCGCGGCGAGCGAGGCCTTCGTGGCCGATCCGTCCGATGCCTGCGCGACCGCGCTCGCCGCGCCCGACGGCAGCTGGGACGTCGCGCTGATCGAGCGGCTCGGTTTGCCGGCGCGCTGGTTCGCGCCGCTCGCGCCATCGTCGGCGGCGAGCGGCACGCTTTGCCCGGAGGCCGCGCGCGCCCTCGGTTTGCCCGCGGGCATCGTGCTGGCGACGGGCGCCGGCGACACGCCGTGCGCCGCGCTCGGCAGCGGCCTGCACGAAGACGGCGACGCGTTGCTGACCACCGGCACGGGCGGCCAGATCATCGTCATGTCGAGCGGGGAGCCGCCGGCCCGGCGCGGCCTGCATCGCTACCGGTCGGCAAGCGGCGGCTGGTATGCGATGGCCGCGATGCAGAACGTGGGCGTGGCGCTCGAAGCGGCGCGCGGCTGGCTCTCCTGCGATTGGACCGAGGCCTACGAAGAGGCCTTCGCCGCGCCGCCTTCGCAGACGCTCGCGTTCCTGCCGTATTTGAGCGGAGAGCGCTCGCCATGGCTCGATCCCGCCGCGCGTGGCGGCTGGCTCGGCGCGGGTCTCGGCGACACGCGCGGCGTGCTGATGCGCGCCGCGTTCGAAGGCGTGGCGTTTGCGTTGCGCGCGGGACTCGACGCGTTGCGCGGCGCGGCTGGCGCAGCCGATGCCGGCGGCGCGCCGCATGCGCCCATCGCGGTGCTCAAGCTCGCTGGCGGCGGCTCGGTCGATGCGCGCTGGCGGCAATTGCTCGCCGACGTGCTGGGCGCGCAGCTCGACGCCATCGACTGTCCGAACGCGGCTGCGCGTGGCGCTGCGCTGCTGGGTGGCATCGCCTGCGGGCATTGGCGCATGGACGAACTCGCGGCGTTCGCACCCGCCGCGACGCGCGTGGCGCAGCCGCGCACGGACGCCGCGCTCGCGCAGCGCTACGCGCGCTTCATCGACTTGTATGGCCGCGTGCGAACCTGGTTCGCGCCGGCGTCGTAGCGAGTCGCACAACACGTTTCGGTGCTGCAACGCGCTCGATCGCGAGGCGCGGGGCGACACCGGTTGATCGAAGCGCATTGCAATGAAGCCTCGGGTTGCGGTCGCATGGAAGGTAAGATCGGCATCGACGATCCGGTCGCGCACACGTTGCACCCAGATCGGATCGACGAGGGCTTCGACCAGATGAAGCAGGGCGAGTCGATTCGCCCGGTTGTCTTTTACCCATAGCGAGGGCTAGAGATGCTGGACCAGATTGAAGAGCACGCCTGTCACGGCGGCGTGCAGCGCATTTACAAACACGACGCGAAAACGATCGGCCTGCCGATGCGCTTTTCGGTGTACCTGCCGCCGCAGGCGCGCGAGCGCAAGGTGCCGGGGCTGTTCTATCTGGCGGGGCTGACCTGCACGGAGGAGACGTTTCCGATCAAGGCGGGCGCGCAGCGCTTCGCCGCGCAGCACGGCATCGCGCTGATCGCGCCCGACACGAGCCCGCGCGGCGCGAACGCGCCCGGCGAAGCCGAGGCGTGGGACTTCGGCGTGGGCGCGGGCTTCTATGTCGATGCCACGCGCGAGCCGTGGTCGAAGCACTGGCGCATGTACTCGTACGTGCGCGACGAACTGCGCGAGGCCGTGACGGCGCATCTGCCCGTGGACGGCGCGCGGCTCGGCATCTTCGGCCACTCGATGGGCGGGCACGGCGCATTGATGCTCGCGCTGCGCAACCCGGATATCTATCGCTCGGTGTCGGCGTTCGCGCCCATCGCGGCGCCCACGCGCTGCCCGTGGGGCGAGAAGGCGTTTTCCGGCTATCTGGGCGACGACCGCGAGGCCTGGAAGCAGTACGACGCGAGCGAGCTGGTGAGCAAGGCCGCGCACAAGTTCGACGCCGGCATCCTCGTCGATCAGGGCATGGCGGACGCGTTCTTGCCGGACCAGTTGAACCCGGATGTGTTCGAAGCCGCGTGCAAGGCGGCGGGGCAGCCGCTCACGCTGCGCCGTCACGAGGGCTACGATCACGGCTACTTCTTCATCCAGAGCTTTATCGAGGACCATCTGGCGCATCACGCGCGGGTGCTCCTGAAGTAACGCGTCCGCCGACGGCGGCCCCGTCACCGGAAAAGCGAAACGGCGTTGCCCCGCGAGGAGCAACGCCGTTTTTGCGTGTGCGCGCCGGTCGGCGCCAATCAGCGCCAATCAGCGCCAATCAGCGCCAGACAGGGTCGGGCGCGTTCAGCGCCGGCCGATCAGGCTCGCGCCGTAGACGAGCGCCGCGAGCGCGGTGATCCAGAAGCTCGTTGGCCAGTCGGTGTAGTAGGCGAGCGTGACGCCGATCCACGCCTGCGCGAGCGCGAGCAGCGCCGCGAGCGCGAGGCCGGCCGAGAGGCGCGTGGTGAGGTTCTGCGCGGCGGCGGCGGGCCCCACCATCAGCGTGAAGACGAGCAGCACGCCCACGATCTGCGTGCACGCGGCCACGGCCAGCGCCGCGATGGCGAGGAACAGCACCGAGACGAGCCGCAGCGAGACGCCCTTGGCCTCGGCCAGCTCCGGCTGCAGCGAGGCGAACAGCAGCGGCCGCATGATGGCCGCGAGTGCGGCGAGACTGGCCACGGCCAGCGCCGCGAGCACGCCGAGCGTGTCGCGGCCCACGCCGAGCACGTTGCCGAACAGGAGCGCCGTGACCTGGGTGGCGAACGACGTGAAGAAGTGCAGGAACAGCAGGCCGAAGCCGAGCGCGAGCGAAAGGATCACGCCGATGGCCACATCGCGGCCCGCGAGCTTTTCGCCGAGCGCGCCCATCGATACGCCCGCGGCGAGCGTGAAGCCCACCATGCCCCAGATCGGCGAGATGCCGAGCAGCACCGCGCCCGTCGCGCCCGTGAAGCCGACGTGCGAGAGCGCATGGCCCGCGAAGGTCTGTCCGCGCATCACCAGAAAGTAGCCAACGATGCCCGCGAGCACCGCGACGATGCCCGACGCCGCGAAGGCGTTCACCATGAAGTCGTATTCAAGCATCGTGCGTATGGCCGTGGGCGTTGTTGTCGTTGTTGTGATCGTGGCCG
Source organism: Paraburkholderia sp. (assembly GCA_031286755.1). Lineage (GTDB taxonomy): Bacteria > Pseudomonadota > Gammaproteobacteria > Burkholderiales > Burkholderiaceae > Paraburkholderia. Next base: position 9,641 of record JAITTX010000049.1, read on the forward strand.
TGCGCGTGGCCATGTTCGTGCGCGTGATCGTGTTCATGCTCGTGGTCGTGCTTCTCGACTTCGACGTCGCCCGACATCACGAAGATGCGGCCTTTCATGCGCATCACTTCGATGGGCGAGCCATAGAGCCGCGAGAGCACGGGCGCGGTGATCACTTCGTCCACGCTGCCGAGCGCCGCCACGCCGTTGCCGAGATAGAGCACGCGGTCGAGCGAGTTCAGGAGCGGATTGAGTTCGTGAGCCGAGAACAGCACCGCGATGCCAAGCTCGCGCTGCACGCGGCGCACGAGTTCGACCACGCCGCGCTGGTGATTCGGGTCGAGGCTGATGAGCGGCTCGTCGAGCAGCAGCAGTTTCGGTTCGCCGAGCAGGCACTGCGCGAGCAGCAGGCGCTGGCGCTCGCCGCCGGAAAGCTCGGAGAGCGGGCGGTCGGCGAGCTTCGTGGCGCCCACGAGATCGAGCACGCGCGCGACGTCGGCGCGCGTGGCGGCGTCGGCGCGCGGCAGGCCCCAGCGATGGCCGTCGGCGGCCATTGCCACGAAATCGCGCCCGCGCACGCGGCGGCCCGCCAGTGCGGTGCGCGGCTGCGGCATGAAGCCGATCTTCGCGTTGCCGCGCGCCACGGGTTCGCCGAGCACGCGAATCGCGCCATGCGAAGCGGGCACGAGGCCGAGAATCGCCCGCATCAGCGTGGTCTTGCCCGCGCCGTTCGGCCCCAGCACGCCGATGAATTCGCCCTGGTTCACCGCGAAGTTGGCGTCGCGCAGGATCGTGCGCTCGCCGAGCGTGAGCGTCACGCCCGCGAGCGTGAGCACCGGCTGAGCCGGACGGTGCCCCTGGCGGCCGTGGTGATCACGGTGCGCGTGATGCCCGTGAGCGTGTGCTGCATGTGCATCGGGAGAGGGCGCGGCCTCGGTCATCGCTTGGGTTCCCTGCTGTGAATTATGTCGTTGGGGCTGGTTGGGCACCGCCGCATTGCGGCAGCCGTTTTACTTTTGCGCGAGGGCCTTCGCCAGCGCATCGAGCTGGCCGAGCATCCATTGCTGGAAGCTCACGCCGGCGGGTTGCGTCTCGGTCACGCTCAGCGCGGGCACCTTCGACTGCTGCGCGATGCCCAGCATGCGCCGGGTGAGCGCTTCCGTGGCCTGACTGTTGTAGATCAGCACGCGCACCCGGCGCTCGCGCAAGTCGCGCTCGAAGGCCGCGATGTCCGATGCGCTGGCTTCGGTGTCGTTCATGGTCGCCATCTGGAAGCGCAGATTGCGCATGTCGAGGCCGATCGCGTCCGACATGTAGCCGAACACCGGCTCGGTCGCCGTCACGGGCTGCCCTTTGTATTGCGCGCGCAGCGCCGCGATTTTGTCGTCGATCGGCTTGAGCGAGCCGAGGAAGGCCGCAAGGTTGGCATCGTACACGCTCTTGTGCGCCGGGTCCGCCGTGCCGAGTGCGGCGCTCACGGCGCGCGCGACGGCGGGCATGGTGCGCGGGTCGTACCAGAGATGCGGATTGTCGCCGGCCTTCTTGCCGACCAGATCCGCCGCCACGACGATCGTGCGCTGGCCGCCGCCACTGCCCGTTGCCGAGAGCAGTTTGGTCATCCACGGATCGTAGTCGGCGCCGTTGTAAACCACGAGGCGCGCGTGTTGCAGCGCGCGCGCGGTTTTCGGGCTGGCCTCGAAGAGGTGCGGGTCCTGGTCGGGGTTGCTCAGGATGCTCGTCACGCTCACGTACGCGCCGCCGATCTGCTTGACGACGTCGCCGTAGAAGTTTTCCGCCGCCACGACGGGCAGGGTGGCGCCCGGAGCGTCCGCCGCATGGGCGGCCGCGCATGGGCCGAGCAGCGCACCGGCCAGCGCGCCGAGCGCGAGCCATGCCGCCATGGCCGGCCTGGCGGCGCGCTTGAGCGTGATGGCGGCCAGGACAAGCCGGCCGGGCAGGCGGGCGGCGCGGGTGATAGCGGGCATGGTTCTATCCTTGAACGAGGCGTGAGAGCGGGGCTTGTACGACATTCGCGCGGAATCGCGCGCGCCCGGAAGGGGCAAAGTTTTGTCGAGACGCGATGATATAACGTATCACATCGATTGGCGAGCCAGCTAGCCCGCCAATCCACCTATGGCGTTGGACGGACACGCATGCATGTCAAAAGCTCCCCGCGCCACTGAGTGGCCCTTGCGCGCCGCACCATCGAAATCCGGCACGAAACACGTATCTCCGCCTTGACATGCGCGCATCCGTGACCGATCATTCGATCACAAACAGAGCAAATGCTCAGGTATCGGGCGATAGTTCATATGGCTGTCCGCGACAGCGCATCGGCGGCTCGACGAACGCAAATGGAGACAACCCTGTGGCACATTCCGCGTACCCGGCGGCAGGACGTTTGCAGGACAAGGTAGCCGTGCTCACCGGCGCGGCGAGCGGCATTGGCGAGGCGGTCGCGCGGCGCTATCTGGACGAAGGCGCGCGCTGCGTGCTGGTCGACCTGAAGCCCGCCGACGCCATCGCACCGGCGCTTGCCAGCGCGTTTCCCGAGCGCGTGCTCGCCTTCAGCGCGGACGTCACGCGCCGCGAGGACATCGCGCGCATCGTCGCGGGCGCGGTCGAGCGCTTCGGCCGCATCGACATCCTCTTCAACAATGCGGCGCTCTTCGACATGCGCCCGCTGCTCGACGAATCCTGGGAAATCTACGAGCGCCTCTTCGACGTGAACGTGAAGGGCATGTTCTTTCTGATGCAGGCGGTCGCGCGCCGCATGGTCGAGCAGGGCGAAGGCGGCAAGATCGTCAACATGTCGTCGCAAGCGGGCCGGCGCGGCGAGGC
>JAITTX010000086.1 GCA_031286755.1 Paraburkholderia sp.
TTGCCCGCGTCGCTCACGACACCACCCGTGCTCGAGAGCGTGGTGCCCACCGGATTGCTGCTCGCGCCGAGTTGGCCGAGCCCCTGGGAGACGCCGTTGCCGAGCGTGGAAACCGCGCCGCCCACGTTCTGGACGATGCCGCCTGCGGCCTGGGTGGTTTGCGGGCTCACGCCGGGCAGCGTCTGCGCGGCGATCGTGCTGCCGATTCCCGAGACCGTTGATCCGGCGTCGCCCACGACGTTGCCGGCGGCGTGCGCGACGGCGCCCACGGCATTGGCCGAGACGGTCGTGCCGCCGTTGCCCGAACCGCCGTTGTTGCCATTGCCGGAACCGTCGCCGCTTCCGCTGCCGTTGGCGCCGGTGGTCGTGCCGCCTGCGCCATTACCGGTGCCGTTGTCCGTACCCGCGCCCGAGCCGCTGCCGCCGATGATGGTGCCCGTGCCGCTTCCGCTGCCGTTGTCCGCGGAGGTGGCGCCTCCGCCTGAACCGCCGCCGTCTCCGCTGCCACCACTGCCGCTGCCCGTGCCGCCGCTTGTCTGAAGTGCGCCGCCGCTGCCGCCTCCGGTGCCGCTGCTGAGGGAGCCCGATCCCCCGCAGGCGGTCAGCGAGAGCAGTGTGGCGACGGTCGCCGCGATTGCTGTCAAGCGTGCCGCGTTCGCGATGCGCTGATTGTTCATGATGTGCCCTCGGTTCGTATGGTGTGTTGTCTGTGTTGTGTGCCTGGTCCACCGGACCTGCGCCACTTACACTGCAACAGGCGTGCCAATACGAAGACGCGCACGAAAACAACACTCGTCGCCGCCTGGAGGATTTCATCTAATCAAGACGTATCAAGTGCTTGCGAGCGCTTTTGTCGAACGAATGACGAGAACGGGAAGGGGGTGTTACGGGGTGTCGCGCGTTACGTCACGTAACGCGGAGAGCGCGGTGTTACGGGCGTCGCCGTAACAGCGCGGAAAAGTCACGACACCGGCATAAGACCAGCGACATGTCATCCGCATGGAAATTGGGCGAAGCCGGAAAACGTTAAACCCGGTCGGATTATCGAGTGCTGACTAGTTGAATCATGGTTTGCCCGAAGTAAACCGTAAAACGGGTATGCCGATAATGAAGTTACGACCTGGTGTCTGCGTAACGATCGATTGCGTTACGCATGGTGTTACGTTATAAAAACCGCACAGACAAAAAATATAAACAGAGCCTTACGCAAGCATGTTCGAGGGGTATGCCTGCGATTCGGCCAAAACGTTGGCGGACTGACATGGCAGTTCGCGGACCGGATGCATTGGGCGCCATTCAGACAGCATGCATTGCGAGCGCCGGTGCAGATCAGCGTGAGAGCGCGGAGAAGATAGAGGGCCGAAATGAACAAGCTGATAACGAAATTCGCGAAGTCGGAAGAAGGGGTCACGGCGCTGGAATATGGGCTTATTGCGGGGGTTATTGCGCTGGCCATCGCCTCTACGGTCGGTAGTCTGGGAACCACACTCAAGAGCGTGTTTGCTGCCATCGAGGCTCAGGTATCGACAGCCGTTCCGGCAACCACTCCAGCAAACACTCCGGCGACAGGAACGGGTGGCTGACCGGGCGCTCCAGGTAACGCTCAACATCGCTTGCTAACTGGAAGGTCCAGCGTGCGCTCGCCCGCGAGCGCACGCTGGATGGTTGCGCGCGCACTGTTCTAGATGATTCCATTCTATTTATCCAGCCTCGTGTTCGGCGCGTGGGCTGTGGCCGTTGCCGTGTGCGACTGCCGCTCGCGTCGCGTGCCAAACACCCTCGTTGGCGCAGGGCTTGTCGCCGCACTGGCGGCGGCGCTGCCGCACGCGGGACCGGCGCATATCGGTATTGGTCAGGCGCTGGCCGCTGCTGCGGTGGGGCTTGCCGCGCTCATGCCGTTCTTCGTGTTCGGCATGATGGGCGCGGCCGACGTCAAGGTCTTCGCGGTGCTTGGCGCTTGGTGCGGGATGCAGCCGCTCGTGGGCCTATGGGTTGTCGCGAGCCTTGCGGCGTTCGTGCACGCGCTCGCCATGCTGATTGCGCTGCGCGCCCGGGCATCTGTAGCAGCATCGCGGCCCGCGCGGCTCGTTACCGTGGGGCCACGGCGCGGCACGCCGTATGCCGCGTGCCTGAGCGTGCCCGCGCTTGCCTGGCTCGCGCTCCAACTGATGTCCGGGTGGCCGAAATGATTGCTCGCGCAACCAGTGAGCGTGCCATTCCCGCACGGGCCAGGCGTGGCAAGCGACTGCCAAACCGCGCGCAAAAGCACACACAAAAACGCGTGCAACGCGGTGCCGCTGCAATCGAGTTCGCACTCGCATTCCCGCTTTTCTTCGCCATCCTTTACGGGATCGTCATGTACAGCATGATCTTTCTCGTGCAGCAGAGCCTCACCTCAGCGGTTGCGGAAGGCGCGCGTGCGGCGCTCGTCTATCAGAACGGGGCCGATCCCGCTTCGGCGCTGACGAGCCGCGCACAGGCGGCCTGCAAGCGGGCGCTCGCCGTCGTCGGCTGGCTCGCGCAGGCGCCGCAATGCACGCAGGCGGTCAACGCCGCACCGGCCGGATGCACTGAAAACACGGCAATGGATTGCATCCAGATCACGCTCACCTACGCATGGAGCACCCATCCGCTGGTGCCGCCGCTGCCGCTCATGGGACTGCTCGCGCCGTCGTCGCTGGTTGGCCAGGCTACCGTGCAGATCAATCCGGAGAACCTCCTGTGAAGTTTCGGTTCTTTTGCCACGCCGGATATGGACGGTCATGCGATATCCGATCCGGTACCCCGTTCGTTCGCATCATGGATGACCGCTCATGGCCAATCTGACCAAAATCACCGCAGGACTCCTGATTGCGGGTGCGCTCGTGCTGGGGATGCTCGCATGGATGCTGGCGCGCCGCCCGCCACCGCCGCCCGTGGTGGTGCCGCCGTCCGCCACGCATGCGCTCACGCCGGTCGTGGTCGCCACGCGCGCGCTGTCGGCGGGGCAGCCGATTCCCGCGGACGCGCTGCGCGTCCAGCCGTTGCCGATCCATCCGCAGGGCGCCGTGAGCGACAGCGCACTGGTCGCAGGCCGCGTGCCGGTCGCCGATATCGCCGCCGATGCGCCCGTGCTCGACCAGCAGCTTTCGTCCAGCCTCGCCACGAGTCTGGCTCCCGGTGAGCGCGCGGTGGCCGTGCGCGTGGATGAAACCAGCGCGGTCGGCAACGCATTGCACGCGGGCAACTATGTCGACGTCTTCTTCACGCTGCGCCGCGATGGCGGCGGCATGGGCGGCGGCGAAATCGGCCGCACCCAGGCGCGTCTTCTGATCTCGAAGGCACGCGTGCTGGTGTTCGGCGCACAGCCCGAAGCGCCGGGCAACGCAGCAGGACAGCGCACCACCAACTTCGGTACGCAGAACGCCGCGCCGCGCACGGCGGTGCTCGCCGTGCCGGTGACCGAAGTCGACCGGCTCGCGCTCGCGCAAAGCCAGGGACAACTGATTCTCGCGCTGCGCAATCCGGCCGACGAGGATCAGGTGGATCCCGCCGCATTCGGCCCGCAGCCCGGCGTGCTCAAGGTGGTCTCGCACACGGCGCCGGACGGCTCCACGCAAGCGGCCGCGGGCGTCGCGCTCGACCAGCTCGCGGGCAGCGGCGTGCCGCGCGAGGCGGCGCCGGTTGCAGTGGGCGCGCCGCGCCGTGGCGGCGCGCCCGCGCGCGGAGGACTCGAAGTGATACGGGGCGGGCGCGCCGAAACGGTCGCCTGGTAACGATGCATGGTGTGCACGGGATGCATGGGAGCGCGGTTCGCAAACCGCCCGCGGGTGGCGCGGAGCAGGCCGCATACGAGAGAAGCAGAAATACGATGACGATAACGAGGACTTTCGCCGTGGCTGTGGCCGCCGCATGCGCGGGTGGTCTTGCGCTAGCCGCCACGTCCGTGTGGGCGGCGCCGCCCGCGCAGGGGCGGGCCGCGCAAGCGGGAGATGCCGTGGAGGGCCTGCCGTCCAGCGTCGAGATCGCGGTGGGCGAACAGCGCACGCTGCCCGTCACGGGCTCGCTCACGCGTATCGCCGTGGGCGACCCCTCGGTTGCCGACGTGCTGGTGATACGCGGCGACCGGCGCGGCGGCGTGCTGCTCGTCGGCAAGGGCGCGGGCACGACGAACGTGATGCTGTGGGAAGGCAGCGGCGCGCCGCGCACGCTCACCGTCAACGTGACGACGACCGCTGCGCGCGCACTGCTCGGCGCGGGCACGCCCGATGTGAAAGTGCTTGGCGACACGGCGCTCATTACCGGCCGCGCCGCGACGATGGAGCAGCACCAGCGCGCGGTGGCCGCCGCGCAGGGCTCGATCGGCAAAAGCGGAAAAGGCGGCAAGGGCGGCAGTGGCAAGGACGCGAACGTGCTCGACACGTCGAGCATCGCAACGCGCGCGGTCGTGCAGGTGGACGTGCGTGTGGTCGAGTTCAGCCGCAGCGTGCTCAAGCAGATCGGCTTCAACTTCTTTCGCCAGAACAACGGTTTTGCGTTCGGCTCGTTCACGCCAACCTCGTTCAACTCGGGCACCGTCGCCTCGCCGGGATCGTCGGGTTCGATGGGGTCGTCGAATTCGTCGACGTCGGGCGCGCTGGGCACGACGCTCCAGGCCGCCGTGCCGATCGCGTCCGCGTTCAATCTCGTGTTCGCCTCCGCCACGCACGGCTTGTTCGCCGACCTGAGCCTGATGGAGGCGAACAACCTCGCGCGCGTGCTCGCCGAGCCCACGCTCGTCGCGCTCTCCGGCCAGAGCGCGAGCTTCCTCGCGGGCGGCGAGATTCCGGTGCCGGTGCCCCAGGCGCTCGGCGCCACGGCGATCGAATACAAGCCGTACGGCATCGGGCTCTCGCTCACGCCCACGGTGCTCTCGCCACAGCGCATCGCGCTGAAGGTCGCGCCCGAGGCGAGCCAGCTCGACTTCGCGAACGCGGTGACGATCAGCGGCGTGTCCGTGCCCGCGATCACCACGCGCCGCACCGAAACGACCATCGAGCTCGGCGACGGCGAGAGCTTCGTGATCGGCGGGCTGATCGATCGCGAGACGGCATCGAATGTGAACAAGGTGCCGGTGCTGGGCGACCTGCCCATCATCGGCACGTTTTTCAAGCAACTGAACTATCAGCAGAACGACAAGGAACTGGTGATCGTGGTGACGCCGCATCTGGTGTCGCCGCTCGCGAAGGGCGCGAAGCTGCCCGCCACGCCCGGCGAGCTGTCCGAGCAGCGCGATGCGCCCGTGTGGCGCTCGCTGCTGGGCGGCGCGGCGTCGCGTGATCCGGTGCCGGGATTTTCGCCGTGATGCGGCGGGCCACGGATGGCGTACCCGGTGGCGCATTCGATGTTGCATCCAGTGCGGCATCTGGCGTGCGCCGTGCGTGCGCAGCGCAAGTCTGGCGGAAATCGTTGCGCGAGCAACAAAAGGAGAGCATTCATGAACGCGAGATCGCACGTGCCGGCTGAGCGCACGACGACGGATTCGTTCGTCTTCGCCACGGCCAATGACGCGAACGCGCGTTGGGTCGCGCACATGCTCGGCCCGGTGGGCAAGGTGGCAACGGTCGCGCCCGATCCGGCTCTGGTCGCGCAGCAGATCTCGCAGAACATGCCTTCGCTGCTGCTGGTCGATTTTTCGCGGGGCGGTTCGCTCGCGGGCGGTCATGCGCAGGGTGGTGCCGCGAGCGTCGTGGCGGCGGCCGCGCATGCCGCGTTTCCGGGCCTGCAGATCATTGCCGTGGGCACGCTTGCCGAGCCGGAGAGCGCGATTTCGGCGCTGCGCGCCGGCGTGCGCGATTTCGTCGACGCGGGCGCGAGCCATGAGGATGCCTTGCGTATCGTGCGCCAGGTGCTGGACAACCGCGTGGAACCGGTGAGCCGGCATGGCCGCCTCACGGCGCTGCTGGGCGCGCGCCCCGGCATGGGCGTCACGACGCTCGCGGCGGGCCTCTCCGTGTTGCTTGCGCGCAAGGGCGCCGTGCTGAACCGGCACGCCGCGCTGCTCGACCTGGGGCTGCCCGCGGGAGACGGCGCGCTGCTGCTCAACGCGGGCAATGGCTTTAGCTTCGTCGACGCGGTGCGCAACCTGCGCCGCTTCGATCAGACCTTCGTGCACACGGCGCTCGCGCGTCATGAGAGCGGACTTGCGCTCACCACGCTGCCGGCCGACCCCGGCGCGCTGCGCGAAGTTTCGCATGAAGCGGCGGTGGCGCTGCTTACGCGGCTGCGCGCGTTCTTCGACCAGCAGCTCGTCGATCTCGGCGGCTTCTCGAGTGCGGAGTTCGTTCTCGAGGTGGCGCGCGCGGCGGATCAGGCGTGGCTCGTGTGCGACCAGAGTGTCGCGTCGATTGTCGCGGCGTCGCGCCAGCTCGAAATGCTGCGTGACGGCGGCGTGGATAACGCCGGCCTGCGTCTCGTGATCAACCAGTACGAAGCGGACATCGACCTGAGCGCGGCGCAGATTGCAGGGCGCCTGGGCATCGAGCTCGCGGGCGTGCTGCCCGCGCGCCGCGTGGCGCTGTGCCAGGCCGCGAACCGCGGTCAGTTGCTCGTCGATAGTGCGCCGCGCGATCCGTACGTGCGCGCGCTCGATGCGCTCGCTGCGCAACTCGACGGCCTGCGCACGCCGGCGCCGAAGAAGTTCGATGCGCTGCGCCGCCCGCTGCGCGGCCTTTTCCAACCCTCATCCAAGCGTTCGTAGATCATGCCGGATAACATCCAGTTTGCCGATGACGCGCCCCTGTTCGCGCACAGCCAACAGTTCCAGGACATCAAGAACGCAGCACACGAGCACCTGCTCACCCGCATCGAGGAGCTTGGCGCCGAGTTCGGCCGCTGGTCGCGCCAGGCAATCAACCAGTTCGTCGATCTGGAAATAGACAGCTTCGTGCGGCTGCGCCACATCCCGCTCAACGAGAGCGAGGTGCGCGCGATTGCCGGGGCGCTCACCAAGGAGCTCGCGGGCTTCGGGCCGATCGAGGACCTGCTCGCCGACCCGGCCGTCGAGGACATCCTCATCAACGGCTATAGCGACGTGTATGTGTCGCGGCACGGGATTCTCTCGAAGATTCCCGTGCGCTTCTCCGACAACGCGCACCTGCTGCGCATCGTGCGGCGCATTCTCGCGCCCATCGGCCGGCGTCTGGACGAATCGAATCCGATGGTCGATGCGCGCCTGCCCGACGGCGGGCGCATCAATGTCGTGATCGAGCCGCTCTCGCTCGCGGGGCCCATCGTTTCCATCCGCAAATTCCGCAAGGATCCGCTGCGTCCCGATGATCTGCTCGGCAACGGCACCTTCGGCGTGGAGATCGGCGCGCTCTTCGAAGCGGCGGTGCAGGCGCGCTGCAATATTCTCGTCTCGGGCGGCACGAGCTCGGGCAAGACCTCGCTCCTGAACGCGCTGGCGTTCCATATTCCCGAGATCGAGCGTGTGGTGACGATCGAGGACACTGCCGAACTCTCGCTCAATCACCCGCACGTGGTGCGGCTCGAAAGCCGCCCGGGCGGTTTCGACGGCACCGGCGTGGTGACCATTCGCGACTTGCTGCGCAACACGCTGCGCATGCGCCCGGACCGCATCATCGTGGGCGAAGTGCGCGGCGGCGAGGTGCTCGAAATGCTGCAGGCGATGAACACCGGCCACGACGGGTCGATGGCGACCGTGCACGCCTCGTCGCCGCGCGAGTGTCTGTACCGGCTCGAAATGCTCGCGGGCTTTGCGGGTTTTCAGGGCACCGAAAGCAGCCTGCGCCGGCAGATCGCCAACGCCGTCGACTTCATCGTGCAGATCGGCCGCCTTTCCAGCGGGCGGCGCCGGATTCTTTCGGTGACCGAAGTAACCGGGCTCGCCGACAACATCATCGCCACGCAGGAGCTGTACCGCTACGAGCCGGTCATGAACGCCGAAGGCGAAGAGATCGACCGCTGGGAGTCGCTCGGCATCCACCCGCATTCGCCGAAGCTCGCGCGCTTTCGCCAGGCGCTTTCGGCCTCGTCGGGTTTCGGCTTTGGGGGCGGGCGCGAGGGAGGCTTCAACGACGGGGGCTTCAATGTCTAGCGCGATCGCGCTCATCGCGGCGCTTGCGCTGCTGTTCGCCGCCGCCGGGCTGATGCTCTGGCAGCGGGCGCAGCAGCGCGCCGCGCGTGAGCACGTGACACGTTTCGTCGACAGCCGGGTGAGCGCCGCGGCCCAGGCGGCGGGCATGCAGGGCATGCCGGGGGCGTCCGGGCCCGGCCAGGCCCGGATGGGCACAGCGAAGTCCGATGAAGCGCGCGCGGCCTATGCGGGCGGGAATGCCGCCCCGCGCGGCGGCGCGCTACCCCTGGCGGCAGGCCAACCGCAGGGCTGGCGCGCGCGCGCGACGCTCGTGCTTCAGGGCGTGCTGAGCCGCGCCGGCATCGCCGACGCGCGCAAGCCCTTGGGCTTCATCGGCTTCGTTGCGCTGGCCCTGGCGTTGTGGGCGTTCGCGCTCGGCGGTGTGCCGGCCGCGCTCGCCGTGCTGGTTCTGGTGGTCGCGCTGGCGGCCTTCGCGCTCTCGATGCGCATGCAGCGGCGGCGCGCGCGGCTCGTCGCGCAACTGCCTTCGTTTCTCGACGGCATCGTGCGGCTGATCGTGCTCGGCAACAGCGTGCCCGCCGCGTTTCAGGCCGCGCTACTCACCACCGAGGCGCCGCTGCGCGAGTGTCTCGACCACGTCTCGCGCATGCTGCGCGCGGGCGTCGAAATCGATCGCGCTCTTAATCACGTCGCGCAGCTCTATCGTGCGCGCGAGCTGGAACTCGTGGGCGCGGTGCTGCGCCTTTCGGTGCGTTATGGCGGTCGCGCCGACGTGATGCTCGAGCGCATGGCGACGTTCATGCGCGATCTCGAACAGGCGCAGCGCGAGCTGGTCGCGATGTCGGCGGAAACGCGCCTCTCCGCATGGGTGCTCGCGCTGCTGCCGCTCGGCATTGCCGGCTTTCTCATCGTGACCAACCCGCAGTATTTCGCGTCGATGTGGAACGACCACTCGGGGCGCCTGCTCGTGTACGGCGCCATGGGTTTGCAGATCGCGGGCGCGTATCTGCTGTACCGCCTCACGCGGCTCAAGGGGGCGCTGTGAGCGCGCATAGCCTTGGCGCGCTGGCGCTGCTGCTCGGCGCGCTCGGCCTCGCATTGCTCGCGGCGCTCGCGTGTGCACGGCTCGCGGCTGCTCGCAAGAGCGCGCGCACGCTCGACCAGGCCATGGCGAATCGTGGAGCGTACGCGCGCTCGCAAGGCGCGATCGCCAGCGGCACGGCAGCACAGGGCAAGGGTGGAGCCTCGGCCGCCGCTGCGTCCACGGACGCAACGCATCGATCCGGACTCCCAGGCATGCTCGACGCGCTCGGCACGATGGGCGCGGGCTGGCTCGAGACCTCGGCGGGCAAGCTCATCGTCGCCGACGAAGACCGCCGCCTGCTCGATCAATGCGGCTATGCCGACGCGCGGGCGCGGGGCCTCTATTGCATCATCCGCCTCGTATGCGCGTTCGCCATGGCGACGCTGGCCGCGTGGTACGGCATCGATCACGGCGCGCGGCCCGTGGCGTGGGCGGGCGGCGGCCTGCTGCCTGGTTTTTTCCTGCCGAAGCTCGTGGTGCGCCGCCGCGCCCATGCGCGGCTCGACTCGGTGGCCGATGAGTTGCCGATGCTGGTCGACCTGCTGCGCCTGCTGCAGGGCGTCGGGCTTTCACTTGACCAGAGCCTGCAGGTGATGGTCAACGAATTCCGTCTCGTGCTGCCCGTGCTCGCGGGCGAAATGGCGATCGCGCAACGGCAGTTCGTGGCGGGCCGCACGCGCGAGCAATCGTTGCAGCGCATGGCGTCGATCTACGAAAACGAGGACCTGCGCGCGGTGATCCGGCTGCTCGTGCAGGTGGACAAGCATGGCGGCGCGGTGCAGGAGCCGCTCAAGCAATTCGGCGACCGGCTGCGCGAAGTGCGCCGCGCGACGCTGCGCGAGCGTATCGGCAAGCTCACCGTGAGGATGACCGGCGTGATGGTGGTGACCTTGCTGCCTGCGCTGCTCATCGTCACGGCGGGGCCCGGCGTGATCGCCGTGCTGCATTCGCTGGCATCGATTCGTCATTGAGACGAAGGGTGAACGAGTCATGAACACGGCTGGAACCATCATGAAGACTTTCGTTGTCGATATGGCCGCGCTGCTCGGGCCGACCGCGCGCCGCGCATGGACGGCCATGGCCTGCGCGGGGCTCGCGGCGCTGGCCGCGTGCGGGACGCCGCAGGGCTACGGCGTGGGGCCGCAGGCGCAGGCCGAAATGCAGATGCGCGCGAACACCCGCGACGCCGCGCCGGACACGCCCGGCATGTACCTCGGGCTGATCTCGCGCATGCAGACCGAGGGGCTTTATTACGCCTCGCTCGCGCACATCGACGCCTTCGAGCGCCAGTACGGTGCCACGCCCGATTCGATCCTGCTGCGCGCCGACGCGCTGCGCGTGACGGGGCAGGCGAGCGCGAGCGCAGCGGCCTACGGGCAATTGCTCGACACGCCGCTCGCGGCGCGCGGCCATCGCGGGCTCGGTCTGCTCGCGGGCGCGGCGGGCGACTTCCACAAGGCCGCGCAAGAGCTGGAGGCGGCCTCGCGGCTCGACCCGACCAACGCGGCCACGCTCTCCGATCTCGGTTACGCGCTGCTGCGTGACGGCGATGTTGCGGGGGCGCGCGTGCCGCTGCTCGAGGCGCTGGAACTGGATTCGCACAACGCGAAGATCGCCGCGAACGTGGCGCTGCTGTTCGAGGCCAGCGGCAACGACGCGGATGCGCAAGCGCTCATGACCCATCAGGGCTTGCCTGCGCAGACCCGTGCGGCGATTGCGCGCGATGCGCAGAAGGTGCGCGAAGTGCAGCGGGCGCGCCAGGTCGCGCAGCGGCGCGAATCGAAGGAGCAGGGCGCGCAGCGCGGTGCCGTGCCGGCGTCGCGCGTGCTCGCGAGCGCCCAGGGCGGCTGGCCCGGTGGCGATGCGCAGCCGCGCGAGGCGAATCGCTTCGCGCCGCCGCAGCAATAACGACACGCCCGGCGCGCCACACCCGCGCAACACGAGGAAGACGATGAAAACCAATCAGTTCATGGATGCGGGATTTGCCGCGTGCTTCGCCGCTGCGGCGGCTTTCCGGGGGCGTTGCCGGCGTGCAGCGGGGATCGCGAGCGCGGCTTTTGTCATGGCGCTCGCGGCGCCGGCCCTGCATGCCCAGGACGTGGATGCCCAGGCCGTTCAGGCATCAGGCGAGCCGCTCCCGAACAGCGAAGTCGGCCATTCGACCCGGGCCTGGCTCGAGCTTCAGCGCAGCAACGCCGAGGCGGCCCCCGCGCTGCCGATGCTCGGCGCCGAGGCGGGCTACGCCTACCGGCGCTACCTGAACTCGTTCGACACGGAAATCCCGGCAAGCTTCGGCTCGACGGTCCAGACCGGCAATGGACAGGGTGGCGGCTCCGGCAGCGCCACCCTGGGCGGGGGAGGCGCGTACTGAGATGGTGGCGCGCTCACGCCAGCCGATCCGCGCCCGTGCGCGCGCGAGCGCCGGTGCGCTTGCGCGGCGCCAGCGCGGCTCGCTCGCGCTGATCGCGGTCATCGGTCTCGTGGTCGCGGTGGCGGCGCTGGGCGTGCTCGACGTGGCGAATCTCTATCTCGCGAAGCGCTCGCTGCAAAACGTCGCCGATCTCGCGGCGCTGGCCGCCGCGCAGCAGATGGACGACCATTGCGCCCAGCCGCTCGTGACGGCGAGCGCCAACGCGGCGAGCAACGGCTTCGTGGTGAACGGCACGACGCGCACGCTCGCTGTCGCCTGCGGGCGCTGGGACTCGGACGGCAACGGCGGGATGACGTTCGTGAGCAACGGCACGCCGCCGCTCAATGGCGTGCAGGTGAGCGTCACGAATAGCGTGCCGTATTTCTTCGCCGGGCCGGTGCACCAGATCACGGCGAACGCCACGGCCAAGGCCGCGGTGATCGGCTCGTTCCAGATCGGCACCTCGCTGGCCCAGGTGAATCTGCTCAACGGCATGCTGGGTGCGCTGCTCGGCGGCACCCAGGTCAAGCTCGACGCCGCCTCATGGACCGGCCTCGCGAACGCCAACGTGAAGGTGGCCGATCTCGCCGCCGTGGCCACGACGGCCGGAACCTACGATGGGTTGCTCGCTACCCAGGCCTCGGTTGGCGATCTCGCCAATATCCTGCTCAAGGCGGTCGGCCGGGACGGGGCGCTCACGGCCGACGTCTCGGCCGCGCAAAACGCCTTGAGCGCGGTGGCCGCGTTCGTTCCGCAAGGGGCGCTCAACCCCATCCAGCTTGCGGCGCTGTCCGGCTCGCCCGCCTTGCTGCAACTCGGCGTAGCCAACGCCGCATACGCGGCCGATGCCACGGTCAACCTCCTGCAAATGCTGATCGCCGGCGCGGAGATCGCCGCCGCGGGCAATGCGCCGGTCACGTTCAACCTGGACATGACCGGCTTGAGCGGCGTTCTGCCCGCGAGCGTCGCGCTCACGCTGCAAGTGATTTCGCCGCCTTCGATTGCAGTAGGCGAGCCCGGCTATATCGAAGGGACGAGCACGTGGCGCACCCAGGCGCAAACCGCGCAGATCCTGCTCGGGGCGAACGTCGTGATTGCGACGCAGAGCAAGCAGTTTCTCTCTTCGCTGGTGTCCTATCTCGTCGACGTGACCGTGCAGATCCCGCTCTATGTCGTTGCGGCCCAGGGGCAGGCGTGGCTGCAATCCGCGCAGTGCGCGGCCAGCAAGGCGGCGAGCACGCAAACGATCGGCGTGCAGACCGGGCTCGCGAATATCTGCATCGGCACGCCGCTCGCGAACGGTGTCCATGCGAACGACGTTAGCGGCTTTAGCTGCGCCGGCACCAATGGCCGCTGGAACGTGGCGAGCGTGGCGATGCTCAAGACGCCCATCGCCACCGTGAGCGCGCCGTCGGTGGGCGTGCCCGTTGTCAATGCGTCCAACCCGCCTCAGGTGCTGGTGTTCGACGGCAACGGCAACCCGATCAACGGCAACGCCGTCAATGCGAATGCGATTGGCGCCGTGCTCGACAACTCGCTTCAATCGACGGCGGCCACGCTCGGCCAACTGACCGAGAGCAACAATGGCCTGAGACTGACCTTGCTCTCCGGGGCGCTCGACGGGCTGCTCGGGAGCCTTGTCGGGGGCGTCGTCGGCGGGCTCATCGACGGCGTCGCCATGCCGGTCGTCACGGGCCTGCTCGGCACGACGCTGGGCCCCGTGCTTGCCGGTCTCGACGACATCATCCTCGGCCCGCTGCTCCAGCTTCTCGGCGTCCAGCTCGGCGTCGCGACCGTGACCGACTATCCGCTCACCTGCGGTGTCGCAACACTCGTTCAATAAGACCACCCACGATGCGAACCACCACCCCCATCGAGGAACTCGACCTCTACGTCTGGGAAGGCAAAGCCGATATCGTCGAGCGCGTCGCGCGCTGCATGGCGAGCCTCGACGTCGACGTGATCCGCGCCGACGACACGGCCGTCTCGCCACAACGTATCGCCGCGCGCGCGTCGATCGCCATCGTGAGCGTGAGCGTGATCGACACGGGCGCGCTCGTGCTGCGCGACTGGCAGGCCACTCACGGCATGCCCGTGATCTGGGTCGGCGCCGCGCCGCGCGACAACGACCCCGCCATGTATCCCGCCGAGTACTCGCATATCCTGCCGCTCGACTTCACCTGCGCGGAACTGCGCGGGCTCGTGTCCAAGCTCGTCGTGCAACTGCGCGCGCATTCGGCGCAGACGGCGGGCGCGGACATGCTCGTGGCCGAGTCCGAGAGCATGCGCGCGCTGATGAAGGAAGTGGACACCTTCGCCGATTGCGACACGAGCGTGCTCGTGCACGGCGAGACCGGGACCGGCAAGGAGCGCATCGCCGAACTGCTGCACCGCAAGCATGGCCGCTACGGCGCCGGGCCGTTCGTGGCCGTGAACTGCGGCGCGATTCCCGACGGCCTGTTCGAGTCGCTCTTCTTTGGGCACGCGAAGGGCTCGTTCACGGGCGCGGCGCTCGCGCACAAGGGCTACTTCGAGCAGGCCGATGGCGGCACGCTCTTTCTCGACGAAATCGGCGACCTGCCGCTCTACCAGCAAGTGAAGCTGCTGCGCGTGCTGGAGGACGGCACGGTCACGCGCATCGGCTCGGCCACGCCGCTGAAGGTGGACTTCCGCCTCGTCGCGGCCACCAACCGGCAACTGCCGCAACTCGTGAAAGAAGGCAATTTCCGCGCCGACCTCTACTACCGGCTCGCCGTGATCGAGCTGATCGTACCGTCGCTCGAGGAGCGCGGCGCGGTGGACAAGATCGCGCTCTTCAAGGCTTTCGTGGCGTCGGTGGTGGGCGGCGAGCGGCTCGCTTCGCTGCCGGAGCTGCCTTACTGGCTGGCCGACTCCGTGGCCGCGATGCGCTTTCCGGGCAACGTGCGCGAGTTGCGCAACCTGGCCGAACGGGTGGGCGTGACGGTGCGGCAAATGGGCAGTTGGGACGCCCCGCGCCTGCGCCGACTCCTGGCCGGATCGGCCTTGCTCCAGCCTGCGGTGGCGGTCGAAGCCGGAGCGCCCATCGTCGATCGCAGCAAGTGGGACATGGCCGAGCGCAGCCGCTTGCTGGCGGCGCTGGATGCCAACGGCTGGCGCCGCAAGGACACGGCCCAATATCTGGGAATCAGCCGCAAAGTGTTGTGGGAAAAGATCCGCAAATACCAGATTTTCGACGAGGAGCCCGCGACCGGCGAGAGTGAGTAATAATTGTGTGATTTTGTAAAATCAGAAGAATAACTGCAAAAGACAGGGGCCTCATGAACGGCAAGTGGAGAGCTCGACGAATCGCGCTGGCCGCGATGTTGCTGCTTGGAGGGCTGGAAGCGGGCTGCGCGCAACTGCTGCCCGATCAAGCAGCGGCGCGGGTCACGGCACAACCCGCGGCACAACCCGCGGCGCAGGCAACGGCAAACGCGGCCTCGAACACGGCAGGGACCATGACGGTTCGAGACCCGTCGATCGCAGCGGCGCAGCCCAAGGCGGCGTCGCTGGCGCAGCCGTTGCCCGGCGCGCCGGTCGCGCTCAGGCCGGATGAGGCGCAGCAGAACGCGGCCGGCAATGTGGCCGAGCTTCAGCAGATGATCCGCGGCGCCGAGCTCAACGAGTTGCGCACGACCTACAACGGCACCTACGGCACGAGTCTCCTGTTTTACGGCAAGGAGATGATCTATTACGTGACGCTGTTCCAGAACAAGACGTTCTGGCGCGTGGTCAAGACCAGCGACGAGGCGCGCGCCGAGGCGATCTATCGCGGCTTCGTGCAGAAGACGCTCCAGTTGTCGGATATCGAGATTCGCCGCACGCGCCTCGAAGCGCAGAAGGCGTTCACGGCCCGCATGATCGCGCAGACACAGGATCGCGCCAATCGCCTGCAGGCCGATCTCGAGGTCGCCCGCCAGCAGCAGGCGATCGTCACCGATCAGCAGAAGCAGGCGCGAACTCAGGCGAATGCGCTCCAGGCCGAGAAGACCGCTGCGCAGGATCAGTTGCGAGCGGTGCAGCGTCAGGTGCAGGAGCTGCAGCGCGAGATCGATGGCGGGTTGCCGGTCCACTGAGGCTTCTTGGCCGGGGCACGCGGTTCGACCGGTGCGCCCCGGCGCGACAATCCGGTTCGCAGTGGCAAACCCGGGGTGGGAAAGGAAGGCGGGCGTTCATGACGTGCCGCCTTTGTTGTTTTTGGGCGGGCGCCGCGGCAAGCCAGGTCAGTCTGATTTCAACCCGATTCGATGCGCGTGCTCAGTGCTTGCCGTGGTGGCGATGCGTGTCGCGGCCTTTGCCTGCGTCATCGGCGGGCTTGGGTCTGGAGGGGGGCGGATCGACCGCGATGGGGTCGCTTGCCGGAAAAGTCTCGTCGAGCGCCTCGTCGAGCGCGTCTTCCTGGGAGGGCTGAGAAGGCTTCGGTTTGGATGAACTCATGGCGTTCTCCGGGCGTAGAGGGGCGCCTTCAGAATAACGCAAAGGGGAAAATCACGGGCACGTGGCGGTGCCCGGTGGTATCTGCCCGAACACCGCGCTTGCAATCCGGGAGCGCAACGGGAAACGGGCAGATGGGCGGCGCGCGCTTGCGCATCGCGAGATGGGCGATTGCGGGAAAAGCGTGCGCGGGTCGCACGCGCGCGCAAGGCTTAGCTGTTGTTCGAGCCTTCGCCGCCGTTGCCGCCGTTGTTCACGGAGCCATAGAGCCGGCGGCGGCGCGTGACGACCACCGGGCCGTCCTGCGCGGGGCGCTCGGACGAGGGCGACGAACCGGGCGCCGACCAGGACTCGCGCGGCTCGCGGTCCCGGGATTCACGCGATTCGCGCGAGCCATGACCGCCATGGCCGCCGTAATTGCCGTGCGGGCCGCGGTTCGTGTGCTCGCCGTGCGAGGGGCGCGGCGTGCGCGGACCGGGGCGGGTGCCGGTGTCGAGCTGGATGGTGGAGATGGCGCGTTTGTAGATGCCTTGCAGGCCGACGGGCGTGCGCAGCATCACCAGGTACTGATCGAACGACTCGATGCATCCGGTCAGGCGAATGCCATTGACCAGATAGATTTCGACGCGCTTGCGCTCTTTGCGCGCGGCGTTCATGAAGTCGTTTTGCGGGTGCGATTCTGCGGAAGGCATGGACGAATTTTGACCAGGCGGCTCAATGCCGTAATTCATTTGGAAACGTTTGCTCGCCGGGATTCTACCTTGTCCGGCAAAGCGCGCGTGCGTCGAGATACTTTACTGCAGAACTATACCGGCTCACGGCCGCAACCGCAGCGTTGTGGAGCGGGCACGGCGCGTGCCCGCAAAAAACCACGAAAGCGGGGCCCGTACTGCGACAGAGGGACGCGGTCTGCTGGACGCGATCGTGTTGGACGCGCCCGCGCGGCATACGTTCATAGCGTAGTGCAAGTCGCTGGCGAATGTGTCACGGATTTCGGTGAGTCAGCGCGTGAATGCATCGGACCTTTCCAGCACCTTACTGCGTTTCGATTTTCCACCGATTCTCCGGATGCGCGCGTTTGCGTTCCGTGCGGCGACGCACGCGCGCGTGGCCGCGCATGGCCATATTCCCCGCTTCGCGGCGAACAGGGCGAACAGGGCGGCCGTGACCTGTCCCTCAAGGCGTACCCGCAAATAAACACGGCATGCCTCGTGCGAGCCAGGAATAAGGTCCCGGCGCGCCGCGTTTATCTCCTGTCGACGCACGCTGCGGTTCGCGATGATCGCGCTGACCCGCACACGACGCTCGCCATGCGCCGGTAGTTCGTTTTTCCCACCCGGTTCCCAGCTTGGCGCCGGGTAATGGCCTCGCGGGTTGCTTGCCGGGCCTTCTCAAACGGGAGATGACCATGAAGCGGTTTCGCATTGTTCTTGCCAGCCTCGTTTGCCTGACGATGGTGGCGGTCTCGGGTTCGGTGACCGCCTGCAGCGACATGAATTCGGGCAGCGGCAGTTCGTCGAGCAGTTCGGGTGGTTCGTCGAGCGGTGGTTACTGATAGTCAGCACTGACCGCGCCATTGGGTGCCGCGCGCCATGCTGCGCCGTCCGTCCGCGGAGTTCGAAGCGCAAGTGGTCGCGCAACTCGCGCCCATGCGCCGCTATGCGCGCGCGCTCACCGGCGATGCCACGTGGGCCGACGATCTCGTGCAGGACGCGGCGGAGCGGGCGCTTTCGCGCGCCTCGTCGTTCCGGCCGGATAGCAATCTGCGCGCCTGGCTGCTGACGATCCTGCGTCATATCTACATCGACCAGTTGCGCGGCCGCCGCGAGATCGCCGTCGATGACGAAAGCGCGCCGTGGCGCACGCTCGAAGCGCCGCACGGCGAAGTCGACGGCCTCGTGCTGCGCGATTTGCAGCGCGCGCTTTATCTGCTTCCGGCGGCGCAGCGCGAGGTGCTGCTGCTGGTGTGCGTGGAGGAACTGAGCTATCAGGAGGCGTCGGCGGTGCTCGGCGTGCCGGCGGGCACCGTGATGTCGCGTCTTTCGCGAGCGCGCGAGCATCTGCGCGTGTTGCTCGGCAGGGGGCCGGCGCAGGATCCGGCGCGGCGTGCCGTGCCGCTCAGGGTGGTGGGGACGACGCGATGAACGACGACGAACTCGAACGCGAGCGCGCGAGCGCGCATCCCGCACCGGCTGCCTCGCCCGGCGGAGAGGGGCTGCATGGGCCGGTGACGCCCGCGGCCTCCACGGATCCTTCGGCTGCTGTAGCTACTTCGGACTCCGATGCGGATCTGGCCGCGCTGAGCGCCTATGTCGACGACGAATTGCCCGCCGACGCGCGCGAGGCATGGCAAGCGCGGCTCGCGGCCGACGCGCACGCGGCGCGGCGCGTCGCCGCCTGGCGCGCGCAGAAGGCGGCGCTGCAAACGCTTTGCCGCGCCGGCGACGAGGCCGCATCGCCCGGTTACGTGGTGCTGAGGCGGCGCGACCCATGGTGGCACCGCGCGGGCCTTGCGGCGGCGTGGGTTGTCGCGGGGGCGGGCTTCACAGTGGCGGCGGGCGCGCTGATGCCGCAGTGGCTTCCCGAGGGCGCATGGGGCGCGGGGAGCACGGGCGGGACGGCGCTCGCGGGCCGTTCCCCCGTGTCTCTGGCGCGCGACGCGGAAAGCTTCGCGCGCCGCGCCGACGTGGCCTATGCCGTGTACTCGCCCGAAGTGCGTCATCCTGTGGAAGTGGGCGCGGCGGACGAGGCCCATCTGATCGCGTGGCTTTCGAAGCGGCTTGGCAGGCCGCTCGCCATTCCGCCGCTCGGCGAATACGGTTATGCGCTCGTGGGCGGCCGCCTATTGCCGGGCGCGGCTGGCCCGGCGGCGCAGTTCATGTATCAGAACCAGGCCGGCGCGCGGCTCACGCTCTACGTGAGCGCATCGGGCCGCGACCGCGACGCGGTGCATCTGCTGAGCGACGGCAGCCGCCGCACGTTCTACTGGAGCACCGACGGCATGGGCTACGCGCTCTCCGGCCCGGCCGCCGAGGTCCGCCTGCGCACGATCGCCTACGAGGTATGCGGCGCGCTCGGCGGCACGCCGGCGCAATGGTGACAGGCGCGCGATGGCGGCGCAGCGAATTGATACGGCAGACGCGGCGGACGCGGCCCCGGTGCTGCCGCCCGGCATGAGCGCGACGCGCTTCGCGCGAGCGCTCGCCGCGTTCGAGGCCATCGTGGGCGCACCCAACGTCTGCCGTGGCGGCGCGGCGCTCGCCCCGTATTTCGATCCGTTCGCGCCCGTTGAGGAGGTGCGCGCGTTCGCGCCTTCGGCGGCGCTCTTGCCGGCCGACGTCGATGAGATCCGCGCGATCCTGCGCGTGGCCAACGCGGCGCGCGTGCCGCTTTGGACCGTCTCCACGGGCCGCAACTTCGCCTACGGCGGCGCGGCCCCGCGTCTCGCGGGCTCGGTCGTGCTGGACCTGCAGCGCCTGAACCGCGTGCTAGACGTGAACGAGCCGCTCGCGTGGGCGCTCGTCGAGCCCGGCGTGAGCTACTTCGATCTCCACGCGCATCTGCACGAACACGGTCTGAAGCTGTGGGTCGATCCGCCCGCGGCGGGCTGGGGCAGTGTGATCGGCAATACGCTCGAGCGCGGCTTCGGCTATACCGCGTACGGTGATCACGCGGCCGCGCAGTGCGGCATGGAACTCGTGCTCGCCAACGGCGACGTCGTGCGCACCGGTATGGGCGCGCTCGGGACGGGCACGGCGTGGCAGCTCTACAAGCCCGGCTACGGGCCGTCGTTCGATGCGCTCTTCACGCAATCGAACTACGGCATCGTGACGAAGATGGGGCTCTGGTTGATGCCGGCGCCGCCCGCGTACGTGATCGGCGAAATCCAGTTTGCGCTCGAGAGCGACCTGGGCACCGTCGTCGATACGCTGCGCGCGTTGCAACTGGGCGGCACGATCGCGCAGCACGCAGTCATCGAAGGCGCGATCCGCCGTGCGGCCGGTATCGCGCCGCGCTCGCGTTGGTACGAGGGCGACGGGCCGATGCCGGAGTCGGCCGTTGCGGCCATGCAGCGCGACCTTGGCATTGGCCGCTGGAACCTGCATTACGCTCTTTACGGCGACCCCGATGTGATCGAACTACAGCACCGCATGGTCGAGCGCGCGTTCGCGCAGGTGCCGCACGCGCGCGCGTTCGCGAAGCGTTATGGGCCCGGCGAGGAGCCGCAGGGCGGTGGCGACCGCAACATGGCGGGGATACCTTCGATGAGCGCGTTTCGCATGCTCGACTGGCGCGGCGGCAACGGCGCGCACGTGGACTTCTCGCCGCTGTGCCCCGCCGACGGGCGCGACGCGCTGCGCCAGTACGCGCTCGTGAAAGCGCGCACGGCGGAATATGGTTTCGATTACTACGGCGGCTTCACGGCGGCGGGGCGCTGTCTGCATCATGTGTTCGCGGCGATCTTCGCGCGCGAGCGGCGCGAAGATGCGGCGCGCGCAGGCGACCTGCTGCGCGCGCTGATGAGCGATGCGCGCGCGGCGGGCTATGGCGTGTACCGTTCGCATCTGCTCTACATGGACTACGCGGCGGCGCAGTACGATTTCAACGATGGCGCGCTGCTGCGGCTCGCGCAGACGGTGAAGGACGCGCTCGACCCGCGGGGCGTGCTGGCGCCGGGCAAACAGGGTGTGTGGCCTGCGGCGTGGCGCGCGCAGCGTGGCTATACATGATGCGCGCAGCGGGCCCAGGCGAGGTGACGCGATGAAACGGCGGACCTTTCTCCACGCAACGGGCGGGGGGCTTGCAGCGGCATGCGCCGCTACGCTTGCGCGGCCACCCGGCGCGTGGCGAAGCGCGATGCCAAAGCCCATGCCAAAGCCGACGTGCATCGCCGTCTACGATTCAACGCTCGCCGGGGGCCGGGCGCTGGCGTGCGAAGCCGCGCGCATGGGCGTGCCGGCGTTTGCACTCGGCGCACCATCCGGCGACGACATCGGCATGTTGTGGCACGCACAGCTTGCGCGCCGTTTCGAAGCCAGTCTCGAAGCCTGGCTCGAAGCCAGCATGCAAGCACACGCCGCCGCTCACCGCGCCTTCCGCGCACCCCATGCTTTCTGTGCCTTGCGCGCCTCCGACCGCTTCGTGTTGGAGCGCCTCGCGGCGCCGCGCGGCGGCATTGTGCTCGATGTGCTGCAAACTTAAGCCGCGCCCGCCTTGCTCATTTTGGCGATCTCTTCGTCGCGCAACGCGCGGCGCAGGATCTTGCCGATGTTGCTTTGCGGCAGCGTCTCGCGAAATTCCACGAGGCGCGGCACCTTGTAGCCGGTGAGCTGCTGGCGGCAGAACTGGATCAGCGCGTCCTCGGTGAGCGCGGGGTCGCGGCGCACGACGAATACCTTGACGCGCTCGCCCTGAACGGGGTCCGGCACGCCGATGGCCGCCACCTCGCGCACGCCCGGGTGCCGCGCGAGCACGTCCTCGATTTCGTTCGGGTACACGTTGAAGCCCGAGACCAGGATCATGTCCTTTTTGCGGTCGATGAGGCGGATATAGCCGCGCGCATCCATGACGCCGATGTCGCCGGTCGCCAGCCACCCGTCACCCACGAAGACGCGCGCGGTCTCGTCGGGGCGCATCCAGTAGCCCTTCATGACCTGCGGGCCTTTCACGCAAAGCTCGCCCGGCTCGCCGAGGTTCGCCCATGTGCCGTCGTCGCGGCGAAAGCGCACCTGGGTGGAGGGCGCGGGCAGCCCGATCGATCCTTCGAAATCCTGAAGATGCTCGATGTCGACGGGGCTCAGCGTCACGATCGGCGAGCATTCCGTGAGGCCGTAGCCCTCGACGATGGGCTTGCCGGTGACGGCCTTGAAGCGCTCGGCGATGGCCCGCTGTGTGGCCATGCCGCCCGCCATCGCGAGTTTGAGGCCCGAAAAATCGCGCTGCCGGAATGCCTCGTTCTCGAGGAACGCGTTGTAGAGCGTGTTGACCGCGCTGATGCAACTGAACGTTTCGTGACGCAGGACCTTCATCACGCGCTTCATGTCGCGCGGATTCGCGATCAGGATGTTGCGCCCGCCGAGCGCCATGAAGATCAGCGCGTTCACGGCGAGCGAATAGATGTGATAAAGCGGCAGCGGCGTGAGGATGGTTTCGGTCTCGTTCTCGAGCTGCCCCGCGATCCATGCCTTCGCCTGCGCCACGTTCGCGAGGATCGTGCCGTGCGTGAGCATCGCGCCTTTGGCCACGCCCGTGGTGCCGCCCGTGTATTGCAGGAAGGCGAGATCGTCGAGTTTCGCGGCAACGGGCGCGCGTGGCGCGCGCTCGCCCTGCGCGAGCGCATCGAGCAAACGCACCGTGCGCACGCCGGGCGGAATCCGGTACGCAGGCACGAGCCGCTTCACGTGGCGCAGCATGAAGTTGATGAAGCGGCCCTTGAGGTTGAAGCCTTCGCCCAGCAGGTCGCCCAGTTGCGTGAGGACGACGCGCTCGATGCGCGTGCCGGGCAGGGCGTTTTCGAGTGTCTGCGCGAAGCTCTCGAACACGACGATGGTTTGCGCGCCGCTGTCCTTCAACTGGTGCGCGAGCTCGCACGCCGTGTAGAGCGGATTCGCGTTCACGACCACCGCGCCGGCCTTGAGCGCGCCGAATAGCGCGACTGGATACTGAAGCGTGTTGGGCAGCATGATGGCGACGCGCTCGCCGGGCCGCACGCCCGCGCCCTGCAGCCACGAGCCGAATGCGGCGGCCTTGCGGGCGAGCGCGCCGTAGGTCATCGGCGAGCCGGCGCTCACGTAGGCCACGCACTCGCGAAAGCGCGTGGTGCAGTCGTCGAAGAACTGGACGAGCGAGGCGTATTGCGTCACGTCGACTTCGTGCGGGACGCCAGGCGGATACGAGGCATACCAGACGCCGTCGGTATTCGGGGCCACCGCGTTTGCGGCGGGTCGAGCCGGCGGCGGCGTGGCGGCTGGCGCGCCGGATTCGGTGCGGGTTTGCGCAACATCGTGCGGTGGCTGCTGTGGCGTGTCGCTCATTGTCGTTCTCCGGGCGTAGCGTGGATTCGCGCCGTACTGCACAGAGGCACAGTGCAGTGGATATGCGCGCGCGTCTGGCTTACGCGACGCCTACATGATGCACCGCGCCGGGTGAGAACGGCAGACAGCGTTTCCCCGCAGCACCGCGCCGGACCGGTGGAGCGCGCTGCATGATGATGCGGGGCGGCAAGCAACAAGGCCGTGCGGGCGGCAGCCCGGCACGGCCTTGTCGTGATCCCGAGGGTCTGGCTTCGGGGCGGCGGCGCCGTCCGAATGTGCCCGGATGGCGCGCCGTATCAGGTGCTCACCTGTTTGGCGGTCTGCGTCATGTCGATGCCGCGCCGCTCGCGGCTGAACGGGATCAGCACGGCGATCACGATGGCCACCGTGCCCGCGACGATCGCCATCGCCATTCCGTAGTTCTGGCCGTGCGTGTAGGCGAGCGAGGCCTGCAGCGTGGCGTTCACGGAGGCGAACAGGTTGCCGAGCTGGTAGACGAGGCCCGGGAAGGTCGCGCGCACTTCGTCGGGAGAGATCTCGTTGAGGTGCACCGGAATCACGCCCCAGGCGCCTTGCACGGAAATCTGCATGAGGAACGCGCCGAGCGCGAGCAGCGCCGCACCCGACGAGAACGCCCAGAGCGGCAATACCGGCAACGCGATCAGCGCAGAGATGAAAATGGTCTTGCGGCGGCCGATTTTCTCCGAAAGCGAGCCGAAGAAGAGACCGCCCACGATCGCGCCGATATTGAGCGTGATGGTGATGAGCGAGACCGTATGCGGATCGAAGTGATGCTGCTCGCGCAGGAAGGTCGGGTAGAGATCCTGGGTGCCGTGCGAGAAGAAGTTGAAGGCCGTCATCAGCACGATCGCGTAGATCGAGAGGCCGAGATTGTGCTTGAGCGTGGAGAGAAGGCTCGGGCGCGCGCGCTTTTCCATCTCTTTCCAGGCCGGCGACTCGGGCACGTGCGCGCGCACGTAGAGCACGAGCAGCGCGGGCAGCACGCCGACGAAGAACATGCCGCGCCAGCCGATGTACTGATAGAGCACGCCGAACACGATCGACGCGAGCAGATAGCCGCTCGGATAACCGGCTTGCAGAAGACCCGAGACAATGCCGCGCGCCTTCGGCGGAATGGTCTCCATGGTGAGCGCGGAGCCCACGCCCCATTCGCCGCCCATCGCCACGCCAAAGAGCGCGCGCAGGGCGATGAAAGTGGTGAGATTGGGCGAGAAGCCGGTGAGCAATTCGAGCAGCGAATAGCACGCGATATTGATCATCAGCGTGGGGCGGCGGCCGAATTTGTCGGCGAGCCGACCGAAGATCAGGGCGCCTATCGGGCGCATGGCCAGCGTGAGCGTAATGGCAAATGCAACGGCGGGAATTTCGGTATTGAATTCGGTGGCAATATCTTTCAGAACGAAAACCATCAGAAAGAAATCGAATGCGTCGAGCGTCCACCCCAAATACGCTGCGATCGTGACGTTTCTCTGCTCTCGCGTCCAGCTCATTTCTTGTTCTCCTCATCTATATGGCTGCGCAAGGCCTGTCTCCCGGCCTTGTGCGTCTGGCTGCTCCGCCCCGCGCGGCGAGCTTCCTGCGAGTGTACGCCCGGCATTAAACATTTGCAGGAATGTCCGACATAACCAGGGCTCATTCATCAGCGAATGGTTTTATCGGGTCGCATTGAATGAAAGGATATTGTTTTAATGGTAATTTAAATGTAATTAAATTGAATTGAAAATTGAATATCCGCTGCATGATGTCCGTGTGCGTCAAAAGGCTTTTGTGATGATCTTTTTGACGCTTCGGGCAAGGGAGGAGAAACGAAAACGCGGAACGGCAGCTTAACGTTGCGTCAGCCATTGCGCGGCGCGGGAGATGACACCGTCCCAGTCGCCCATGGTGGTCTGGCGCAGCACGTGGGCCGCGCGCATCCAGGGCGAGTGCGCGCCGTGGGCGCGGCCATTGCCCCAGCGCCACTCGCCGGCCGGATTGACGAGCACGGCGGTGGGCTTGCCGCTCATGACGGCGAGATTGGCGACGCCGGAGTCGACGCTGATCACGGCGTCCAGTTGCTCGATGCAAGCCGCGGTGTCGGCGAATGTCGCGATGCCCGGACCGTAGTGAGCGAGGTTCCCGCGCGGCGAGCCGCCCGTCATTTCGGCAACGGGGTGATGGAGACTGACGAAATGAACGCGGCTCGAGAGCGCGGGGCTCGTGGTCAGCCGCTCGAGCGCTTCGAGCGGCAAGGAGCGCAGCCCGGCCCAACTGCGCTCCTTGCTGCGCATGTTGGGAGCATGGCGTTGCGAGCAGTCCCAGAACACGCCAATGAGCGCCTTGCCAGGGTGCTGTGCGCGCAACGCATGCGCCCAGCTTGCCGCGTGGTCGCGCGAGAGCTTCGGCGCGCGGATCCAGGCTGCGAACCAGGGATCGGGGCGTGGCTGGACGTGGGCTGCGAGCATGGGCAGATGCAGCAGCGTGGTCTGCATCGTCGGCGCGAATGCCTCGATGGCGGGCAGCGTCTCGGCGTCAAATGGCGCGCGCCGCTCCAGCGGGCGGCGCGCGGCCACGACGCAGCAGCCGGCCAGCGATGCTTCAATGACGCTATGGATCTGCGCGTCGCAGGTCACCATGATCTCCGCGCCGGCAGCGCGCCAATGCTGGATGCTGCCGAACATCATGAACTGGTCGCCGTAGCCCATTTGATGCGTGACCAGCACGCGCTCGCCGCGCAGGTCGCACTGCCCATCCCACATCGGCACCGCGCTGTAGCGGTAGTTCCCGCTGTCACTCAGGTTGCGCCCGACCCAATGCGTGAAACCGCGCACGTCGCCCATGCTGAGTAGCGCCTCGGCCAGCCATTTCCGCGCCCGCAGTTTGTCGGGATCGTCGTGCGCGGCCGGACTGTCCACAGCGCGCTCCAGCAACGCGATGGCGCGCGCCGTGTCGCCGCTCAGATACAGGTCGCGGCCGAGCCTCGCCTGATAAAACAACGGCGACCAGTCGAGCGCCGCGAAATCGATCCATGTCTGCGCGGCCTGCGCGTGCCGGCCGAGCAGGCGCAGCGCGCGGGCACGCGCATGGACGAAGCCGCGGTGCTGTGGATCGAGCGCCAGGCCCTTTTCGGCCCAGGGCAGCATTTGTTCGTCGCGTCTCGCGCCGACGAGTGCTTCGCAAATCTGGAAGAGTGGGGCGGGAGCGGAGGGGCTGCGGGCGTGCGCGACGAATGCCTGCAAAAGTCGCTGTTCGGGATCAAGGGTCATCGCCAGGGCGTCAAGGATGTTTGTCAGATAAATCCTATTGGGAGATAAGTCGGGCCGATATCGGAGGCTTCTTAAAATTGGCATCGACGCTGCGCGGACACACGTTTCCAAAAAAATAATGAACGACCGTGCTTTTCCTGATTCCCACGACTGGACAGAGTCACTAGAATCGGCTCGATCCTCGCGGATTCCGTCATGCGGAACACATGCGGGCCAGCAGTGCAATCAGGACCCGGGCCGCTCCGCGGCCTGGCGCAAACGGCGGGCGTCGCCGGGTAGCGCGCGCCCGTCGGCAGACATCAAGGAGACGCAAGCATGCAGGTCAGGGAATTGTTCGAGCTGGGCGGTCAGGCGGCACTCATCACGGGCGGCTCGCGCGGGCTCGGGTTGCAGATGGCCGAGGCGCTGGGGGAAATGGGCTGCCGCGTTGTCATCACGGCGCGCAAGGCCCACGAGCTCGCAGCGGCGCAGCAGCATTTGCAGGCGCGCGGCATCGAGGCCACGACGATCGTGAGCGATCTGCAGCACCCCGAGGCCGTCAAGCCGCTCGTCGACGAGACACTGGCGGCGTGCGGCCAGATCGATATTCTCGTGAACAACGCAGGCGCCACGTGGGGCGCGCCCGCGGAGGACTATCCCGACGAGGCGTGGCACAAGGTCATGAACCTCAACGTCAACGCGCCGTTTTTTCTCGCGCGCGAAGTGGGCAAGCGCAGCATGATTCCCGCCAGGCGCGGCAAGATCATCAATATTGCGTCGATCGCGGGCCTGAAAGGGGCGCTGGGCCCCATGCAGGCCATCGCCTACAACACGTCGAAGGCCGCCGCCATTAATTTCACGCGCGCGCTCGCCGCCGAATGGGGCAAGTACAACATCAACGTGAACGCGATCTGCCCGGGTTTCTTTCCCTCGAAGATGTCGGCGGGGCTGCTCGACAAGGTGGGGCAGACGGTGATCGATCACACGCCGCTGCAGCGTCTGGGCGACGACAGCGATCTCAAGGGCGCCGTGGTGTTTCTCGCGAGCGCCGCGTCGCGCCATGTCACCGGCCAGCATCTGGCGATCGACGGCGGCGCGAGCGTCGTCTGACGCTGTATCCGATGGTGTCCGGCGTGCGCCGCGAGGCGCGCCCGCATTCCACGAGTCCCGCGAATCCCCTGAATCCCACGAGACGAAACCCTGCCATGTCCACGTCAACTGCCGCCGCGCCGCGCACCCGCTCGCCATACTGGCCTTCGCATCTCTCGCCGCACTTGAGCATTCCCGCCACGAACCTGTTCTATAACGCCGAGGTTTCCGCCGCGCGCTACCCGGACAAGCCTTTCATCGTTTTCTACGACACGCCTGTTACCTTCGCGCGGTTCAAGGACGAGGCCGAGCGCGTGGCGGGCTATCTGCAGACGCAGTGCGGCGTGAAGGCCGGCGACCGCGTGCTGCTCTATATGCAGAACAGCCCGCAATGGGTGATCGCTTATTACGGCATCCTGCGCGCGAATGCCGTGGTCGTGCCCATCACCCCGATGAACCTCACCGACGAGCTCGCGCACTATGTGGAGGATAGCGGTGCGAGCACGGCGTTCGTCGCGCAGGATCTGTATCCACGCATCGCGCCGCTGGTGGACGAGCGCGAGAGTGAGGGGCAGCAGCTACGGCATCTGATCGTGGCCACGTACAGAGATTATTTGCATAACGAATCATTCGCGCCGCCGCCCGAGTTCGTGAGCGCGCCGCGGCACGTGGAAGGCCCGGGCGTTGCGCACTGGACCGACGTGCTGGCGGCGGGCCACCCGCCGGGCGCGCTCACCGCCGGGCCGGACGACCTGTGCGTGATGCCGTACACGTCGGGCACGACGGGCAAGCCGAAGGGCTGCATGCATACGCATCGCAGCGTGATGTGCACGGCCGTGGGCGGCTGCAACTGGTTCAGCAGCAGTCAGGATGCCGTGCAGCTTTCCGTGCTGCCGCTGTTTCACGTGACCGGCATGCAGGGCGGCATGAACAGTCCGCTCTACAACGGCTCCACGATCGTGATCTTGCCGCGCTGGGACCGCGACGCCGCGGCGCGCGCGATCGAGCATTACCGCATCAGCGGCTGGCAGGCGATTTCCACGATGGTGGTCGACTTCATTTCGAATCCGCGCATCGGCGAATACGATTTGTCGAGTCTTGCATGGATGCGCGGCGGCGGCGCGACCATGCCCGACGTCGTGGTCAAGAAGCTGCGCGATCTCACGGGCCTCGAGTTCGTGGAGGGCTACGGCATGTCGGAGACGATGGCCGCCACGCACATCAATCCGCCACAACACCCGAAGGCGCAGTGCCTCGGCATCCCGGTCTTCGACGTCGATGCGCGCATCGTCGATCCGATCACGCTCGACGAAGTGCCCGAGGGCGAGGCGGGCGAGCTCATCATGAGCGCACCGCAAGTGATGCAAGGCTACTGGGGCAACCCCAGGGCGACGAGCGAGGCCTTCATCGAGCGCGACGGCAAACGCTTTTTGCGCACCGGCGATCTCGTGCGGCGCGACGCGGACGGCTATTACTTCATGACCGACCGTCTCAAGCGCATGATCAACGCGTCCGGCTACAAGGTGTGGCCCGCAGAAGTCGAGGCGCTCATGTACCGGCATCCGGCCATCAAGGAGGTCTGCATCATCGGCGCCCAGGACGCGAAGCGCGGCGAGACCGTGAAGGCCGTCGTGGTGCTCGACCCGAAGCAGGCGGGCAGCGTGAGCGAAGACCAGATCATCGCGTGGGCGCACGAGAACATGGCTGCCTACAAGGCTCCGCGCATCGTGCAATTTGTCGAAGCGTTGCCGAAGTCGGGCAGCGGCAAGATTCTCTGGCGCAAGCTGCAGGAAGAGGAGGCTGCCGCGCGCTGAGCCGGATTGCATTCCGGCGTGTTGAAGCCCGACGCACCGAATCCTCGGGCGCGCTGAATCTGCCAGCGCGCCGAACCCCCTTCCTCGTGAGCGTCAGGCGCCTGCCAATGCGGGCAGGTGCGGCTCGCTCCAGTCCCATCCCGCGTGCGCCGCCTCGGCGCTCTTCGTTGCCGCTTGCTGCGCGGCGGGCGCCCACTCGCCGGGTGCTTGCGCGTTCTTGCGCCCGAGAATCGCCTCGCACAGAAAGTCGATGCTGTACGCCTTCAGCAAATGCGCGTGATGCGTTTCGATGTAGGTCGCGAGGCGTGCCGCTTCGCCCTGGATTGACGCAAGGGCGTACAGCGTGGATGCATCCCAGCGAAAGCGCAGTCCGAGTTCGGCAAAAGCGGAATTGAAGGCGCTCAACTGGCTGTGCAGATGCTGATCGTGTTCCGTGGCTTTCAGGCCGGCTGCAAAGTGGCTCATGGCTGTCTCCGTGAGAGTTCAGATGACGTGAGCCAATCGTAGAAGCATCGATGAATAAACGATAGTTAAAGTTTTTTTCGTTTTATATAAAGTATTGTATATATATGTAAGGTATGGCCCGGTGAAGATCGGCCTACGCGTAAACCCGCTTGGTGACAGGCTTGCTTCTGATATATTGTATTGCACATATGGTGTTTTTTAGAACGGCGAAACACAACGTTGGAGATAAACCACCGATGTCTGCCGAAACCCAGGACGTAGCGGGGGTGTCCCCGCTGAGCTTGACGCTCGAACCCATCCACGCCACGGTCTCGCTGCGCGATCAGGCCTATGCGAAGCTCAAGCAGGCGATTGCCGAGACCGACATCTACCGCTCGCGAGACGAAATTCGTCTGGATGAGAAGGAGTTGACCGAGAAACTCGGCGTGAGCCGCACCCCGGTGCGTGAGGCCATGACGCTGCTGGAGCAGGAAGGCTTCCTGCGCACCGTGCCGCGGCGCGGCGTTTATATCTTGCGCAAGACCCGCAAGGAGATCGTCGAGATGATCTATATGTGGGCCGCGCTCGAAAGCATTGCCGCGAGGCTTGCCACACAGCGCGCTTCGGACGAGGACATCACGCGGCTGCGCCACATGTTCGCGGACTTCGGCGAGGATAAACCCACCGAGCACATCGAGGAATACTCGGAAGCGAACATCACGTTTCATCAGGCGCTGGTGGAACTGTCCAAGTCGCCGATCATCGTCGAGACCATCAAGAACATCTTCATGCATGTGCGCGCGATCCGGCGCATGACGATCGCACAAAGCGACCGGGCGTCACGATCGATCGTGGACCACATGCGGATCATCGAGGCGCTCGAGGCGCGCGATACCGAGAGAGTGGAGCGGCTCGTGCGCCAGCATTCGATCGATCTTGCGTTATTTGTCGAGGCGAACTGCGACTTTCTCGACTGAGCGATTCACGCGCGCACGTTGCGTGCCGTTGTCGCGCTTTTTAAGCGTTGCCGCTGGTCGGTAAATTTGGACTCCGTACTAAATAGTAGCGCCTGGTGTTGCAGCAAGACCGGAGATCTCAAAAAAATGCTTGACTAATATTGTGTGTGGAATATTGTATATCACGAGTAACCCAACGCCCCGCCAACGAGGAGACGTCATGGCAGAAGCAGGTATGAACGACGCGCAGAACAGCCCTGCGCAGGAAGCACAACCGACGACCGATGGTTTTCACCTCGTCATCGATGCGCTGAAGCTCAACGATATCGACACGATTTTCGGTCTGGTCGGCATTCCGATCACGGACCTCGCGCGTCTCGCCCAAGCCGAGGGGATGCGCTTCATTGGCTTCCGGCACGAGCAAAACGCAGGCAATGCCGCGGCCGTCGCGGGTTACATGACGAAGAAGCCGGGCATCTGCCTCACGGTTTCCGCGCCGGGCTTCCTCAACGGCCTGACCGCGCTCGCGAACGCCACTACCAACTGCTTCCCGATGATTCTCATCAGCGGCTCGAGCGAGCGTGAGATCGTCGACCTGCAGCAGGGCGACTACGAGGAAATGGACCAGCTCAACGCAGCCAAGCCGTATGCCAAGGCCGCGTATCGCGTGCTCCACGCCGAGGACATCGGCGTCGGTATCGCCCGCGCCATTCGCGCCGCGGTTTCGGGCCGCCCGGGCGGCGTCTATCTCGACCTGCCGGCCAAGCTGCTCGCGCAGACCATCGACGCCGTGAAGGGCCAGCAATCGCTCATCAAGGTCGTGGACGCGGCGCCGCGCCAGTTGCCCGCTCCTGACTCGGTCCAGCGTGCGCTCGAAGTCCTCAAGACGGCCAAGCGCCCGCTCATCCTGCTCGGCAAGGGCGCGGCCTATGCTCAGGCCGACGCGCAGATTCGCGAGCTGGTCGAGAAGAGCGGCATTCCGTATCTGCCGATGTCGATGGCCAAGGGCCTGCTGCCCGACACGCATGAGCAGTCGGCGTCCGCCGCGCGCTCGTTCGTGCTGGCCGAATCGGATGCCGTCGTGCTGATCGGCGCGCGTCTGAACTGGCTGCTTTCGCACGGCAAGGGCAAGACCTGGGGTGCCCCGTCGCCCAAGCGCTTCGTGCAGATCGACATCGCGCCGACCGAGATCGACAGCAACGTGGCGATCGAAGCGCCCGTGATCGGCGACATCGGCTCGTGTGTCGAAGCGCTCGTCGCCGGCATGGGATCGAACTTCCCGCAGCCGAGCGCCGAATGGCTCGGCGCCATTGCGGAGCGCAAGAACAAGAATCTCGCGAAGATGGCCGCGACGCTCGAGAAGAATCCGACGCCGATGAATTTCCACAGCGCGCTGCGTGCGATTCGCGACGTGCTCAAGACGCGTCCCGACATCAACGTGGTGAACGAAGGCGCGAACACGCTCGACTATGCGCGCGCCGTGATCGACATGTACCAGCCGCGCAAGCGTTTCGACTCCGGCACGTGGGGGATCATGGGCATCGGCATGGGCTTCGCGATCGGCGCGGCGGTCACGAGCGGCACGCAGGTCGTGGCGATCGAAGGCGACAGCGCGTTCGGCTTCAGCGGTATGGAACTGGAGACCATCTGCCGCTACAACCTGCCGGTCTGCACGATCGTCTTCAATAACAACGGCGTGTATCGCGGCACGGACGTGAACCCGAGCGGCGGCGCCGACGTTGCGCCCACCGTGTTCGTGAAGGGCGCGCGCTACGACAAGATGATCGAGGCATTCGGCGGCGTCGGCCACCAGGCGAGCACGCCCGAAGAACTTACTGCAGCGCTGCTGGAAGCGATCGCGTCGGGCAAGCCCACGCTGATCAACGCAGTGATCGACGAATCGGCCGGCACCGAAAGCGGCCGCCTCACGAATCTCAATCCGCAAAGCGCGGCCATGAAGAAATAAGTTCAATCGGACAGAATACTTTTACCAGGAGCCAAGACAATGAGCAAACCCCTCGACGGCATCAAGATCATCGACTTCACGCACGTACAGGCGGGCCCCGCATGCACGCAGATGCTCGCATGGTTCGGCGCGGACGTGATCAAGGTGGAGCGGCCGGGCTCCGGCGACGTGACGCGCTCGCAACTGCGCGATATTCCCGACACGGACGCGCTGTACTTCACGATGCTCAACAGCAACAAGCGCTCGCTCACGCTCGACACCAAGAAGCCGGAAGGCAAGGAAGTGCTCGAGAAGCTGATTCGCGAGTCGGACGTCATGGTGGAGAACTTCGGCCCGGGCGCGCTCGATCGCATGGGCTTCACGTGGGAGCGCATCAAGGAACTCAATCCGAAGATGATCGTTGCTTCGGTGAAGGGCTTCAGCGAAGGCCACCACTACGACGACCTCAAGGTCTATGAGAACGTCGCGCAGTGCGCGGGCGGCGCGGCATCGACCACGGGCTTCTGGGACGGCCCGCCCACGATCAGCGCGGCGGCGCTCGGCGACAGCAACACGGGCATGCACCTCGCCATCGGCATTCTCACGGCGCTGATCGGCCGCGACAAGACCGGCAAGGGCCAGAAGGTGGCCGTCTCGATGCAGGACAGCGTGATCAACCTGTGCCGCGTGAAGCTGCGCGACCAGCAGCGTCTCGACCGCGTGGGCTATCTGGAGGAGTATCCGCAGTACCCGCACGGCACCTTCAGCGACGTGGTGCCCCGTGGCGGCAACGCGGGCGGCGGCGGCCAGCCGGGCTGGGTGCTCAAGTGCAAGGGCTGGGAAACCGATCCGAACGCGTATATCTACTTCACGGTGCAGGGGCATGCATGGGAGCCGATCTGCCGCGCGATCGGCAAGCCGGAGTGGATCAACGATCCGAACTACATGACGGCCCAGGCGCGTCAGCCGCATATCTTCGACATCTTCGCGACGATCGAAGAGTGGCTGGCCGACAAGACCAAGTTCGAGGCCGTCGATATCCTGCGCAAGTTCGATATCCCGTGCGCGCCGGTGCTGAGCATGAAGGAAATCGCCAATGACCCGTCGCTGCGCGAGAGCGGTACTATCGTGGAAGTCCCGCACAAGGAACGCGGCACGTATCTCACCGTGGGCAGCCCGATCAAGTTCTCGGAGCTGAAGCCGGAAATCACGGGTTCGCCGCTGCTTGGCGAGCATACGGACGAAGTGCTCGCCGGTCTCGGCTACTCGGCGCAGGAGATCGCGGCGCTGCACGAGACGCGCGCGGTCTAAGGGCTCGGGACGCTCCGGCCTTCAAGCGGAGCGCGGCGCGCGAGTGAGTGTCGCGCGCGCCGCGCTTTGCTGATTCAACTTTTTCCCACATTGCCAATATCATGCCAACCGCCATCGATTTCGCACAGCTTGCCGATGCCATCGGCGACGCCATCGTCATCTCGGACGCCGCCGGCGACATCACGTACTGGAATCCAGCCGCCACGCGCATGTTTGGCTATACGCACGACGAGGCATTTGGCGAGACGCTCGATCTGATCATTCCCGAGCGGCTGCGCGGCCGCCACTGGGATGGCTATCACAAGACCATGGCAACGGGGCAGACGCGTTACGGCAACGACGTGCTGCGCGTGCCTGCCGTCGACAAGGACGGGCGTGCGCTGTCCATCGCGTTTACCGTCGCGCTGCTGCACGGGCAGCAGGGCGAGGTCACGGGCATCGTCGCCGTGATTCGCGACGAGACCGCGCGCTTCCAGGAAGAGCGCAATCTGCGCAAACGCATTAACGAGCTCGAAGCCCAGGCCCAGGCCCAGGCGCAACAGTCCTGAGCCGGTGAGCCGGCCCGCGGGCTGGCTCCATCTCGCTTGACCCCAATATCCAGGTCCGCACGGAGCGCTTCGATGCATACAGAAAGACTCGGACATTACGAGGTCGAACTCTCGGCCCGTCAATTCATACACAACGGCGGATGGGCGGCGTTTGCCGCCATCCACGGCCGGCGCGAAGAACACGATGGGCACGAAGGTCATGCAGAGCGCGCCGCCGTGTTCCCCGAGCAGCGCGTGGCCGGCGAGACCGTTTTCGCCAGCGAGGCCGCCGCCATCGCAGGCGCCCGCAAGGCAGCGCTTGCCATGCTAGGCCAGCCGGGGGCAATCAACCCGCCGCGCTAGCGGTCCCGGCAGCACGCAGCGAGACAGCGAGGCCACGCGCGGCGCAGGGAGCGACGCGCAAGTCCCCGCAAGTCGCGTCACGCACGAACAATTTCAACATCCGGCAGGAGACGTTTCATGACGACATGGCCACGCCATCGGCGCGCCAGGGGCCTTTGCGCCCCGCCGATTCCTCGCGCCAGCGATAACGCTTCATCCATGCGCGGAGGTTCGCCATGGCAATGACCATTGCGGTGCCGCGCGAGACATTCGAAGACGAGCGTCGTGTAGCGGCGACTCCGGAAAGCGTCGCACAACTAATCAAGCTCGGCTACGAGATCGAGATCGAGTCCGGTGCGGGCGAACGTGCCTCGTATGGCGACGAAGCCTATCGCGCGGCGGGGGCGTGCATCGTCGAGGATGCGCTCGAACTCTGGGCCAACGCCGACATCGTGTTCAAGGTGCGTCCGCCGTCGATCGAAGAGGCGCAGCGCCTGAAGACCGGCGCGACGCTCGTCAGCTTCATCTGGCCCGCGCAGAATGGCGCGCTGCTCGACGTGCTTGCCACGCGCGGCGCGACCGTGCTCGCGATGGACTGCGTGCCGCGCATTTCGCGCGCGCAAAAGCTCGACGCGTTGAGCTCGATGGCGAACATGGCGGGCTATCGCGCCGTGATCGAGGCTGCACAGCATTTCGGGCGCATTTTCACCGGCCAGATCACGGCGGCGGGCAAGATGCCGCCGGCGAAGGTGCTCGTGATCGGTGCGGGCGTGGCCGGTCTCGCGGCCATTGGCGCGGCGCGCGGGCTGGGGGCGATCGTGCGCGCCTTCGATACGCGGCCGGAAGTCGGGCAGCAGATCGAGAGCATGGGCGCCGAGTTCCTGAGCGTGGACGTGGAGGAAGAAGGCGGCGGTGGCGGCGGCTACGCGAAGGTGATGAGCGCGAAGTTCATCGAAGCGGAGATGGCGCTTTTCAAGGCACAGGCGAGCGAGGTGGACATCATCGTCACGACCGCGCTGATCCCGGGCAAGCCCGCGCCGCGCCTGATCGACGCGGAGATGGTCGCGTGCATGCGCGCGGGCAGCGTGATCGTCGACATGGCTGCCGAGCAGGGCGGCAACTGCGAGCTCACGCGCGCCGGTGAAGTGGTGCATGCGCACGGCGTGACCGTGATTGGCTATACCGACTTGCCGAGCCGCATGGCGAACCAGTCGAGCCAGCTCTACGCAACGAACCTGCGCCACCTGCTGACCGATCTCACGCCTCTGAAGGATGGCGAGCTCAAGATCGACATGGAGGATGTCGTGCAGCGCGGCACCACGGTCATGGAGCAAGGCAAGCTGTGCTGGCCGGCGCCGCCCGTGCCGACCGCGGCAGTGGCGCCGCCCGCGCCGGCCGCGCAGCAGCCGTCCGCCGCGCACACCGCGGCAGGTGGCGCGGGCGCGGATGCTGCCACGCCGCGTGGCCGCAGCGCATGGCCGCTCGTTGCGCTGGCGGTGATCGCGGTGCTGCTGCTCGCGCTCGGCGCCGTCGCTCCGCCCGCGTTCGTGGCGCATTTCACGGTGTTCGTGCTGGCCGTTTTCGTAGGCTATCAGGTCGTCTGGAACGTGACGCCGGCGTTGCACACGCCGCTCATGAGCGTGACCAACGCCATCAGCGGGATCATCGTGATCGGTGCGCTGCTCAATCCCGGCGGCGCGGAAACGAGCACGGTCGTGAAGGTGCTCGCGGGCGTCGCGCTGCTGGTCGCGACGATCAATATTGCAGGCGGGTTCCTCGTGACCCAGCGCATGCTGAAGATGTTCCAACGGACCTGAGAGGAGGCGTCATGCTTGGTGGAATCGGCAATATGGCGTGGCTCGGCTCGGCCACGCTCTTCATCCTCAGCCTGCGCGGGCTGAGTCATCCGGCGAGTGCCCGGCGCGGCAATCTCTTCGGCATCTGCGGAATGGCCATCGCGGTGCTCGCGACGCTGCTCGTCACGGGCGGGGCGGGGCTCCAGGTCGCGCTTGGCGCGGCGCTCGTGGGCGGCGGCATCGGCGCCGTGCTGGCGCGGCGCGTGGAAATGACGCAAATGCCGCAACTCGTGGCCGTGCTGCATAGCTTCGTCGGCCTTGCGGCACCGCTCATCGCCGTCGCGAGCTTTCTCTCGCCCACGGCTGCCGTGAGCGCCGTCGAGCGCGGGATCCACGACACGGAGATCTACATTGGCGCGTTCATCGGCACCGTGACGTTCAGCGGCTCGATCATCGCGTTCCTCAAACTGCAGGGCACGGTGGGCGGCAAGCCGCTCGTGCTGCCGGGCCGGCATCTGATGAACGCGGTGGCGCTCGCGGTGTGCATCGTGCTCGGCTATGTCTTCGTGAGCGCACCGGACGGTCCCTATGCGCTGCCCGCGCTCGGCGTGATGTGCGCGATCGCGGCGGTGCTGGGCGTGCATCTCGTGATGGCGATCGGCGGCGCGGACATGCCCGTGGTGGTGTCCATGCTCAACAGCTACTCGGGCTGGGCGGCGGCGGCAACCGGCTTCATGCTCGACAACGACCTGCTGGTGACGACCGGCGCGCTGGTGGGCTCGAGCGGCGCGATCCTCAGCTACATCATGTGCCGCGCGATGAACCGCAGCTTCGTCTCGGTGATCCTTGGCGGCTTCGGCGCTGTGTCCAGCACGGCGAGCGCCGCGCCGCAGGGCGAAGTGGTGGCGACCTCGGTCGACGAGGTGGGGGCGCTGCTGCGCGACGCCGCCGAGGTCGTGATCGTGCCCGGTTACGGCATGGCCGTCGCCCAGGCGCAGAGCACCATCAGCGAAATCACGCGCCGGCTGCGCGCGCAAGGCGTGCGCGTACGCTTCGGCATCCACCCGGTTGCCGGACGCCTGCCGGGCCATATGAACGTGCTGCTCGCCGAGGCGAAGGTGCCTTACGACATCGTGCTCGAGATGGACGAAATCAACGAAGACTTCACGAACACCGACGTCGTGCTCGTGATCGGCGCGAACGATATCGTAAACCCGGGCGCTCAGGAGGACGCGGGCAGTCCGATCGCGGGCATGCCGGTGCTCGAGGTGTGGAAGGCGCGCACCGTGGTGGTCTCCAAGCGCAGCATGGCGACGGGCTACGCGGGCGTCGACAATCCGCTCTTCTATAAGGAGAACACCCGAATGCTGTTTGGCGACGCAAAGGGTAGTGTCGATGCTCTGCTCAGGCAACTCGAAACGGCCTGACCGGTAGACCGCTAGCGGCGCACGGCCATGGCGGTCTCGCGCGCGGTGTCTACAAGACAGGCCGCGCGCGAGACCGCCGGGAACGGGGCCCGATCGACATACGGGGAGACAAACGTGGCACAAACCGAACGCATCGACGCCGCTTATACGGCGCGGCGGCACAACCGCTGGGTGCAGCTCGTGGCGGGGATTGCCTGCATGGGGCTAGTCGCCAATCTGCAGTACGCGTGGACATTGTTCGTAGTGCCGATGGATGCGAAGCATCACTGGGGGCAAGCCGCCATTCAACTGGCGTTCTCGTTGTTCATCGTGACGGAGACGTGGCTCGTCCCCGTGGAAGGCTGGCTCGTGGACCGCTTCGGGCCGCGTCCGGTCGTGATGGGCGGCGCCTGCTGCGTGGCGCTGGGGTGGGTGCTCGACGCATGGGCGCCCGCGTTGCCCGTGCTCTACATGGCGGCCGTGATTTCGGGCATCGGCGCGGGATGTGTGTACGGCACTTGCGTTGGCACGGCGCTCAAGTGGTTTCCCGACCGGCGCGGCCTTGCCGCGGGCATGACGGCGGCGGGCTTCGGCGCGGGCGCCGCGCTCACCGCCATTCCGATCGCCCGCATGATCCAGCATTCGGGCTATGAGACGGCCTTCGTCTTTTTCGGTCTGTTGCAGGGCGTGTGCATCATGGCGCTCGCGCTGGTGATGGTGCGTCCCAGGCCCCCCGCGCATGCGGCCCGCGTGCAGCGCGTGGTGGCCACGAAGGTCGACTACACCACGCGGCAGATGATCCGCGCGCCGCTTTTCTGGGTGATGTACGTGATTTTCGTGTGCGTGGCCACGGGCGGCATCATCGCGACCGCGCAGATCGGGCCGATTGCCAAGTCGTATGGTTTCGCCAGCATGCCGGTTGCGTTCATGAGCATGACGCTGCCGCTCCTCACGATGACGCTGTCGATCAACAATCTCTGCAACGGCTTCACGCGGCCGCTATGCGGGCTCATTTCGGACCGGATCGGGCGTGAGAACACGATGTTCATCACCTTCCTCGGCGAAGGGCTGGCCTTGCTCGGCCTGCGCTACTTCGGCCACGACCCGTACCTCTTCATGTTGTTCTCGGGTCTCGTGTTCCTGTTCTACGGCGACATCTTCTCGAACTTCCCGGCAACCTGCGCGGACACTTTCGGCGCGCGCTACGCGGCGGGCAATGCCGGCACGCTCTATACGGCGAAGGGCACGGCCGCGCTGATGGTGCCGGTTGCCACGCTGCTGGCGATTCACGGCGGCTGGAACATGGTGTTCGATATCGCGGCCTGCATCGCGATGATGGCGGGGGTGTGCGCGAAGGTGGTCTTGCAGCCGATGCGGCGGCGCTGGATTTTCCAGTCGGGCGAGCATGCGCAGCGTATGGCCAATGCGTTCGTTCGCAAGCCGCTTGGCGTGGGGGAGTAGAGCGGATGGCCCTCACATCGCCGGGGCTTGCTTGCGGCGCGCGTCGGGTGCGTTGAAAGGCCGGTGGTTCTGGAGCTATCGTCGCGCGATAGGGAGGAATTGTCGTGCGGCGCTCAAGGTGCCGCTTTGTCCTGGCGCCGTGCATCGTCTGGCCGGTGATGCGTC
Organism: Paraburkholderia sp.; assembly: GCA_031286755.1. Classification (GTDB taxonomy): domain Bacteria; phylum Pseudomonadota; class Gammaproteobacteria; order Burkholderiales; family Burkholderiaceae; genus Paraburkholderia. The sequence continues at coordinate 39,562 of JAITTX010000086.1, forward strand.
TTGCACGCTGGCGCGGACTCGCCCGGGTGTGCGCGCAACGTGCGCATGAGCGCTGCCGCTGGCAACGCCCGTACGCGTGCACGGCGCACGCGCCGGGTGTAGATGCGGGCCTGCGCGCCGCGCGGGTCGGGTTCTTCGATGGCGCCGTCCGTGGTGGATAGCGCGGCATAACGCCCGTCGGTCCGGCTGCGCTCGATCCATTCGGCGGGCAATCTGGTCGCGATCAACCATGTCGCCGCGGCGCCGAAGCCCACGGCAATGAGCGCGGCGCTAACGACGATTTCCATTCCATCTCCATGTTCTGGGCTTGATTGCGTGCGGCCGACGCATCTTGGGCATCGTTCGTTCGCGGCCAATGTATACCACGAAATATAACGACATGTTTTTTGGGCGCCGCACGCCGGTCACGGGTTTTGCACAGGGGGAGGGGAGGATCTGGCTTCGAGCCGGGGAGATGGGGCGTGCAAAACAAAAAAGCCCGCATTTGCGGGCTTTTTAGATGAAGCTTTTACTTGAAGAGACGTGGTGCCCAAGAGAGGACTCGAACCTCCACAGTGTTGCCACCGCCAGGACCTGAACCTGGTGCGTCTACCAATTCCGCCACCTGGGCACGTCTTCAAGCTAGACCGCGATTATAGCGCGTTCGCGAACCCTGTCAACAAAACTTCTCCGAAAAATCCACGCATTGCGAAAGATCTGCATCGGCGGGCAGGACGTGGCGAAACATCAAGCGCGGAGAAATGGAAAAAGCCGGCATGGAGCCGGCTTTTTCTAAAATCTGGTGCCCAAGAGAGGACTCGAACCTCCACAGTGTTGCCACCGCCAGGACCTGAACCTGGTGCGTCTACCAATTCCGCCACCTGGGCAAGGTGTCGCTTACTACTTGCTGCTGCCTTGTATCGTGCAGCAGAGAACGAGATTCTAGCGCGTCTGTCGGGCCTGTCAAGACCCTTTTGAGAAAAAATTTCACCACTGACGCCGGTTGCGGGTTCGGCGCGCGAGCCGCGTGCGCCGCGCGTTCGCAAGCTTCCACGCTGAATTGCCGGGTGCGGCGCGGGTGTTAGAATGCCTCGCAGCAGTAGGGGCGGTATGACGCAAGCATTCAACGTGTCGTCGTGCATTGCGCGGGCGGCACGCGCAGTCTGTATCCGCCGCATGTTGCAGCACTCGAAGACCGGGGCGCGGCATGATTTCCCGTGTCCGCGCTCACTCCGACGTCCACGTCACGAGAACAACCATCGACAAGCCCTTGAGCAAATATCCGTATCCGATTCCCAGCCGCGAAGAGATCCTCGGCGTGCTGCGGACCAGCGAATCGCCCTGTACCGCGAACGATATCGCCGAGGCGCTGGCTATCAAGCGCCAGGAGCGCGAAGGGTTTTTCAGGCGGCTCGCCGCAATGGAGCGCGACGGGCAGATCCGGCTCGACTCGCGCGGCCACTATCAGCTCGCGCATCCCTCCAACTTCGTGGCCGGCCGCGTGCAGGGCCATCGCGACGGCTATGGCTTCCTCGTGCGCGACGACGGCCAGGACGATCTGTTCCTGCCGCAAGGCGAGATGCAGAAGGTCATGCACAACGACCGCGTGCTCGCGCGCATCGTCGGCTACGACCGCCGCGGGCGTCCGGAAGGGCACATCGTCGAGGTCACCGACCGCGCGAACCGCAGCGTGATCGGGCGGCTCCTGAACGAGAACGGCGCGCTCATCGTCGCGCCCGAGGACAAGCGCATCGGCCACGACATCCTCGTCACGCAGAACGCGAAGAAGGCCAAGGTCGGGCAGGTGGTGGTGGTCGAGCTCACCGACTTCCCGAGCCGCCACTCGCAGCCGCTCGGCCGCGTGATGGAAGTGCTCGGCGACATCGACGATCCGGGCATGGAGATCGAGATCGCCGTGCGCAAATACGGCGTGCCGCACGAGTTCAGCAAGGCCGCGCTCGACGACGCCGCGAAGTTGCCCGACGCCGTGCGGCCCACCGATATCCGCTATCGCGTCGACTTGCGCGACGTGCCGCTCGTCACCATCGACGGCGAAGACGCGCGCGACTTCGACGACGCCGTCTACTGCGAACCGATGAAGGTCGGGCGCGGCGACGGCTTCCGCCTGCTCGTGGCCATCGCGGACGTCTCGCACTACGTGCTGCCCGGCAGCGGGCTCGACGTGGATGCCATCGAGCGCAGCACCTCGGTGTACTTCCCGCGCCGCGTGATTCCGATGCTGCCCGAGAAGCTCTCGAACGGCCTGTGCTCGCTCAACCCGCACGTGGATCGCTGCGTGCTCGTGTGCGACATGGTCATCACCGCGCGCGGCGAGATCAAGGCGTATCAGTTCTACCCGGGCGTGATGCATTCGGCGGCGCGCCTCACGTATACCGAAGTCGCGGCGGTGCTCAAGAACACCAAGGGCCCCGAGGCGATGCGGCGCGCGGCGCTGCTGCCGCATCTGCAGAACCTCTACGGTGTCTACAAGGCGCTCTTCGCGGCGCGCCAGAAGCGCGGCGCGATCGACTTCGACACCACCGAAACCTATATCGTCTGCAACGCGCAGGGCAAGATCGAGCAGATCGTGCCGCGCCAGCGCAACGACGCGCACAAGCTGATCGAAGAGTGCATGCTCGCGGCCAACGTCTGCGCGGCCGACTTCATGAAGCGCAACAAGCATCCGGGCCTCTATCGCGTTCACGCGGGACCGAGCGCGGAAAAGCTCGAAAACCTGCGCACTTTCCTGCGCGGCATGGGCCTTTCGTTGGGCGGCGGCGACACGCCTCACGCGAGCGACTACGCCGCGCTGATGGCGCACATCCGCGACCGGCCCGACGCCCAGATGCTGCAGACCATGCTGCTGCGCTCGATGCAGCAGGCCGTCTACAGTCCGGACAACATCGGCCACTTCGGCCTTGCTTACGAGGCCTACGCGCACTTCACGAGCCCGATCCGCCGCTATCCCGACCTGCTCACGCACCGCTCGATCTACGCGATCCTGCAAGGCAAGAAGTATCAGCCGGCGGCGCCCGAAGGCGTCGAGCTCAATACGGCGCTCTCGCCGCGCGCCCGCGCGATGCAGGCCGAGGACGAAGCGAAGCGCGGCAAGCGCGCGCGCGGCGCCAACACGGCGATCTGGGAAGAACTGGGCCTGCACTGCTCGGCCAACGAGCGCCGCGCCGACGAAGCGTCGCGCGATGTCGAAGCCTGGCTCAAGTGCTATTTCATGCGCGACAAGCTCGGCGAGGAATACGGCGGCATGGTGAGCGGCGTGACGTCGTTCGGCATTTTCGTGCAGCTCGATTCGCTGTTCATCGAAGGCCTCGTGCA
>JAITTX010000156.1 GCA_031286755.1 Paraburkholderia sp.
GAAGCAGCCGCGGGAGCCGAAGCGGCCGCCGCCATGGCGCGCTCGGCGAGCCCGGAGCCGACGCTCGTGATCGACCGGCCGCTGCGCTCGGGCCAGCGCATCTACGCGAAGGGCGACCTGGTGGTGCTCGGCATGGTGTCCAACGGGGCGGAAGTGATTGCCGAGGGCAACATCCATATTTACGCGCCGTTGCGCGGCCGCGCGCTCGCGGGCGTGCACGGCAACCACGACGCGCGCATTTTCTGCACGAGCCTCGAGGCGGAACTCATTTCGATCGCGGGTATCTACCGTACCGCTGAAGTTCCACTTGCCGAAGAGGTGAAGGGCAAGCCGGCGCAAATCCGGCTCGACGAAGAAAGACTCTTGATCGAACCGTTGAGGCTCACCTGAGTTGCCGCTCGAGCGTGAGCGGCACGCGATGAGACCAAACTGAGAAACTGACGAACGCAAGGTAAGGGAATGGCAAAAATCATTGTGGTGACTTCGGGCAAAGGTGGCGTCGGCAAAACGACCACGAGCGCGAGTTTCGCATCGGGCCTCGCGTTGCGTGGCCACAAGACCGTGGTTATCGATTTCGACGTCGGCCTGCGCAATCTCGACCTCATCATGGGGTGCGAGCGCCGCGTCGTGTATGACCTGATCAACGTGATCCAGGGTGAGGCGAACCTCAATCAGGCGCTCATCAAGGACAAGAAGTGCGAGAACCTCTTCATCCTGCCGGCTTCGCAGACGCGCGACAAGGACGCGCTCACGAAGGAAGGCGTGGAGCAGGTGATCGAAGAGCTGCGCAAGATGGACTTCGAGTACATCATCTGCGATTCGCCGGCGGGCATCGAATCGGGCGCGCTGCTCGCGATGCACTTCGCGGACGAAGCGCTCATCGTGACGAATCCGGAAGTGTCTTCCGTGCGCGACTCGGACCGTATCCTCGGCATGCTGTCGTCGAAGACCAAGCGCGCGATCGAAGGCAAGGATCCGATCAAGGAGCACTTGCTGATCACGCGCTACAACCCCAAGCGCGTGAGCGAAGGCGAAATGCTCTCGCTTTCGGATATTTCGGAGATCCTGCGCATCGAGCTGATCGGCGTGATTCCGGAATCGGAAGCGGTGCTGCACGCATCGAACCAGGGTCTGCCTGCAGTCCATCTCGACGGCACCGATGTCGCGGAGTCGTACAAGGACGTGGTCTCGCGCTTTCTCGGCGAAGACAAGACGCTTCGTTTCACCGATTACCAGAAGCCGGGGCTCCTGCAGCGCCTCTTCGGTAGCAAGTAAGGGAGGCGCACGTCATGTCGTTTCTTTCGTTTTTTCTCGGCGAGAAGAAGAAGTCCGCCTCGGTAGCGAAGGAACGCCTGCAGCTCATCATTGCGCACGAGCGTGCAGGCGGTCATCCGCCCGCCGATTATCTGCCGGCCCTGCAACGCGAACTGGTTGCGGTGATCTCGAAGTACATCAAGATCTCCGACGACGACATTCGCGTGAGCCTCGAGCGCCAGGACGACCTTGAAGTGCTCGAGGTCAAGATCGAGATTCCGCAGGCCTGAAGCACTTGATGCGCGCGGTGCCGTTGTGCGCCGCGTGCATCTCAATATTTCCAACGCCATCGCTTTGCGCGCATGCGCGCGTTTGCGTGCGGGCGCCGTGCGCGTTCCGCATGGACGTTGCGGCGCAGCTCTCCTTGTCGAAATATTCGGTTTCACTTCACCCCTCGCGGTAACACGGCCGTTGTCAGCGCAAGCGCGTGCTCGCGCATTGATCGGGTAGCGCCACTCTCGGCGTCCAACTCGAAGGGGAGATTGATATGAACCACTCCATCCGCCTGCTCGTTGCCAAGGCCGCCATCGTTGTCGCGGGTGCTTGCGCCGTCGCGGCGCCTGCACTCGCCGAGGTCGTCGTCATCGCGCCGAGTGCGCCGCCGCCCGTGCGCGTCGAAGTCGTGCCCGCGCCGCGCGTTGGCTACGTGTGGGACCAGGGCCACTGGCGCTGGGATCGCGGCCATTACGTGTGGATCGCGGGCCACTGGCAAGCCGAACGTGTCGGCTATCACTGGGTGCCGGGCCACTGGGTCGCGCACGGCCCGAACTGGCGCTGGATCGAAGGTCGCTGGGTGGCCTGAGGCGCCTGGAGGCACAGGCCGGTCGTTTGAGTTCGTTTGAGGCGCTCTGATGGCCTGTGCGCGTCGGGCTTCGCTTTTCGCGTGCCCTCTGGTCGATCGCGAAGTATGGGACCAGAGCAAGCGCTTTGCATGGGGCCGGAGTAAGTGCTGAAGCACTAACTTCTGCCGACAGGAAAACACTATGAGTAAAAAATTGCTTGCCGCTGCGGCGCTCGTGCTCATGCTGGCCGGTTGCATCGTCGTTCCGGCACGGCCCATGTACGTGCGCCCCGCGCCCGTCGTGATTTATTGATGCTCCATTCCACTTGATCGCGCAGCAGGCCCGGCGTACATCAGCGATTTGCGGTTCCGTCCGCTGCTGTGTGGCCGGGCTTGCCGCTTTCCGGCGCGCCTTCCGTGGCCTGGTTTGCCGCAGGCGTGCCGGCGTCGCTGGGCGCGCGAGGCTCGTGTGCGGCATGCGTCGCGCTGGTCGCCGCCATGGCCGGCCGCGCGTAGCGCAGCGAGAGCGTTTCGTAGAGCGGCGGCGCAAAAATGCGCGAGACGCGGCTCGCGATCAGTGCGGTGGCCATCAGCGAGATCACGAGCGCGTGGCCGTCGATCATTTCCATGACGATCACGAACGACGTGATGGGCGACTGCGTGACTGCCGCGAGATAGCCGACCATGGCGAGCGCGATGAGCATCGGCAACTGCATGTTGTTGAATAGCATGTGCAGCACATTGCCGAAGCCCGCGCCGATCGACAGTGAAGGTGCGAAGATGCCGCCCGGAATGCCCGGCAGGTAGGAGCCGACCATCGAGGCCATCTTGAGGAACGGGTACGCGATCGACAGGTGCTCGTGCCCATCGAGCAGGCCGCGCGCTTCGGCGTAGCCGCTGCCGAACGTCGTGCCGCCCGAGACGAGTCCGATCAGCGCGATGACAAAACCGCAAAGGGCGGCGAACACGATGGGGCGTTCGGCATGGAGCTTGCGCAGCGGTGCGGGAATCCAGCGCTGGGTATTGAGCAGCAACCACGCGAAAATGCCGCCCGCGACGCCGGTGACGAGCGCGGTGATGACCACGGCCACCGCGAGCAGGTTGGGGAAGTGCGCGCCGATCTGGATCGTGCCGAAATACGTGTAGTTGCCGTTCAGGCCGAGCGCGATCACGCCGGCGATGATGATCGACGTGATGACCACGCCGCTTGCGCGCGCCTCGAAGCTGCGCGTGAGTTCTTCGATGGCGAACACGATGCCCGCGAGCGGCGTGTTGAACGCCGCGGACAGCCCCGCAGCCGCGCCGGCGAGCACGAGTTTGCGCTCGATGACCGCGTTCGAGCGCGGATAGAGGCGGCGCATGTTGAACATCAGCGCCGCGCCCACCTGTACCGTGGGCCCTTCGCGGCCGATCGTGAAACCGCCGAGAATGGCGAGGAACGAGACGGCGATCTTGCCCGCGAGAATGCGCAGCGTGAGCAGGCGCATTCCCGCTTCGCCGGTTTTCGTGTGCAGCGTGGCGATCACCTGCGGAATCCCGCTGCCTTCGGCGCCGCGAAAGAAGGTGCGGGTGAGCCACACGGCGGCAGCCGCAACCGCGGGCGTGACGATGAGCGGCAGCCAGATGTGTTCGTGCTGCACGCGCAGAAAGGCGTTGTAGCCCCAGTCGATGAGACGCGCGTAAAGCACCGCCACAAGACCGACCGCGACCGCGCCGAGCCAGAGCACGCCGTACTGTCGCCACAGGCGCCGCGCGCGCCGCATGAGCAGCCCAGGAAGGTTCGGATTCATGGTGCGCATGGATTGATTCAAGACGCAAAGAAACGATTGTAGCGGCGTGTAGCCGGGTGCCGGGTGCGCCTGTGCAGCGGGGCGAGCGTCCCTGAGGCGAACTTCCGGGGCAGATCGGATAAAGAAGGGACTGATGAATCGCGCGCACTCGTAGATTTGTCCGCTGAGCCGGTCCCGGCTCCGCTAAAATCTCGGGAAAAATTCAAGGCAAAATTATGGAAATCGGGCTTTGCATGGCTGCAGCACAATGAAACGAGTTTTGATTGTCAAAGTGACCTCGCTCGGCGATATCGTCGAGGCGCTTCCGGTCGTGGCCGACGTACAGCGCGCATTCCCCGGCGTGAAGGTCGACTGGGCCTCCGACGAGTTGTTCGCCGATATCGTGCGCTGGAACGCCGGCGTCGACCGTGCACTCTACGCACCGCTGCGCCGCTTCAAGAAGGCGCGCAGCTGGAGCGACTTCAAGGCGATCTGGGCATCGATTGCCGAGCTGCGCGCCGAGCGCTACGACGCGATCATCGATATCCATGGCGTCTACAAGAGCGCGATCATCGCGTTTCTCGCGCGCGGGCGGCGGCGTTTCGGCTATCTCGCTCAGGATCTCGGCGAACGCGGCGCGGCCTTTGCCTACAACGGCCGCTTCGGTCCGCGTCCGAAGTGCGATGCGTGGCTGGGCATGCGCATCAGCACGGGTGAGGCGCTGGGCTACAAGGTCGACACGCCACCCGATTTCCAGATGCGCATTCCGCGCGACGGCAAAGCGCTCCCCGCGCCCGACGCGCCCACGGCGCTGATCTTCCATGCCACTTCGAAGGAAGAGAAGAAATGGCCCGTCGAGCATTGGGGCGAGCTGTGCCACGCACTCGTTGCACGTGGCCTGCGCATCGAATTGCCGTGGGGCTCGGATGCCGAGCACGCCACCGCTCGCGAGATCGCCGCGCTCGTGCCCGGCGCGACGGTGCTGCCGCGCCTCACGGTCCTGCAAGTCGCGCAGCGCATCGAAGACAGCGCACTCGTGGTCGGCACCGACACGGGCTTCGTGCATCTCGGCCATGCGCTGCTCAAGCCGACCGTCATGATCTTCGTCGCAACAGACGCGGAGCATCTTGGCGTGCGTGCGCCCAACCGCTCGATTTCGGTTGGCGACGGGCATCACGTGCCGCCCGTTGCGGTTGCGCTCGACGCCGTCGATCGCGTCTATCCCGCGCGCAATGGCGGCGATGCCGCGAAGGGGCCGCTCGCAACCGCGGCCTGAGCAGCGCGCTGTTTTCGAGGCGCGGTTTCTCTCCGGCGTCATTTCCCCGGCGCTATTTCCCATTACATAGTTGTTAAAAGTGTCGCCGTTGCCTGGTGCGTGCCGCGCCGACGGCGCGTGCGCCTGCGAGACGTTGCGCAGGCTGTAACACCAGGCATACGGCCTCTTACAAATTGCAACGCCTCAGACGTGCGCCGTCGTGTTCAATCGAAAGCGTCCGCAGCCCGCATGGTCCACGCAGGACAGGGCCGGACAACAGACATTGACTCGATGGGAGAACGAAGTGAAACGACTGACGCGTACCCTGATTGCAGGTGCATTGCTCGCAGCGGCGCTGGGCGGGTGCGTCGTGGTGCCGGCGGGTGGCTATTACGGCGGAGGCTACCACCACGGCTATTACTATCGATGAAGCTCCCGTGGAGCGGGGCGGTGCGCTCAGGCGAGCAGCAACTCGACCGCGACCACCGCCGCGATTGCCGCGGCGTTGGCAACCAGTGCTTCCAGCACGACTGAACGCCAGGTTGCCGTGCGCAGGCGGAAGGCCAGAACGAGTGAGATACCCAGCGCGAGTGCGATCATCAGTACGATATCGGCGTTGCTCAGATTCAGGTTCATGGTTGACCTCCCTGGCAGACGGACACGGACCTCGTCGATTCGAGTATAGACACGCTGGTGTCCCCGACAACAAAAAAGCGGAATCCGCCTCGCGGACTCCGCTTTTTTGTTGTCGGTGCGTTGCCGGGCGCACATGGCCCGGCGTACCTGCCGGATTGCCGCGCTGCGTTTGTGCACCGCGATTCAGTGTTCGTGAATCGGTACCGCGGCTGAGCGCGGCGATTCAGTGCTGCGACTCGGCGCTGTAACTCAGCGCCGTGACTCAAGTCAGCGACGTGTGACGCGTCTCGCGCATGCACAACACGCCGAAGAGGCTCACGCATGCCGCGATCGAAACATAGGCGCCGACCCACGAGAGGCCGCCGCGCGCGGCGAGCACCTGTGCGATGTACGGCGCCACCGACGCGCCCAGGATGCCGCCCAGGTTGTACGCGACGCCCGCGCCCGTGTAGCGCACGCTGGTGGGGAAGAGCTCGGGCAGGAGGGCGCCCATCGGCGCGAAGGTGGCGCCCATCAGGAACAGCTCGATCACGAGGAAGAGCAGCACGAGCGGCAGCGAACCGCTGCCGAGCAGGGGCTGCATCGTGAAGCCCGAGAGAATGGCGGCGATGCAGCCTACGATCAGCACCGGCTTGCGGCCGAAGCGGTCGGAAAGCCAGGCCGAGATCGGTGTGGCGATGCCCATGAACACCACAGCGATGCACAGCATGCCGAGGAAAGTCGGGCGCGGGATATGCAAGGCGCTCACGCCGTGCGAGAGCGAGAACACGGTTGCGTTATAGAACAGCGTGTAGCAGACCACCATCGCGAGCGCGCCGAGCAGCGTCGGCCACCAGTGCTTCGAGAGCAGCGCGGCGACCGGCACGCGCACGCGCTCGTCGCGCTCGATGGCGGCCTTGAACGCGGGCGTTTCGGCGATCTTCAGGCGCACATAGAGGCCCAGCGCGACGAGCACCGCCGAGACGATGAACGGCACGCGCCAGCCCCAGTCGCGGAACTGCTGGTCGGAGAGCGTGGTGGCAAGGCCGAAGAAGAGGCCGTTGGACGCCAGAAAGCCCACCGAGGGCCCGAGTTGCGGGAACATGCCGAACCAGCCGCGCTTGCCTTGCGGCGCGTATTCGGTCGCGAGCAGCGCCGCGC
>JAITTX010000173.1 GCA_031286755.1 Paraburkholderia sp.
TCAACGGCCACGAGCCTCATGCGTACCTCAAGGACGTTCTGACGCGCCTGCCGACACATCGGAACAGCAACATCGCATCGCTACTGCCCCACCGCTGGAAACCGCTCACGACGACCTAATCTGGTCCGTCAAGATGGGACAGCTGGCCGCTTACCGCTGTTCGGCTGACAGCGGTACTTGCGACCGCACGTGTATGCGTTGCCCGGCGCACAAAAAGGACGACCGCGTACTACTCGCGCGGTCACCAACTCGCTAAAGCACAAACGCCACGGGGCAGCCACACGTGCTGTGCCGTATTGGCGGATAAGCACGCGTGCGACAGGCTGTTATAAAGCATCAAACAGTGTGGGCGATCCGAATTTCAACCTGAGCCACTCGCCCGGAAATCGGAAGCTGAGGATGCAATCTCTATATAACGATTGGCATCTTCCTGAAGGAGGAGGCGTTCCGTAACGAGTTGGTTGGCGGCACGCGTGACCAGGCGAATGTATTCCTCCCTTGAAGCATAGCGTTGCTCTAGGGAAGCGCGTGGATCGCTGGCGCTACGCTCTTTGTCAGAGAGCGCGAATGGAAACTCACTTCCCATAATTCCCGCTTGATCGTGAGCACCTCGCCCATTCGTGCGCAAGTTCCAACCAGTATAGGTGGCGATCGGCACTTCAACATCAGGGGTTCTGATACCGGCGATCTCTAGCCCGTCCGAGTCTGTTCTGGCAAGAACCAACGGGTATTCCTTTGACAAGTCCTCAGCGGGAGGTTCCATCGCAAAAATTCGTGCGTCGAACTGCTCGCCGAAGTCGATCAGAAACGCTCTATTAGGCTCAGTTGGCAGCTCAACATGTGGCAGGGCTGGAAAATTGGCTAGTGCGTCTTCTGCAAACCCGCCGGTACCGGTCTCGATCTCAGGCACCTTGCTCTCAGGTGGTACCACACCATTAGTAGCCCAGTCGTCGAGTGCCACCAGTAGCGCGCGCAGCAATGCAGTCGAACGCAACGTGCTGCGCGGATACCTCAGCGTGCTGCGCGAATGCTCATCGTAGGGGGCGGGATCATGTGGCGCCGACGAAAAGAGGTACACACGAGCTCGCTCGTGATCCGGAAGCCTTCGCCCCCGTGTGTCGGTATGCACAAGTGAGCCCCTCCGTTCCCAGTATTCAGCGGCCCCTTGGGTATGTATGACGAACGGGTCGCTGTCCGGGCGTTTGAGAATGCCGTCCACCTTACCGGTAATATGGTCTTCCGACACCGGGTACGCGAACGGGAACTCATCCGAAGGATAGAGCTGATCTTGATGTTGGCGAGGGTGACGACCTGGCTGGGCAAAACGGTAGTTCAGTGTGACCCGGCCGGCTCCCGCGACGTGAGCGATCAAACCATTGATGACGCCACCACCGCGCTTGCCTTGATTCAATCCACGATAAACGAACTCCCGGAGAAACCTAGCACATTGAGAGGTCCCGAAGGCGTATACCTTGTCAATGTGCTTGCCCCGGTCCGCGAGTGGATTGACATGGCCCGCAGCATCCCGCTCCCCATGCGCCAGGAAATCCAGAAGTTCACGAACCCCGATAAATCCCAACCCAAGCGGAAGTGGCTCCTGAGCGGTATAAACGACCTCGTACAGCCATCCAGGTCGAAACCCATCGGCGATGCAGATGTGTTGATTTGATGGAACCGGCTTACCGTCAACCCCGACCTGTGCGAAGCTCCACGACGAGCGCGGCAGTTTAATACGCTCTGACCGGCCGTGTTCTCGTACGGTGACCGTTGCCTTCGGATCGTCCAAATTTGCCACGGGATAGCAACGCGTAAAGTTGTTCCCGCTCAGCGGCATGCATTTGACGTTGTCGTCCTCGACGATAATCTCGCTTCGAACAAGGCCGCATAAGTTACCACGAAGCTTCGGCAAGGCAATCGTCATTCGATCATTGCCAGGCAGCAGATCTCCTTGCCAGCCCGACCATACGACAGAGTAACCTTCCCTCATGAGAAAGCCGTTGCCCGCCGAGTCCGCGAATTCGAGTCCGTTGTCGTGCGAACCGTCTTTCCTCAATGAGGCGTCGTTGAAAAACCTTATAGCGTGTTTGTTGCCACGATTGTTCACCTCGTAGAGCAATCTTCCATTGCCACGCGTCATATCAATTGGCTTCAACATGCACACGTCTGCCTCGAACTCGATCTTGTCGTGTGCTCCATCAATCGCTTCGCAGTCCATTATTTGTCGGACTGAACTGTCTTCACGATCGACGCTGAACTTTGCGATGCCTCTAATCAACTCGTACTGCCCAACTTGACCAAAGGACGCTCCCGCCGCGAACGGGACGCGTGTTCGCACTGTCAAGGTCACGGTAGTATTCATCTTCGACTTCCTCTTAACGATGAACAATTGAGAGGTTCGCGCGGCGCTCCTCTCATCCAGAATGAACTGCGAGCCATCCGTCTCAGCTCCGCACCGGACCGTCACGCCGTAAATGCCCAGTGGATTGAGGTAGACGCGTGGCGGCCAGAGCGATGAGAAGCACGAGCACCGTAATTATTCTCAGTGCGGCGCTTGAACTTCCGGCGAGATCCTGGCCCAGTCCCATCAAATATGGCCCCAAAAATGAGCCAATGGACCCCAGCGTATTGATGAGCGCAAACGCGGCGGCCGCGCTTTTGCCGTTGAAACCGCGGCCGCTGACTGTCAGCAGGACCGGTACGACTCCCTGAAAGGACGACGCTGCAAGGGTCAACCCAGATACGGTCAGAAAGACGCTATGTGCGTCAACGGAAGCGATGAGAAGCCCGCCAACAGCAATGACAATGCCCAATACAATCACGGTGCGATGGGATCCAGTCCGGTCGGCGAAACTCCCGACAGGTACAGCTGCCAGTGCCGCGCCGAGAAACGGAATTGCCGCAAGAAAGCCAACGTTCTGCAGTCCGGCGACTCCAGCTGAATGGACGAGAGTCGGAACCCAAAACGCCACCGAGTAGAACCCGAGATAGCACGACGCGAGGATAAGTCCCATCAGCCAGACTTTGCGATTCACTATCACTTTCGCGAGCGAACCATTTGTCTTCTGTGATACAGATGAGGATTCGACCGCATCGGCAAGTAACTGTCTTTCTGCTATCGACAGCCACGAAGCATGCGCCGGCGACGCTGGCATAAATATAAAGAACACGACTGACATCGCAATCGCCGGGACGCCTTGCAAGAGAAACAGCCACTGCCAGCCGTGTACGCCTGCAACGCCATTTAAGTGTGTGAGAATCCACCCTGATAGTGGTCCAGCGATTACGGCCCCTGTCGGACCAGCAATACTTAGAAGCGCAAATGCCTTAGCGCGGCGCTCGTCTGGAAACCATTGCGACAGGTAAAAAATCATGCCTGGATAAAAGCCCGCTTCTGCGACACCCAGTAGCGCTCGGGCGATATAGAACTGAAATGGTGTTCTAACGAACATGGTTGCGGCAGTGACCAGCCCCCATGTAAGCATGATTCGGGGAATCCATACGCGCGCTCCGAATTTCGTGAGGCAAAGATTGCTCGGAACTTCGAGGCAGCAGTATGCGATGAAGAAAACACCCGCTCCGAAGCCGAAAGCGGTGGCAGACAGTCCTATGTCTGCTCCCATCTGGAGTTTGGCAAAGCCGACGTTGATACGGTCGACGATTGCCACGATGTATGAAGCGAAGATGATCGGCATGATTCGCCAAATCACCCTCCTGTAGACCGCGTTGCTCTCGGTCGCGCCACATGCTGTGTGCGTTCCGGATTTCAGCTCCTGTTTCATCTGGCCTCCTTTGGTCACTTCCGCGTTGTAGTAGAAGTCATCCGTGGCACAAATCCCTTACGTGGAAAATTATATATAATAAATTGCATCCAATATGCAGTGGTTTACCCAGGTTGTTTCATACTGTATCCACGATATTGTGTCCATATATGCGGCACGGCTCACTGACTTCACGCAGCCCCCTTGAAGCAATGAAGTCTGTGGTGTAGGACGACCTTCGTTGTCTGCCCGGCGTCGCGCTACAAGGGACAAATGGGAATATTTCGTCCGTATGGAGTATCCCGCAGGTCCCCGCGAGGCCAGTGTGGGCGCACTGCTGTTATGCGATGGAGGAGGGACCTTAGAAGTCGGCCGAGGACTGACATTTGGTTAACCGCGCCAAGTGTCTGGCGGCGGAGGGACTTGATGGCCGGAGGCTTTCGATCTTTCTGCTTTGTGCATGTTTTGCGACCGTTTCCGCTTGGCGATGGCTAACCAGGTCATCTGCATAGTACAAATTCGAAAATCACTTAGTTCGTACTCTTAAGCAGTATTTACGTTCGCTTTAATCTGAATTTTCTGTAATGTGCAACGCCCGCAGCGCTGGCTGCGACGGATTTCGCTTGTCTGTCGCCAACCAGGCGAGACGAGTCCTTTCCGATGACGCTCAGTACACAAAGGACATGGAGATGAGAAGACATTACCCTGAAGTCAAGGCCGCGTTCGCGGGCGCAGCGATGATTGTCGCGATACCCGCCTTCGCGCAGAGCAGCGTAACGTTGTACGGCGTCGTCGATAACGGGATCGGATATCAGTCTAGTTCGACAACACTTGGTTCTATCTCCGGTGGCCATTCGCAGGTGAAGATGATCACAGGCGTATGGAACGGCAGCCGCTTCGGTCTGAAGGGCGCAGAAGATCTCGGTGCGGGCACGAAGGCGATTTTTACGCTGGAAGAGGGGTTCAATGGCAACAACGGCGCAATGTCGACGAGCAACCTGATGTTCAGCCGGCAAGCGTTCGTCGGCGTGAGCAACGTCAACTATGGTTCGCTAACGGCTGGCCGACAGTATGAGTCATATTATCAATTGCTTGTACCTTACAGCCCGACGACATGGCTGACTGGCTTCTCTGGCGCACACCCCGGCGATCTCGACGGCTTCGACGCGGTGTATCGCGCCAACAATACGCTCCTATACATGTCGCCGAACCTGTATGGTTTGAAGTTCAGCGGCTCGTATTCGTTCGCCGGTGTTCCCGGCAGTGCATATCAGGGATCAACCTGGACCGCGGCAATTCAGTATGTGCAAGGTCCATTTGGCGTCGCGGCTGGCTTCTCCCGGATCAATAATTCGAACGTGAACGGGGGTGCATTCGGCGCTGACACGACAACCTCGAATGCAGGTGCGCAGGAGGCCATCTCGGCCGTAAATTTCGGCTATCAGTCGGCGCGCGCGCAGCAACGTTTCGCAGTTGCCGCAGGCTACACTTTCAGTAGCGAGTTTGACATCTCTGCCACGTACTCGAACGTGCAATACATCCCTGGGGCAGGTTCGGCATTTCACGATGAGGCGATCTGGAACACGGGGGGTATCGCGCTGCATTGGAAGCCGTCAGTGGTGTGGGATTTTGGCGTGGGTTACAGCTATACACGCGCGACGAAGGCCAACGGCATTTCGAGCAATGCGTCTTACCAACAGGTCAGCCTAGCCGAGTACTATTCGCTGTCCAAGCGTACTGGCCTCTATGCATTGCAGGCATATCAGCGTGCGAACGGCCAGACACTTGCACCGAACGCGATGGGCGGCGGCACGCAGATCATCAACGCGACCGCGACAATCGGCGACGGCTTTAACTCTTCACCGTCGTCGTCGCGTAACATGGTTAGCCTCAGCGTAGGAATTGTGCATCGCTTCTGATGTCACGACGAGCACTGAGCAAAGCAGGACGCCGCTACTCGCGGCGCAGTCGTCGCGTCGAATACGCTAGTAAAGATCTTCTCTAGAGGATGCCTTCGTGACCGCACGGCTGCATTCAGCGTGCGGGTCGCCCCCTGCCAGTTTGGCTACGCAGGCATTCCGGCGAACCTCGGTCCGCTCCGGCGCATTGCGCACGATAGGCAAGCCTTCAGATCCTGTATCTCCCACGCGTGAAAAATGCCAATTTGCGCTTCGGCTCTGCGAGCAGAGAATTTTTCGTGCAATGCGTGGCCGCGCTCCGCAGCGAATGCACGCTAGCGGAGCCCGCAGCAGGACAACCGCTTGGCGAACGCGGCGT
This sequence comes from Paraburkholderia sp., assembly GCA_031286755.1. GTDB lineage: Bacteria > Pseudomonadota > Gammaproteobacteria > Burkholderiales > Burkholderiaceae > Paraburkholderia. The sequence goes on from JAITTX010000173.1 coordinate 6,036, forward strand.
TGAGGTCGGCAGACACGTTTTACGTGACCTCGAGCTCTGCGGCTGACGCGACTACATTGGCTGGGCATTCCGCGGCACAAACTCCGCAATAAATGTTGCACACCGCGCCGCCAATATTCTCCGATGGCCATTTGTACACGACCAATTGATCGGCTGGATCAGCATGGACCAATTCGCCGCCAAAGCGTGGCAAGTTTCGGCAGACAGAGCCCGCGCTGCCTCGCAAACATGGGATTCGGATCATTGCGGGCAGGGGTGCATGAGCAGCGTAGCTAGTAGGGTTCGCAAACGGAAGCATGATGAAAACCCTGGTTAGCGCAGCTTTTTTGAGCCATTGACATATGATGTCCTACCTAATACCTTGTGCGTATGGCGGCGCCTAGGCGCTGACCCCGGTATGAGGTCAGCGCTGCTGGATAGACAACAGGGCCGCCGTGGCCACATGAGGACCTGATCCAGTGCTTCCTCTGGCGAATCGAGTCGGACGTGTTTCCCATACCCTCACCAGTCGAGGCATGAAATGAAAAAGCGGTTCTCTCTTAATGGCGTGGCGCTCGCAGTTTCATTCGCAGCAGGCGCTGTGGTGTTCAGCCCCGGTGCATTTGCTGGTGATGTCGTCATCGGCTTCGCGGCGCCGCTCACAGGAGGATCGGCACACTACGGCATTGACCTCAAACGGGGCGCGCAGCTCGCGATCGATGACGCGAACGCCCAGAAGCTCGTGATTGGGGGGCAGCCCGCACATTTTGTGCTCGACGCTGAGGACGATCAGGGCGATCCCAGAACGGGCTCTCAGGTCGCCCAGAAAATGGTGGATGCGAAAGTGACGGGCGTGGTGGGACATTTCAATTCGGGTACCAGCATTCCAGCGTCACGGATCTACAATGCTGCGGGCATTCCGATGGTGTCGCCGACGGCGACCAACCCGATGCTGACCGCCCAGGGGTACACGAACGTCTTCCGCGTCGTGAACTCTGACGCACAGATGGGCCAACTTGCTGGCCACTCAGCGGTTCAGGCGCTGAAAGGCAAGAGCATCGCCGTGATCGATGACCGCACGGCGTTCGGCCAGGGGATGGCTGACGAGTTCGTCAAGGGCGTGGAGCAGGCGGGCGGCAAGGTCGTCGACCGTGAGTACACCACCGACAAGGCTGTTGATTTCAGGGCGCAACTGACTCGCATGAAGTCGTTCAACCCGGACGTAGTGTTCTGGGCCGGACTCGACCAGCAGGCTGGAATGCTAGCAAAGCAGATGCGTCAACTTGGTATGCGCGCGGTCTTGCTCGGTGGAGGCAGTTTTGAAAACGACACTTTCCTCAAGGTCGCCGGCGATAGCGCGAATGGCGCGGTCTCATGGGACTACGGTATTCCCCTTTCGAAGATGAAAGAAGGTAAAGCGTTTGACGCCAAGATGAAGGCCAAATACAACGAGGGGGTCGTGGCGTACGCACCGGCGGCCTATGACGCGACGTGGGTGCTCATCAACGCCATGAAGAAGGCGAACTCGACGGATCCCAAGGTGTACGGTCCGCTCATCAAGTCGGAATCGTTTGTGGGTATTTCCGGAAACATCGCGTTTATGCCGAATGGAGACATGAAGGATCCGGCCGCAACGTTCTACAAGGTCGTCAACGGAAAGTGGGTGCCGCAGGCGGTTGCCTACGGCGAGAAGGTCGAGCCGATTCAAAACTGACTTTTCGCATACGGCCAGTCCGGCATGGGGCCGCGCAGGAGATTATCTGCGCGCTTTCTCATGCGTTCCCACGCTGGCCGTAAGGAGTCTTGAGAATGAAGAATCCCGATGTCACGATGTCCACGCAGGCAGACATGCATGGCGAGGTCCGCGAACAGCATGCCTTTCATCAGACGGAGCCCCTGCGTCGGGTCGCGCGCGCGGATTTGACGCGTGTCGTTGCAGCCTCGGTCGTTGGCAGTTTTGTGGAATGGTTCGAATTCTCGGTTTACGGATATCTCGCAGCAGTGCTCGGACGGGTTTTTTTCCCCGCAAGTGCTCCGGGCATGCAGATTGTCGCGGCATTCGCGGCATTCGCCGTGGCTTTCTTTGCAAGACCGTTCGGGGGGCTGATCTTTGGCCCGGTCGGCGACCGGTATGGCCGCAAGAATGTCCTGACCGTCACGATCGTGTTGATGGCGTGCGCGACTTTCAGCATCGCGCTCGTTCCGGATCACAAGACAATTGGCATGGCCGCGCCGTTACTGCTTGTCGTGCTTCGTTTGCTCCAGGGTGTGTCGGCAGGGGGCGAGGCGAGCGGCGCGGCGATATTCGTCGCTGAATACAGCCCCGACCGGTGCCGGACGGCAATGACGAGCTGGATTCAGGTCGGGTGCATGAGTGGCTTCTGCTTCGGTGCGATGGTCGCCGCGGTGCTTAACCACGCTTTCACGCCTGCCCAAATCGACGGGGGAGCGTGGCGACTGCCGTTCCTTCTTGCGCTTCCGCTCGGTGGGATCGGCCTCTATATCCGCTACCGTCTTGATGAGTCGCCGCTATTCGAAACCGGGAAAAGGGAGGGGGGATTCCGCGAGCTGTTGCGAACGCACAAGGCTGCGCTTTTGCAGTCGAGTGGCATCATCATTGGAACCAACGTCACGCTGTTTCTTGTCGTCACCTATGTGCCCACCTATCTGGTGATGGCATTGCGACTCGACCCGTCGACCGGGCTTGCGATTGCCCTGATTCCGCAGTTCATCCTGATTTTCACGATCCCGCTGCTCGGCAAACTCGCCGACCGGATCGGGAGGAAGCAACTGATGCTGACCGGAACCTGCGCGCTGATCGTGTTGGCGGTGCCCGCCTTCCGCATGCTGATAGCGGGAGGCACCGGCTATCAGTTCGCCGCGCTTGTGATGCTGAACCTTTGCCTCGCGGCCATGCTCGCCTGCGTGTACTCACAGGTGCCCTCGCTGTTCGAGGCGGGCGTGCGCTTTACGGGCATGGCGGTCAGCTACAACGTATCCGTCGCGCTTTTTGCCGGAACCGCGCCAATGATCAACGCCTGGCTTATTCAGACGACGGGCAGCCGGATGATTCCCGCGTGGTACCTGGTCTGTGCCGCTATCGTTGGCGCCATCGCATTGTTGATGTGCCCGGATCGTACTGGCAAGCCTATGAGGGGCGATAGATCCAGCGACGAATAATGGAAGCGATTTGCGCGCGCCGCGCCGGATGTCCTGCGTGGCGCAGCCATTGGATCTATCCGCGCGCGCTCGCCTGTCTGCGATGGCAGGCTGGGCGAGCGTTTCGAAGCGTCATTCCGCGCGCGAACTCGACAGGTTGTGATAGCGCTCGAGGCTTTCATTCAGGTGGCGGCGCATCGCGCGTCGTGCAGCGGCTTCATCCTGTCTTTCGATCGCGTCGAGGATGTCCGCATGCTCGCGCTGGATGCGCCGGATATAGGTTTTGCGCTCCTTGGCGTCGGCTTTGGCGTGCTTGAGCCGCAGATCGATGGTGATCTCCTGGCCGAGAGTGCGAAGAATGGACGCAAAGTGCGGGTTCTCCGAACAAGTCGCGATGGCGAGGTGAAACTCGAAATCCGCGCGTGCGCACTCTGCATCGTCCTCTGCCGAGACGATTTCCATCCGGGCGTAGACTTCCTTGAGCGCCTGGAGGTGGGCTTCAGATCGGCGCTGGGCGGCATAGGCCGCAGATTCGGTTTCCACGCCAATGCGCAGCTCGAGCACATGCATGGAGTTGTTGAGCGTCGCGCCACTGATGAAGTCAGGCTCGTCTTGCTGGCGACCAGCTTCGGCAACAAACACGCCCACGCCGTGCCGTGCAATCAAGCGGCGACCGAGCTTCAGCGAGGCGACGGCCTCACGGATCACCGTGCGGCTCACACCGAACTCATTGCACAGTTCCTGCTCGATTGGGATTTTCGCGCCCGGCGCGTATTCGCCGCGATCGATCTTGTCGTTCAATGCCTGAATGACCAGTTCGGTCAGGCTGCGCCGCTTTCCCGAACTTGCGGCATTTTTGAGAAGGGTTTCAGCGTCCAGAGTCATCCCGAATGCTCCACACCGGATCAGAGAGCGCTGCAATTCACGGATGCAGACGTACCGCGCGGCGCACAGATCTCGTCTGACCTGCGCCATATGACATATTACGACTTTACCACAATCCGGTGTGGCCGACGCCCCCTCCAGACCGCGAGGACGGGGCCAATGATGTGCGTCAAACGTAGATGTAGCCGCCGCTGACGATCACATTTTCTCCCGTCGCATATGTGTTCCGGCTACTGGCCATCATGATCACCCAGTGCGCAATTTCCTCGGGCTCCGCAGCGCGCCCGAGCGGATTGGCGGCAGCGAGCTCGCCCAGGAAGCCGAGTTTTTTGGCGCGGTCCGTCGCAAATCCCGCGGGCGCAACGGAGTTGACGAGAATGCCGTCCTTCGCCACTTCCTGCGCGAACGATTTCGTCAGGCTCACCACGGCGGCCTTGGTTGCCGCGTAGTGCGCGTTCTGGGGATGCGCCTTGAAGGCATCGACGGAGGTGATGTTCACGATGCGGCCGGCCACGTTGGCTTCCACTTTCGGCCGGCTGCGCATGTGCTCGATCGCGGCGACCATCATGTGGTACGTCCCCTTGATGTTGACCGCATTCTCGAGGTCCCACTCGTCGTCGCTGATTTCGAGAATCGGGCGTCTCGGGTAGATCGCCGCACTGTTGATGAGGCAGTCGACCCGGCCGAGCGCATCGACGGCCTTCGCAAACACCGCGTGAGCGGACTCCTTGCGCGTAATGTCGCCTTGCGCGCCATAAACCTGATGCCCCTCGGACTTCAAGGCACCAACGGTTTCGTCCAGCAGCAGGCCGTTCTTGTCGACCAGGGCGATGGCCTCGACGCCGTCTGCGAGCATCAGCCTGGCGATCGCGAGGCCAAGCCCGGATGCGCCGCCGGCGATGACAACTTTCTGGTTTTTCATGGCTTCGTGTGCTCCGGTCTTACTTCATCGAAACGATCTGTGAACCGCCTGGCGCCTGGTCAGTCGGGAAGACCTCGAGGCGAGACACATCGACATACTCGGGAAGGGCGAGCGCCGTTGCGATTAGCTCCGCAATGTGTTCGGGCTGGATCGAGCGATACGCCTCATAGAGCTTCTCCTTCGCAGCCTGTTCGCCCAACGCGGTTCGATACAGATTTGTCTGCACGCGACCCGGCGCGATCTCCGTGACGCGAACGTTACTGCCGAGAAGATCGCATCGCAGCGAGTCGCAGAAGAGGCTGATTGCAGCCTTCGTGGCGCCATAGACCGCCGTATTGGGGTGAGGGAAACGCCCCGCGCTCGAACCCACGAAAAACACGTGCCCGCGCTTGCGCGCCACCATGCTGTGCAGCGCCAGTTGCGTGAGGTGCAGCGGTGCACGCAGGTTCACGTCGATCATGCTGTCGATGTCGTCAGGCGATGTCGAAGCAAACGAGCTGATGCCTGGCAGCAGTCCCGCATTGTTGACGACGACGTCGATCCCGACCTTGTCGAACAGCTCGCGCAGCGGCGTCAAATTTCGCAGGTCGAGTGCCACCGGTGTGGCGCCAGTCTCGCGCGCGAGCGCATCGAGCGCACTAAGGTCGCGGCCGAGCGCATAGACGTGCAGGCCGTCGCCGGCCAGTTTGCGGGCGATGGCCCGCCCGATACCGCTCGAAGCGCCGGTGACCACGGCGCTTCGGTAGTGGGGATGTTTCATCGTATTGAACGCCGTGGACAACGTGAGTGCCGGTCAGATTACGCCTTCCTCAAGGAAGGGCCGATTCTCCACGACCCGCTCGTAGCCGAGCGGTTGCAGGTCGAGTGAACGATATTCGCCGTAGGTAATGAGCTCGCTCAATCCGCGCCCGATTGCCGGCGACTGTTGCAGCCCGTGCCCGCTGAAGCCGTTGGCGAACAGGAAGTTCTTCACCTCGGCATGTGGCCCGACGATTGCGTTGTGATCCAGCATGCAGAAGTCGTAGTGGCCCGCCCACGAGTTCACCACCTTGATGGCCTCGAATGCCGGAATGCGCTCGGCCAGTGCTGGCCAAATGATGTCTTCGAACTCCGAATGAATTACATCGAAGTCGTTGACGTCGGCGAGCGGGTCCGGATCGGGGTAGCAGCCGGTTAGGTAGTACTTGCCTTCGGGGCGGAAGAAGATGCCGGTCGTATCGATCGTCAGTGGCACGATACCTTCGAGCGGCGTGCGGCAATCGAAGACGAAGAGGCAGCGCTTGCGGGGCTCGACAGGGATCTCGAGGCCGGCCAGACGCGCCATCGCCGGGCCGCGCGTGCCCGACGCATTGACCATCACATCGCAGCCGATGGTCTCGCCGCTCTTGAGCACCACACCGGTAATCTTCGAGCGCTCGCGCAGGACGTTCACGACTTCGTTCTCGATGTATTCGATCCCGAGCGATCGTGCCTTCTTGCGCATGCCCTGCAGCAGCCCGTAGCTGTCGAACCAGCCTTCGCCGGATTGGCCGTACACACCGTTGACGAGCTGGTCGGTATTCAACCACGGGAAGCGCGCGGCGAGTTGCTCGGGATCAAGCAGGACGACGTCGGCGCCATGCTCGCGCTGGGTCGCGTAATTGCGCTCGAACATCGGTGCACCTTTGGCGTCGCCAAGGTACAGGTAGCCGTTTTCCTTGAAGCCGAGTTCGGGCGCGTCACCATCGACTTCCACGAGTTCGTGAAAATTGCGGATGAAGTCGGTCCCGAAGCGCGAAATCTGGATGTTCAGCGGATTCGAGAACTGGTGGCGAATCGATGCACTCGACAACGCGGTTGCCGATTGGGCGTAAGTCGGATCGCGCTCGATCACCAGCACCGAGCCGTTGAAGTCCGGGTTTTTCGCGAGAAAGTACGCAGTGGCGCTGCCGACGACAGCGCCACCCACGATGACCACATCGTAATGGGTCTTTGATGCCTGTTGTGCCATCTTGATAAGTTCCAGACAGTTGTTGGGGGCGCCAGACTCAGTTTGCTTTGAGGTCTTCGAAGTGACCGTCGGCCGCAAACGAGCCGCCCTGGAATCGCACGGCGGGATGGCGCGGGTCGGGCATGGGCGTATTGGCGTACACCTCGGCGCGGTACGCATCAGCCGAATCCTTCGGCTGGTAGCCGAGGTACGCCGCCTGGGTGTTGTCCCAGAAGTTCGCGCTGTTATCCGAATTGCCGTAGACGACCATATGGCCGACGCTCGGCGCCATCAGCGCGCGAATGCACAGGCGCGAGAAGTCATCGTAGGAGAGCCACGTCGCAAGCATGCGGCGATCTACCGGCTTCGGGAAGCACGAGCCGATGCGCATGCACACCGATTCAATGCCGAACTTGTCGAAGTAGTAGCGCGCGAGGTTCTCCACGAACGTCTTGCTTACCCCGTACAGACTGTCCGGACGTTGCGGCACGTTCGCATCGATGGTCTGGGTGCACTCGTAGAAGCCGATCGCGTGCACCGAGCTCGCGTAAATCACGCGCTTGACGCCGCATTGGCGGGCGGCCTCGTAGACGTTGTAGCCGCCAACGATGTTCGAATCGAGAATGACCTGGAAGGTGTTTTCCCGCGGTGCGCCGCCGAGGTGAATCACCACGTCGACACCCTTCATCACTTCGAAGACAGCATCGCGGTCAGCCAGATCGCAGACAAAATGTCGCTCGTTCTCGCGGGCGTCTCCAAGCGCGCTACGGTCGCTGAGCGTGAGCGTCTGCGCGTAAGGGCGCAGCGACTCGCGAAGGACCTTGCCGAGCGCACCGGCTGCGCCAGTGATCAGGATGTTCTTGAACGGGGGCGTTTGAATGTCACTCATGTTGTGCTCCTTACTGGGTGACCGACGCCTTCAGCGCGTCGAGCGTGAGTCCATAATCTTCCTGCAACTGCGTTTCGGAAATGTATTCGTTGCGGATGTCCCGCAACAGCGCTTCGCGATCACGCTGCGCTGGCGAACCAACGCCGCCGCCGCCGGGCAGCGAAAGCGTGACGCGCTCGTGCTCGCCAACTGCCTGCGTGCCTTTGCCCTTCATGCGCGTGCCGTCGGAGAGCGTGACCGCGCCGGCTGCGCCGCCTTTGCCGCCGGACTGGCCGCGGGCAGGGTGGTCAATCCGATCGAACATCGCATTGAAGCGGAAGTGATAGCCATCGCGCGGACCGATTTCCACGATCTGGCCGAGGCCGCCGCGGTGCTCACCCGCGCCGCCCGAACCCGAGCGCATTTCCTTGCGCCAGACGACGATCGGACCCACCTGTTCCGTGGCTTCGACCGACATGGCATGAACGCCGCTCGGGAATGCCGTTGCGGAAAGGCCGTCGAGCTCCGCGCGCGCGCCGGTGCCGCCGCTGTTGAACATCAGGATTTCGCTGCCCTTGAGGCCGGAATCCTCGCGAACCGGACGCGCGCTCACATGCAGGTTCCACAGCGCGCCGGAGCCCTCGGCGGGGACGCGGTGCGGCAGCACCTTGTTCAGTGCGCCCATCACGAGGTCAGGCACGAAATGGCCGAGTACGTGACGCACGGCGACAGGGCTGGGACGTTGAGCGTTCAGGATGCAGCCTTCAGGCGCCTGAACCCGGAACGGTTCAAGCGATGCCGCGTTGTTCGGGACTTCTGGCGCGATGATGCACTTGAGGCCGTAACACGCATATGCCTTGGCGTAGAGCAGTGGCACGTTGATGCCGAAGGGGCTGGCCGGCGACGAACCTGCGAAATCGGCGAGGAGGTGATCGTCGCTCACGGTGAGGGTGACGTTCAGCTTGACGGGCGTGTTGTAGCCGTCGAGGGTCATCTCGTTCGTCGCGGTCTGCTTCGGCAACGCCGCGATACGCTCGAGCGTCGCCTCGCGGCTGCGCGCGAGAATGAATTCGCCGATCCCTTCGACGTCCTTGAGATCGAATTCCTTGAGCATTTCGATCAGACGCTTGTGACCCGTCTCATTACAGGCGGCGAGGGCGTAGAGATCGCCAACCACCTTGTCTGCCTCACGGACGTTGTTGCGGATGATATTCACGAGATCGCGATTGACTTCGCAGCGCTCGATGAGCTTCATGATCGGCACGAAGAGGCCTTCCTCGTAGATCTCGCGCGAATCCGGGCCGAAGCCGCGACCGCCAATGTCCACGACGTGGGCGGTGCTTGCAAAATAGCCGATCAGCTCGCCGTTATGGAACGAAGGGGAGACCACTGTGAAGTCGTGCAGGTGTCCGGTGCCTTTCCACGGGTCATTGGTGAGGTACACGTCGCCTTCGTACATCCGGTCGATGCCGATGTCATTCATGAAGTGCTCGACGGCTTCGGCCATCGTGTTGACATGCCCCGGCGTGCCGGTGACCGCCTGCGCCAGCATGCGGCCGCGCTTGTCGAAGATGCCGGCGGAGAGGTCGCCCGCCTCGCGCACGCTCGTGCTGAAGGCCGTGCGGATGAGGGCCATGGCCTGTTCTTCGACCACGGAGATCAGGCGGTTCCACATGACCTGCATATGGATGGTGTCGAGATTGCTGAGGGACATGCTTTTACTCCTGGTTCGCGCGGGCAGCGTTCAGTTCTTTGGCGACAACGAGCAGACAGCCATCGGGCTGCACCATGGCATCGAAAGACGATGTCACGAGCGTCGACGTTTCCGGCTCGACGATGATGGCGGGGCCTGTCACGCTTTCGCCCACCTTCAGCGAGGCACGCTCCACGATGGCGGCTTCGACGAAGCGGGAAAGTGCCGCATCGAAGATCTGGCGGGTTTGGGCCGGCGTGACGGCGTCGCGCGACGTCACCATCTTGAGTCGCTCGACCGGAGGAAGAGGGGAGCTTGCCTTGACGGCCCAGCTCACAATTTCGATATCGAGCCCTTCAATGGGGCGGCCGAAGAACTGCGCGTATGCCCGTGTGAATGCCTCGGTGAATGCGGCGCGATCTTCGGCGGCAAACTTCCGGTCGGGGAAGGCCACCGGAATTTCCCAGCCCTGGCCGACGTAGCGCATGAACGCCTTGACCTCGACATGGGGCTCCGCGTCGCCCGAGCCCTGACGCGCGAAGTGAAGGGCTTCCTCGCTCAATTGGTCGACGATCTCGTTGAGCACTTCGGCATCGAAATCGTTGAATCGCATGGTGGCGCTGCGTACGCTCTCGTAGCCAAACGGCGCGCGAAGGAAGCCGATCGCCGACCCGACGCCCGCGCCTGGCGGGACGATGAACTTCCTGATGCCGCTCTTCTCGCACAGGCGTGCGGCGTGCAGCGGACCGGCGCCCCCGAAGGTGATCATCGTGTAGTCGCCGATGTCCTTGCCGCTTTCTACGGCGTGGACGCGCGCGGCGTTGCTCATGTTCTCGTCGACCACCTCCGCGACACCGTAGGCTGTTTCTTCCGGGCTCAGGTTGATTGCGCCGCCGACCTTTGCGACCATGGCACCCGCGGCGTTTTCCTTCGAGAGCTGGATGCTGCCGCCCGCAAAGTTCACGGGGTCGAGGCGGCCGAGTAGCAGATCGGCATCGGTTACGGTGGGCTGATCGCCGCCGCGCTGATAGCACGCGGGGCCCGGCTCAGACGCCGCACTATGCGGGCCGACACGGATCTGGCGCATCACGTCGAGCGAAGCGATCGAGCCGCCGCCTGCGCCGATTTCGACCATCTCGACAACCGGGATCGAGATGGGCATGCCGCTACCCTTCTTGAAGCGATAGGTGCGCGCGACCTCGAAGGTATTGGCCGTTTTCGGCGTGAGATGGTCGATGAGACAGATCTTTGCCGTCGTGCCGCCCATGTCGAACGAGAGGACCGTATTGAGGTCGTAGCGTGCCGCGATGTGGGCCGCAAAGATCGCGCCACCCGCCGGACCGGATTCGACCAGGCGCACGGGAAATTCGGAGGCGCTCTCGATGGAGACGATGCCGCCGCCTGAGTGAATGATGAAGATCGGACATACGGCACCGGCCGCGCGAACTTCACCGAGCAGCCGGTCGAGATAGGACTTCATGATGGGGCGAACGTAAGCGTTCGCGCACACCGTGTTGAAGCGCTCGAACTCACGGATCTGCGGAGACACCTCGCTGGAGATCGACACCGACACGTTCGGGAGCCGCTTTTCCAGTACCTTGCGCATCATGCGCTCGTGCACGCCGTTCACGTACGCGTGGATGAAGCCCACCGCGACGCTTTCGTAGCCGCCCTGTTCGATGCGATCGACGATAGTTTCGATCTGCGCCTCGGTCGGCGCAAGGAGCACGCCGCCTTGCGCGTCGATTCGCTCGGCGAGCGTGAAGCGGTCACAGCGTTCGATCAGCGGCGGCGGCAGTTTGATGTTCAAGTCGTACTGCTCGAAGCGGTTCTCCGTTCGCATCTCGATGGTGTCGCGGAAACCCTCGGTGGTAATGAACGCCGTCCTGGCGCCGCGACGTTCGATCAGCGCATTCGTCGCCAGGGTCGTGCCGTGGATGATGACGCCGATATCCTTCAGACCAATGCCAGCCTTGCCGGCAACAATGCTGATGCCCTTGATGATGGCGCGCTCGGGCGCCGTGTAATCCGTGAGGACCTTGGTAGAGAAAAGTTTTCCATCAAGTTCCAGCGCGACATCGGTGAAGGTCCCACCGATGTCGACGCCTACCCGTGCCTTGTCGTGACTGGCCACCATGACTCTCCTGTTTGAGACTGAAAACATGTGCGGATGCATCGCTCCGCGAACTTCTGTCGACGAGCTCTTTGGGGGACGCGCTAGTGCCGTTTCCAGCATCCATTCTGTTCCACCATTGCCGTCTTCGCCGTGCGCTTCGAAGTAATTTTTTGCGCGTTGACATATGATGAGTGACGTCTTACAGTGATGTCAACACGAACAAAAAAGTTTGCAGTGGCAGGTGGTTCGCAGAGTTATGCTTGCAACTTGCAATACCTTGTTTTTTAAGCGATTTTTTTGATTGATTTGGCCATGATGGGCATCGCTACATCGCTCGCATAGGTATCAATACCTATAGGCTTAGGCTTCGCGAGAACTTACGTTTCGGGCTTTCTGGAGCAGAAGAGGCGGTTGAGTTGGCTGGTGCTTTGTGGATATTGCCGCACCGTTTATCACGGATCGGAGATCAGGGTTAGCGCCTGTTCATCGGAGCGAGCGGTTCCAGACACACAGGCTTCCCTGACATGCCAGTGATGACTTGAACGGGCCTGTATTCGTTGTGCTAAGTTTATATCGCGGATAGATAGGGCTTTGTCCCGCAGAAGCGGGGTGCCTCGTGATGGGCATGGCCTTGCATGGTGGCTCGCAGTACATCACGGGCGGTCGACGATTCGACTAGTCGCCCAGGTAGACAAAATTCAGGATTGAACTGGCAGGACGAGAGGAAAGCAACATGAAAGTTCTAGTGTGTGTGAAACGTGTCGTCGACTACAACGTCAAGGTTCGTGTGAAGTCGGATGGCACGGGCGTGGATATCGCCAATGTGAAGTTCTCGATGAACCCGTTCGATGAAATCGCCGTGGAAGAGGCGGTTCGTCTGAAGGAAGCCGGCGTGGCGACGGAAGTCATCGCCGTGTCCGCTGGGGTCACGCAGGCGCAGGAAACGCTGCGCACGGCGCTGGCGATCGGCGCGGACCGCGCGATTCTCATCGAATCGAATGAAGACCTGCAGCCGCTCGCGGTGGCGAAGCTTTTGAAGGCGCTTGTCGACAAGGAGCAGCCGCAACTGGTGATTCTGGGCAAGCAGGCCATCGACGACGACTCGAACCAGACCGGCCAGATGCTCGCCGCGCTGGCGAACCTGCCGCAAGCCACGTTCGCCTCGAAGATCACGGTCGCCGACGGCAAGGCCACGGTCGCGCGTGAAGTGGATGGCGGCGCGGAAACGCTGTCGCTGACGCTGCCTGCGGTGGTCACGACGGACCTGCGCCTGAACGAGCCGCGCTACGTCACGCTGCCCAACATCATGAAGGCGAAGAAGAAGCCGCTGGA
>JAITTX010000205.1 GCA_031286755.1 Paraburkholderia sp.
AAGTCAGCACAAAAACCGTTACCACTCTTCATTCCGAACCCGTCCACACCCACTGCGCCATCAGCGAAAGCTCGTGCACATTAAACGTTACCTCTCCGGGCACCACAGTCTCCCTGCACAAAAACCTCGGCCTCCAGTTCATCCGAACGGTTGTGCACAAAAACCGTTACCGGACACGACGTCGGGTGCGAAGAACCTGGCGTCGTGGAGCTTCATTCCGTCGTCCGCACACAAACCGTTACCCTGCAGGCAAGCATTCGCACATAAAACGTTGCCTCAAGTAGCAGTCGATGGTCTTCCAGCAGGCCGGAAACCGGGCAAATCTCTCCCGACTCATCCATTGCTCCCCCATCAACACGGAGGTTTGGGCCTTTCCGGCTCCAGAAATTCACTTGTAAGCCTCCAACCAATCTGCATCAAATTTCGCGCGAAGCGTCTTTGTTGTAGGCGGTTGGTTTGTTTACTTAAACAAAGAAAACCCACTAACCCACTAACGTACGAACTCAATTCCTTTGTCTTCAATGACTTGAGGCTGAAAAGCACCGGTCTATGTGCAACGGGCATCGTTTTATGTGCAACGAAGTAGTGGTTTTTGTGCTGGCAATGGAGAGGTCTATGTGCAGTTCGGCACGTTTTTTGTGCCGGCCCCTCAGCGCGCGCCGTTCGAGGTAACGTTTATTGTGTTGACTTGTGTTAGCGGAGTGATAGAGTCGCGGCCAATATCGACGGAGAGCACGCGAATGTCCGAGGACAGCGGACGCAGGACAACGACCCAGCAGATGTCGCTCGGGTTGTTCGAGGAGATGTCCGGCCAGCCCATCAGCGAGAGCACGGGAGAGATCGGCTTTCAGCGCAACAACGTCTTCGTTGCGATCAACGGGCTTGGCCTGTCGTCGCGGCGTTTTATCGACGCCGCCTATTTCATCGCCGCGCAGGAACCGCTGCCGCGCGAGATCTATGACGTCGACCTGAACTACTTCAAGTGGCTCATGCGTTACGAGAGCCGCAACGTGCGCCATCTCCAGAGCGTGATCAAGGAGGCGCAACGCGTGCTCATCGAGGTCACGGACACGCCGCCCGACCGCGCGCCCAGTGAAGCGGACCAGTGGATTTCCGAGCAGTTGATGGGCAGTGTCAAGATCGGCAAGGGGCGCATCCAGTTTCGCATCCCGCCGTTGATGCTGCGTCACATCACCGGCCCGGACAAGCATCACTGGCTCAACCTGTGCATCACGGCCGCCTTCTCGCAGACTTTCGCGCGGGCGATCTACGACTACGTGCTGCCGTACGTGAGCGCGGGCTTCACCGAGTGGATCGAACTCGATGTCATGCGCCGCTGGCCGGGCAAGCTGGGTTCCAGCGCTTCGGAGTTCAAGCATTTCCGGCCGAAGTATCTGGACCCGGCCGTGCGTCAGATCAACGAGCTCTCGGACCTCGACCTGAGCTACGAGACGCGGGCCGATTCCGAAACCTCGCGCAAGATCAACAAGATCCGCTTTCGCCTGAAGCGCAAGGACACGGTTGCCGCCATGCTCAGCCGTCAGCCCGACGCGCACGACCTGCTGTTCACGCTCAAGGAGGAGTTTGGCCTGAGCAACAAGCAGTTCGACGTGATTGCCGAGCATCGCATGAGCTGGACCGACGAGCGCATCCAGCAGGCCATCGAGTACACGCGCTTTCGCCTGAACCAGGGCAAGGTCACCAAGAGCCCGGCTGGCTACCTGATGAAGGCACTGAGCCATAACTGGCAGGTCTCGGAGGCCGAGCGCAAGATGGTCGCGATCCAGACCGAGCGCGCCGCCGCCGAGAGCGCGGAGGAAACGGCGAGAGCCGCGGCCGGCACGGCCGTGAAGCAGAGCATCGCCGCGCGTGACGAAGAGGCGCGCACGCAGCGCAACGAGGAAGTCCAGCGCGGGCGCGAGCACTTCGAATCCGCCGACGAAAAGACCCGCAAGGAACTCGTGCGCCTGTACATCGCATCGCAGGCCGGCAAGCTCATGCTGCGCCGCCTGAAGCTCGAAGCCGGCGCGTTGTCGGATGCCAATATCCTCAGCCACTCCGATCTGTCGTGGTACTTCGGGCAGTTCGTGTATGCGAGGCTCAAGCAAAGCGCCGCGTGACGGGCTTTTTTACGCTGGCGCCAGCCGTGCAATTCATCGGCATTCCTGATCAAATTGCGTGATTCGACTGCTGCTTCACACCGCGAGAACGAGTGCGCTCGCGGCCACCTGGCCCAGCATGGTGCCGCGGCAGAGCGGGGCGCCGCAGCGGCAGGCATAGTCACGCTGCGCGTCGTCCGCTGCCTGTTGCCCGATTTCGAGCTCGAGCGCGTAGTCGATGAAGAGCTCCTCGCCGGGCGCGATGTCGCGAATCGCTTCGATGAAGATTCGCCCGTTGTCCTCGATCGCCTCGCAGTTCGCGGCACACGCGTGATTGAGCCAGCGCGCGCCATTGCCGCCGCGTCCGCCGTCGATCACGCGCCCGTCGGCAAGGCCGAACAGGAACGTGTGGCCGGAGTGGTCCGCATGGTCCGAATGGCCGCGCCGCGCATTCCAGCGCGCCGCCTCGCGCCATGTGGTCACCATGCCCTTGTATTCGAAGATGCGCTCTCCAGCGCGCATCGCCAGCAGCGCGAATACGCCTTTGCCATGCACCGGCGACTGCCGGACTGTCACACGTTTCATAGTCGTTGAAGTGGCGCGCGGGGGAGGGAAGACGCCGAGTATAAGCCGCGAAAATGTCAGCGATTCCATCGTCGCGCGCGATGCGGTAGATTGGCGTGGCGCTGGCTATGAGCGCGTGGAGGCGGGCGAGACGGTATGGCGCCCGCTGTTCTTCATGTTGACGCCGTCCTGACGATTGCGCTGTGTTTGCCGCACCGGAGCCCCTGATGCATCGAAACGAAACCCGCGACCCGGCGCCAGAGCGCAAGGCTCTGGACGAGCGGCACGACGCCTCCGTCTTGCCGCCCGAACTCGTGAGCGCGCTGAACGGCGAGCACCTCGAGGCGCACGCGGACGAGGCCTTGCGCCTCTCGACCGTGAGCGCCGACGGCTGGCCCCACGGCGCGCAACTGAGCGTGGGCGAAGTCCTGGCACTCGACGCGCGGACGCTGCTCGTGGCGATGTGGCCGCGCTCGAACACGGCGCAGAACATGCTGCGCGACGCGCGCCTCACCCTGACGCTGGTTCACGACGGCGCGGTGCTGGAGATACGCGCGCACGCGAGCCTGATAGCGGAGCATCAGACCGATCTCGACCTCAGCGTGTTTCGTCTGCGCGTCGAGCGCGTGGACGTGCATCGCGCGAAGTATGCCGAGGTGCTGAGCGGCGTGACGTTCCGCCTGCACGAGCGCGAGAAGGTGCTCGCGCGCTGGCGCGAGCAGATCGCGATGCTGCGCGCGCATGCCCCGGCGCGCTAGCGTCCTTCACGCTCTTTGTACGGCGGCGCGGGCACGAAGCGCGGCGCGCGCTTTTCCATGTTGGCCGCCACGGCTTCGCGCTGGTTTTCTCCGCCGATCAGCGCCGCCTGCTCCGCGGATTCGGCGATCAGCGTCGCGGCCGCGTCGCCGCGCGATGCGACTTGCAGCAGGCGCTTCGCGGCGCGAATCGCGTCGGGGCTTTTCTGCGCGATTTCACGCGCGGTGGCGAGCGCCAGTGCGAGCGGATCGTCGGCCACGCGCGTGGCGAGCCCGAGTTCCACTGCTTCCACGCCCGGCACGATACGCGCGGTGTAGATCAATTCGCGCAACCGGTCGTCGCGCACGAGGTCGCGCGTGAGCATCATGCCGCCCATGTCGGGCACGAGGCCCCATTTCATTTCCATCACCGAAAGACGCGCGTCGGACGCCACGTAGCGCATGTCGGCGCCCAGCGCGAGTTGCAACCCGCCGCCGAAGGCCACGCCATGCACGGCGGCAATCACCGGCACCGGCAACTCGCGCCATAGCGTGCAGATGGCCTGGAAATCGTTGCTGATGCCGCGCGTGCGCTCCACCAGCGGTTTTTTGCGGCTCGTTTGCTCGAGCGCGGCCATGCTCTGCATGTCGAGGCCCGCGCAAAAACCCTTGCCGTTGCCCGAGAGCACGACCGCCCGCAGATCGGCTTCGTTTGCGAGCCGCTCGCCGGCCACGAGCAGCGCGTCGAACATCGCGGGGCTCAGCGCATTCATCTTGTCCGCACGGTTCAGGCGCACGTCGGCGACCCCTTCCGCGAGCGCGATTTCCACCAATGTGCTGCTATCGGTACTGCCCGGGTTCATGCCGTGGCTCCTGTTTCGATCGTGTAATCGGGCGAGGCGGATTTGCGGCGCGCCCGTGAATCCTGGGGTGGTCGATTTAAGCGTAGCATCGTCCGCATGCTTCGCCATTCAACCGGTTCGCTGCGCGCGCGGCCTGAGTCGCGTGCCCATTCCATTCTGCCGGAGCGCACATGAGGTTCTATGAAAGCAAACCGTGGCTGGCGCACTATGCGCCCGGCCATACGGCAACGATGCCACAGGACTACGCGGACGCGCTGAGCCTGTTTCGCGCTGCCGTCGCGCGCGCGCCGCAGCGGGCCGCGCTGCGCTACTTCGACGGCGTGCTCGGCTATGCCGAGCTCGACGTGCAATCCGATGCGCTGGCGTGCGCGTGGCTCGAGCGCGGCTGCGCGCGTGGCGACCGCATCGCCCTGTATCTGCAGAACGTGCCGCAGTTCGTGATAGCGCTCGTGGCGGCATGGAAGATCGGCGCGATCGCGGTGCCCATCAACCCGATGAACCGCGCGCGCGAGCTGCGCGTGCTGCTGGCCGATTCCGGCGCGCGCGTGCTGGTTTGCCATGCCTCGCTGCATGAGGAGGTGGTGCGGCCCTTGCTGGCCGAAGAGGCCGCTGCGCAGGCCGGGCACGGCACGCGAGGCGAAGCGGTCGTCGCGCCGAGGGTGATGACCACGTCGGCGCTCGAATATCAGAGCCGCAACGATGAACGGCTGTTTGCCGGCATGACGCGCCCGGAACCGACGGCGGCAGCGGTGGCAACATCGGCAAGGGTGAGCACGCAGCCGCAACCCGAGGCCGAAGACCTTGGCACCCTCATCGCCATGTATCGCGCGCGCAAGCCGCCCGCCGTCGAGCTATGCGCGGACGACGTCGCGATGCTCGTCTACACTTCGGGCACCACGGGCACGCCCAAGGGCGCGATGAACACGCACGGCAACGTCGCGTTCAATGCGCAGGTGTATCGCGACTGGATCGGCTTGCGCGAGGGCGCGCCCATTCTCGGCCTCGCGCCGCTCTTTCACATCACCGGGCTCGTGGGTCATGTGGCCGCCGCGTTCATCTGCGCGGCGCCGCTCGTGCTGGCTTTCCGCTTCGAGCCCGGCGTGATGCTCGACGCGATTGTGGAGCACAAGCCCGAATTCACGATTGGCGCGATCACGGCCTTTATCGCGCTGATGAATCATCCACGCGCGACGCGCGCGCATTTCGCCTCGCTGCGGCGCCTCTATTCGGGCGGCGCGCCCATTCCGCCCAGCGTGATCGAGGCGTTTCGCGCGCGCTTTGGCCACTACATTCACAACGGCTACGGCCTCACGGAAACGACTTCGCCCACGCATCTGGTGCCGGTGGGCCGCGAGGCGCCCGTCGATCCCGCCTCGGGCACGCTTTCGATTGGCGTGCCGGCCTTCGACGTGGCGTCGTATATCGGCGACGACGAAGGGCGGCCGTTGCCGCCTGGCGAAGTGGGCGAGATCATTTCGCGCGGGCCGATGATTGTGCCGGGCTACTGGAACAAGCCGCAGGAGAGCGCGAAGGCCATTATCGACGGCTACTTTCGCACCGGCGACGTGGGCTTCATGGACGCGAGCGGCTGGTTCTATCTCGTCGACCGCAAGAAGGACATGATCAACGCGGGCGGCTACAAGGTCTGGCCGCG
The DNA here is from genome assembly GCA_031286755.1 of Paraburkholderia sp. Taxonomy (GTDB): domain Bacteria; phylum Pseudomonadota; class Gammaproteobacteria; order Burkholderiales; family Burkholderiaceae; genus Paraburkholderia. The sequence continues at coordinate 5,915 of JAITTX010000205.1, forward strand.
CGAAGTGGAGGACGTGCTGTACACGCATCCCGCCGTGCGCGAAGCCGCCGTGGTGGGTGTGCCGGACAGCTATCGCGGCGAGACGGTGAAGGCCGTGGTGAGCCTCAAGCCGCAGGCGAGCGTCACGCCCGGGGAACTCGTCGCGTATTGCAAGGAGCGCATGGCGGCGTATAAGTATCCGCGCATTGTCGCGATCATCGACGAGCTGCCGAAGACGGTGACCGGCAAGATTTTGCGGCGCGAGTTGCGAGAGGTAAACGGATGAGGCGGGGAGATAAAACGCCCGCACGATGCCACCAGGGGATGAGCACACGAGACAGGTAATTTGGACACCAGAATAATTGCTCATCTTTTTCCCTTCGCGTTTCGTGAGTACGCTGATTGTCATGATGCGACTCGCGATGCAACGGGAGACAGGCATGGTCATGGCGAAGAGAGCGGGCGCCACTTACGGTGTGGAAATCACGAATGGCGGCGTGCGAATCATGGCCGATACGCGCAAGGCGGAGCGCGGCGGCGACGCGGGCATGCGCCCGCACGAACTGCTCGAAAGCGCGCTGGCCGCGTGCATATGCATCTCGATCGAGATGGCGGCCGAGCGCGCCGGCGTCACGCTGCCCGAGTGCACGGTCGAGGTGCGGCTCAATCGGCGCGATCACGAAACGCGCTTCGACGTGGCCGCATGCTTCGATCCCGCGCTGTGCGATGCGCATGCGGACCTCGTGCGCGCCGCCATTGCAGCGTCGCCGGTGGGGGTTACGTTGGGGCGGCCCGTGCGCATCGGCTTTGAGATCGGCGCGCGCTGAGCACGTCCAGGCCGCGCAAACGGTCTGCGTTGTTATGACCCCCGAAGCCCGAGTGCCGACCAATAGGTGCGGGCTATGACGGGCAGAGTTAATCGATAGTTGCCGATTGCCGCGATCCCACGTGTAATGCGTCCTCAAGTAGCACGAATGAAACAGTGGAGGGGACGAAAGTGAAGATCGTGGTGCCGGTTAAGCGAGTTGTCGATTACAACGTGAAAGTGCGGGTGAAGTCGGATGGGTCAGGCGTGGATATCGCCAATGTGAAGTTCTCGATGAACCCGTTCGACGAAATCGCTGTGGAAGAGGCAGTGCGGTTGAAGGAAGCCGGCGTGGCGACGGAAGTCATCGCCGTGTCCGCCGGTGTCACGCAGGCGCAGGAAACGCTGCGCACGGCGCTGGCGATAGGCGCGGACCGCGCGGTGTTGATCGAGTCGAACGAGGATTTGCAGCCGCTCGCCGTGGCGAAGCTTTTGAAAGCGCTCGTCGACAAGGAGCAGCCGCAGCTCGTGATCCTCGGCAAGCAGGCCATCGACGACGACTCGAACCAGACCGGCCAGATGCTCGCCGCGCTGGCGAACCTGCCG
>JAITTX010000248.1 GCA_031286755.1 Paraburkholderia sp.
GCGCTCAAGGCGGTGCCGCTCGGGCAAGTCGCGGGGCAGCGCATCGTGGTTGCGTTGCGGCCGGCCATCGAAAGCGCGGTCGCACGCGCGCTCGCCACGCCGCCCGACTCGCTCAACACCTTCGCGCCGCAGCTCGGCATTCTGAGCGCCCGGCACGAATCGCAATACTCGCGGCTCTTTCGCTCCTAGGCTCGTACCCAGCCCCAGACACTGATTCACTCGAGATATGAACTCGCACTCCAGACGCACGAAGAAACTGCCGCCGCTGCGCGTCGGCGTAGGCGGCCCGGTGGGCTCCGGCAAGACCACGCTGCTCGAAATGCTCTGCAAGGCCATGCGCGAGCGCTATGACCTGGTCGCCATCACCAACGACATCTACACGAAGGAAGACCAGCGCCTCCTGACCGTCGCAGGCGCCCTGCCCGCCGAGCGCATCATGGGCGTGGAGACGGGCGGCTGCCCGCACACGGCGATCCGCGAAGACGCATCGATCAACCTCGAAGCCGTCGACCAGATGCTCACGCGCTTTCCCGACGCGGACATCGTCTTTATCGAGTCGGGCGGCGACAACCTCGCGGCCACCTTCAGCCCCGAGCTCTCGGACCTCACGATCTACGTGATCGACGTGGCGGGCGGCGAGAAGATTCCGCGCAAGGGCGGCCCGGGCATCACGAAGTCGGACCTGCTCGTCATCAACAAGACCGACCTCGCGCCGCTCGTGGGCGCGAACCTCGACGTGATGGCCTCGGACACGAAGAAAATGCGCGGCGAGCAACCCTTCGTGATGTGCAACCTGAAGGCGCTCGAAGGCCTTGAGCAGGTGATTGCGTTTATTGAAAAGCAGGGGTTGCTGAAGCGTTGAACCTGTCGGGCGGATGCGCTAGCCGCTGCTCCGCCGCAACAAGCTCAGAGATCGAGCGGCGCCGACGCATGCTCCGGCAAAAGCGTCGCGAGCACGTCCACCGTGCGCGCCGTGGCGCCGCGATGGCGCGCCGCGAACGCGGCCGCGGCCCCAGCCATGGCCACGCGGCGCGGCTTGTCGTTGAAGAGTTCGCGCAAGGCGCGCGCGAGATCGGCGGGATCCTGCACTTGCAGCGCCGCGCCGGCCGCCACGGCGTCGGCGGTGGCCTGGGTGAAGTTGAACACGTGCGGGCCTATCAGCACGGGCACACCCACCGCGCACGCCTCGATCAGATTCTGGCCGCCGAGCGGCAGCAGACTCCCGCCGATGAACGCGAGATCGGCGGCGGCATAGTACGCGCCCATCTCGCCCATCGAATCGCCCAGCAGCACGTTCACGTCCTGCGGCAGCGCGCGCACGCCTTCGTGCGGTGCAGCGGCACTTGCGGTCGCGGCGGCCACCGCCTGGTTCGGCGCCCATCGCGAGCGCCGCTCGAGCTTGAAGTTCTTGCGCGCGACGAGTTCGGCCACCTCATCGAAGCGCTGCGGATGGCGCGGCACGAGAATCAGCAGCGCATCTTCTACCGCATTTTCCCCGTTAAGCGCAGCGAACGCCTGTAGCACCAGCTCCTCCTCGCCTTCGCGCGTGCTGGCCGCCACCCACACGGGCCGCGCCCCGATCGCGCGGCGCCAGTCGCGCCCGCGCGCCACGAGCCCGGGCGGACTCGCCATGTCGAACTTCAGATTGCCGAGCACGCTCACGTTGCGCGCGCCGAGCGCGGAGAGGCGCTCGGCGTCCGACGGGCTTTGCGCGAGCACGCGCGTAAAGCCGCCGAACACCTCGCGCGCATGCGCACCGAACTTCGCCGCGCGCTTGAACGAACGCGCCGACATGCGCGCGTTCGTGAGCACGAGCGGCACGTCGGCGCGCTTGCATTCGTCGATGAGCGTCGGCCACACCTCGGTCTCCATCACGAGGCCGAGCGACGGACGCCATGCGCGCAGGAAGCGTCGCACGGCATGCGGCATGTCGTAGGGCAGATAGCAGCGCAGCACGCGATCACCGAACAGTTGCTCGCCCGTCGCGCGTCCGCCCGGCGTCATGTGCGTGAGCAGGATGCGCGCGTCGGGGCGCGCCGCCAGCAGCTCGTCGACGAGTGGCTGCGCCGCGCGCGTCTCGCCCACCGAAACGGCATGCACCCAGATGAGCGGCGTGTCGTCTTCGGGCACGCGCCCTGCGCTGTAGCCGAAGCGCTCGCCGATATGCTCGCGATAACCGCGCTCGCGCCGCGAGCGGATGAAGAGGCGCAGCACCGCGAGCGGCGCGATCAGCCACCAGGCCGCGCGATAGACGGCCCTCAGCATCGGGCCTCCGCGGCGCGTGACGTCATGCACGCCACCGCGCCCCGATCCATCGGCGCGCGCATCGTCCTCGTGGCGGAATTCAAGCCCGGCTTCAAACCAGTTCCTTGCCCTTGATGCGCTGGAGAATGCCGAGCGGCGCCCAGTCCGGGTGCACCATGTCTTTCGCGGGCAGGAAGAAAGTCTGCTCCATCATGAACTGGCCGGACATGACCGCATGCGACGCGTGATCGGAAAAGCACACCCACACGCAACCCGGCGGAAAGTCGATGGTCTCCTGCGGGCTCGTCTTCTGATAGTCGAGATCGGCCTTCATGCTGTCGTGCAGATTGAGCATCAGATGGTCGTACTCGCTGCGCGGCGACTTGGTGATGTGCAGCAGGTTCTGCAGCCAGGCCGAGCCCGGCATCTGCGGCTTGATGTTCGGCAGGAAGCGCCGCGCCATGTCCTCGAACGGCTCGCCCACGCGCCACACGCGCGGCATGCCATTCGGGTTCACGTTGGTGAACACGCGCAGGATGCGCTCGCCGTAGTTCGGGCGCGACGGAAACGCGTCCACGTGCAGGCGCGAATCGTCCTTGCGCCACGAGGTCTGGCGCGTTTCCACCTGGTGCAGACGCAGACTCGTGGGCGCGACGCGCAGCTTGCCCGTGTACTCGGGAAAGAGCCCGTCGACGAGCGTGCGCGCGCACGCCTGATAGCGCCCGATCATCGCGCGCACCGCCGACTGCGTGACGGTGTCGCCCAGCACGCCGCGCAGCGCGCCGCCGTTCGGGTCGAGGCTGATGTTCTTGCGCTTGGGGTCGGCGATGGCCGGATCGAGCAACGCGCGCTCGCCGCCTTCGACCGGAAACTCGAGATTCGGAAAATACAGGACCTTGCCCTGCTCGACGGCATCGAGCAGCGTCTCGCGCGGCTGCGAAAGATATTGGCCGTGCCAGTCGGCGGAAGTGATTTCGATGATCTGGGATTCGTTCATGGTCGCCCCTGGAAGCGATGGATCGGTACGCCAGGCGGGATGCCCGGCGCCGCCCCTTATACCGCGCGAGCCGCGTGGCGCGCCTTGACGTACATTCAAGCGCCGCAGCGTGATCAGAGCAGACCGAAGCCCGCCAGTGCGCCCTTCACCTGCGCGAGCGTGGGCGGCTGCCCCGCGGCGCCGAGATTGACGACCTTCGGCGACCAATAGCCGCCGGTGCGCCAGGCGGTCGAGAAATTGTACAACTCGACCGTCGGGCGCTTGAGCGCCGCCGCAATGTGCACGAGACCCGTGTCCACGCCCACCGTGGCCGCCGCGCCGTCGATCAGGCCGACCACGGCCGGCAGCGAGAGCTTCGGCGGCACGATCGCCGCCTCGCCGAACTCGCGGGCGAGACGCTCGCTCGTCGCGCGCTCGGCATCGCTGCCCCACGGCAGCACCAGCGAGGCGCCGCGGCGCACGAGTGCCTGGCCGAGCTCGATCCAGTGCGCATCGGGCCATTGCTTGTCGGCGCGCGAGGTGGCGTGCACGAACACCACGTAGGGCACCGGCAGATTCAGGCCGACGCCCGCGAGCGCCTGCGCCGCGCGGTAGGTGTCGAGGCCGAAGTCGATCTCGTCGGTGGGCTGCGGCGGTGGCAGCTCCAGTGCGGCCGCAACCAGTTGCCGCGTGCGCTCCACCACGTGCGTGCGCGGCTCGATGCGAATCGAGCGGTTGTAGAACCAGCGCACCGGCCATTCGTAGCCCGCGCCATCGGTGCGGTTGCC
>JAITTX010000273.1 GCA_031286755.1 Paraburkholderia sp.
GATCGCGGGCGGCGCGGAATCGACCGTGTCGCCGCTCGGCATCGGCGGCTTCGCGGCGGCGCGCGCGCTCTCGCAGCGCAACGACGATCCGGCGACGGCGAGCCGTCCGTGGGACAAGGACCGTGACGGTTTCGTCCTGGGCGAAGGCGCGGGCGTGATGGTGCTCGAGGAGTATGAACACGCGAAGGCGCGTGGCGCGAAGATCTACGCGGAAGTCGGCGGCTACGGCATGAGCGGCGATGCGTATCACATGACCGCTCCGCTGGAAGACGGCGACGGTGCGCGCCGCTGCATGATCGCCGCGATGAAGAACGCGGGCGTCAACGCCAACGAAGTGAACTGGCTGAACGCCCACGGCACCTCGACGCCGCTTGGCGACATCGCGGAAACCACCGCGATCAAGCGCGCATTCGGCGACCACGCGAAGAACATCGTCGTCAACTCCACCAAGTCGATGACCGGCCACTTGCTGGGCGGCGCGGGTGGCCTGGAGTCGGTGTTTACCGTGCTCGCCGTGCACAACCAGGTGTCGCCGCCGACGATCAACATCTTCAACCAGGACCCGGAATGCGACCTGGACTACTGCGCGAACACCGCGCGGGACATGAAGATCGACGTCGCGCTGAAGAACTCGTTCGGCTTCGGCGGCACGAACGGCACGCTCGTTTTCAAGCGCCTCGCTTGAGTCGCGTCTGAGCGACATGTGAGCCGGATGTGATCGCACCGTGCGACACAGCGGCTGCGCCGGCGCAGTTGGATTTGCCGGCCGGCCGCGACTCTCTTCCCGATGCGCGGCGCATACGTGCGCCGCGCATCGCCTTGCGCCCGTCCCGGGCCCTGCACGTGGCGCTGTTTGCCGGCGTGCTGATCTCCGTTGCTGCATTCTTTACGACGCTCGCCCCCTGGTTTGGCGCGTGGCGCGCTTTGCCGCCGTCGCTCGCGCTGGGCGCGGCTGGACTGCTGGCTTTGCAGGCATGGCGCCGCGCACAGCCGGCCTTCATCGAAATCGGGCCAGATCGATTCGCCGCCATTGGGCGCACCGGAGCGCATCTCGTCGATGGGCGTCTGCTCGGGGCTTCGCAATGGGGCGGAGCGCTTCTCGCGCTCGTGGTGGAGGAGGGCCGGCGTCGCAAGACGCTGCTCGTGGCCGCCGATTCCCTTGACACCGAAACCGTCCGCATTCTCGCGGTGAGCGCACGCAGCGCGTCCGGCCGCGTATCCGGCCGTTAGGCGTTATTGCGCCCGCGCGATGTTTCGCGCTTTCGCGTACCCGCATTTGTCCGCATTGCCGGCATTGTCTTTTGCCGCACCGTCCCCATCTAGCTTGGTCCTGCGCCTGGCCAGAGCGCGCTGTGACGACCGCAGAGCGCTGTAACGACTGTAACGGCTATTACGCGCGTAACGTGGCACCGTGGCGGTAACGCTACAATGGTGCCCCCGCGTCCACTTCCATGAGCTAACGGATTTTTCAGGTGAGCGAAAAAGAAATTGACCAGGTGCTGGTCGAGCGCGTGCAAAAAGGCGACAAGGCCGCGTTCGAACTGCTGGTCTCCAAGTACCACCGCAAGATCATCCGCCTGATCTCGCGCCTCGTGCGGGACCCCGCGGAGGTCGAGGACGTGGCCCAGGACGCCTTTATCAAGGCTTATCGGGCACTGCCGCAGTTTCGTGGCGAATCCGCTTTCTATACGTGGTTGTACCGAATTGCCGTCAACACGGCGAAGAACTACCTTGCGACCCAGGGAAGACGCGCCCCCACATCCACCGAAGCGGATGCAGAAGAAGCGGAAACTTTCTCGGACGCCGATCAACTAAGGGATATCAACACGCCAGAGTCGATGTTGATGAGCAAGCAGATCGCTGAGACGGTCAATGCTGCGATGGCGGTTTTGCCGGAAGAGCTGCGTACCGCCATTACTCTTCGTGAAATTGAGGGTTTGAGCTACGAGGAAATTGCCGAAATGATGGGGTGCCCGATCGGCACCGTCAGATCGAGAATTTTCCGCGCTCGCGAAGCCATTGCGGCAAAATTGCGTCCGCTGCTGGACACACCGGAAGGCAAGCGCTGGTAACGTGCCAGTCTTGCGCCGGGCACGGACGCAATTCACCTGGTTGTGGGTGTGTGTCACTACGGGGCTCTGTAAGAAAATGGGGAGCATCATGGGGTCGGTTTCGATGCAATCGGTGTCAAGCTCGCGCGGCGAGCAACTGTCCGCCTTCGTCGACGGTGAAGTGGCCGGCGATGAACAGCATCTGAACGCTATTCTTTCTGGGCTCGATCAAGAAGGCCGCACGGCCTGGTCGAGCTATCACCTGATTGGCGACGTGCTGCGCTCCGACGACCTGGCGATGAGCCCGGCCGCGAGCCAGTCGTTCATGGCGGGCTTCGCCGCGCGCTTCGAGGCGGAGCCGCACGTGCTGGCGCCAGCGGCCTTGCCTGCCTCGTCGGGGCAATCCGCCACGCATAACGGCCGCGTCTCGCGCATTCTCGCGCTGCGCCGCCGCGTCGTGCCGTCGCTGGCCGTGGCCGCCGCGGCCGCCACGCTCACGTGGATCGTCATGCCGCAGATGCGCGGTGCCGGCATGGCCGGCGCGCCGCAGATCGCTGCGGTGCAGTCCGCCGGCGACCATGTCCAGCGGGTGGCCATGAATACCTTGCCGGTGCAGACGGCTGCCGTGCAGGACGGCAACATCATCCGCGACGCGCGTCTGGACGAATATCTCGAAGCGCACCAGCAGTTCGCGCAGCAGCCGGTCATGACGGATTCGATGCCGTTCATCCGGTCTGCCGCCCTTACCACGCAAGGCCAGTAAAGTCTGATGCAGATAGCGCGGTTGAATAAAACGATAATTTGGGGGCGGCTGCCGGCATTCCTGTGCTGTGCGGCCGTGACGTTCACCGCTCTGTCTGCCGCCACGCAGGCTCATGCGCAAGGCGCGCCGGCCACCGAAGCGGCCGCGCACCAGAGCGCCGCGCAGTGGCTCGACCGCATCCAGCAGGCCGCGCAGCAGCTGAATTACACGGGCACCTTCGTCTACCAGCGCGGTGCGTTCGTGCAGTCCTCGCGCATCACGCACTACGCCACGAAAAGCGACGGCGAGTACGAGCAGCTCGAGAGCCTCGACGGCAAGCCGCGCAAGATGCTGCGCCACAACGACGACCTCTACACGTTCGTGCCCGAACGCAAGCTGTGCGTGGTCGAAAAACGCCAGAACAAGGAAGCATTCCCCGCGCTGCTGGCCACCAGCGGCGAGCAGGTGCTCGCTGTCTACAACCCGAAGACGCTCGGCAGCGATCGGGTCGCCGGCATCGATAGCCAGGTGATCGAGCTCGACCCGAAGGACGCTTATCGCTTCGCCTACAAACTGTGGGTCGATGCCAAAACGGGCTTGCTGCTGCGCGCGCAGACGCTTGACCCGTCGAATGGCCAGGTACTCCAGCAGCTCTCGTTCACGCAGGTGAGCATCGGCGTGCCGGTGGACAAGGCGCCGATCGTGGCCGGCATGCGTGACACCGCCGGCTGGACCATCGTGCGGCCGCCGCTGCAAACGGTCGACATGGAGGCGCAGGGCTGGACCTTCGCGCAGACCGTGCCGGGCTTTCACAAGGTTCGCGAAGTGCGCCGCCCGATGGCCGCGCGCGACGCCAATGATCCGCCCATTCCAGTCGATCAGGCCGTGTTCTCCGATGGGCTTTCGGCCGTCTCCGTCTTTGTCGAACCGGTCAAGAACAACAGCCGCAAGGAAGGCTCGGGCAGTAGCGGCGCAACCCACGTGCTTGTGAAGCGCAGTGGGGATTACTGGATCACCTTGCTCGGCGAGGTGCCCCAGACCACGTTGCAGCAATTCGCGTCTGCCATAGAATACAAGGCTCCCAAGTAACTGCTACGGCCGATTTCGATATGACGATTCTCCCGCTGCGCAAATTCCTCGCGGCCGCGGTGGTGGCGGCGTGCCTGCCGTTCGCCCCGCACACGGCATCGGCGGCGCCTGCTGCCAATCTGCCGGACTTCACCGATCTCGTGGACAAGGTGGGGCCCTCCGTCGTCAACATCCGCACCACTACGCGTGTGACGCTTTCGCAGCGCGGGTTGCCGCCCGGGATGGACAACGGCGACATGTCTGAATTCTTCCGCCGCTTCTTCGGCATTCCTTTGCCGCAGGGGCCTCAAGGACCTCAAGGCGGCGGTCAGTCGCCGCGCGGCGGCCAGGGTGGCGGGCAAGGCGGCGGACAGGATTCCGGGCCTGACAGCGGCAACGACACCGAACAGAACAGCGGCGTGGGCTCGGGCTTCATCATGACGAGCGACGGCTATGTGATGACCAACGCGCACGTCGTCGACGACGCGGACAGCATCTACGTCACGCTCACCGACAAACGCGAGTTCAAGGCCAAGCTGATCGGCGTGGACGACCGCACCGACGTGGCCGTCGTGAAGATCCAGGCCAGCAATCTGCCGGCCGTTGCGATCGGCGATTCGAACAAGGTGCGCGTGGGCGAGTGGGTCGTGGCGATCGGCTCGCCGTTCGGGCTCGAAAATACGGTCACGGCGGGCATCGTGAGCGCGAAGGGCCGCGACACGGGCGACTATCTGCCGTTCATTCAGACCGACGTGGCCGTGAATCCGGGCAACTCGGGCGGTCCGCTCATCAACATGCAGGGCGAGGTGATTGGCATCAACTCGCAGATCTATAGCCGCACCGGCGGTTTCATGGGCATTTCGTTCGCGATTCCGATCGACGAGGCGATGCGCGTGGCCGATCAGCTCAAGGCCACGGGCAAGGTCACGCGCGGCCGGATTGCCGTGGCCATCGGCGAGGTGACCAAGGACGTTGCCGATTCGCTCGGCTTGCCCAAGGCGCAGGGCGCGCTGGTGTCGAGCGTCGAGCCGGGCGGCCCGGCCGACAAGGCGGGCATCCAGCCGGGCGACATCATCCTGAAGTTCAACGGCCAGACGGTCGATGCGGCCACCGATCTGCCGCGCATGGTGGGCGACACCAAGCCGGGCACCAAGTCGACCATTACGGTCTGGCGCAAGGGCTCGACGCGCGATCTGCCGATTACCGTGGCCGAGATGCAGTCGGACAAGAACGCGAAGGCCGACCAGCGCAAGACGCCGGAGCCGAAGCCGCGCGCGTCGAACGCGCTGGGCCTTGCGGTGACCGATCTTTCCGCCGATCAACTGAGCCAGCTCAAGATCAAGGGCGGCGTGATGGTGGACTCGGTGGACGGCCCGGCCGCGCGCGCCGGCCTGCAGAAGGGCGACATCATCCTGCGCGTGGGCGACACGGATGTCACGAGCGCGAAGCAATTCCTGGAGATCACGTCGCACCTCGATTCGCAGAAGATGGTGGCCATCCTCGTGCGGCGCGGCGACAACACCCAGTTCGTGCCGCTGCGTCCGCGCAATCCGGGGCAGAAGTAAGCGCCATGAGCGCCCCCGTGCGGACCTCTGGCGTCACTGAGCCGCGCGCGGGCGTGCATCTCGTGCTTTATGGCCGTGCGTGGTGCCATTTGTGCGAGGACATGCGCGTGGCGCTGGAGCCATTGGCCGCGGCGGCGGGGGCGCGCATCGAGCTGATCGATGTCGATTCCGACCCCGCGCTGCAGGCGCGCTACGACGAACTCGTGCCGGTGCTGGTATGCGACGGCGTCGAGTTGTGCCACTACCGGCTCGACGAGCCGCGCGTGCGCGCCGCGCTGGGCTTGAGCGCCGAGGTGCCTGGCGCCGCCGCGTCGTGACACCTTCGTGACTTACTGCATGGTTCGCCGGCTGCTCCCCTTTTCGGCTAAAATAGATCGTTTTTTCATCTGTTTACGAGGCGTGCCCAGCTTTCGTTGGGGCGCGCCTTTTTCGCTTGATCGGCACTGAATGGATCATATTCGTAACTTCTCGATCATTGCGCACATCGACCATGGCAAGTCGACGCTCGCCGATCGCATCATCCAACTGTGCGGCGGCTTGTCCGACCGCGAAATGGAATCGCAGGTGCTCGACTCGATGGATCTCGAGCGCGAGCGCGGCATCACGATCAAGGCGCAGACCGCGGCGCTCACGTACAAGGCACGTGACGGCAAGGTCTACAACCTGAACCTGATCGACACGCCGGGGCACGTCGACTTCTCGTACGAAGTGAGCCGCTCGCTCTCCGCGTGCGAGGGGGCGCTGCTCGTGGTGGACGCGAGCCAGGGGGTCGAGGCGCAGACGGTCGCCAACTGCTACACGGCGATCGAGCTCGGCGTCGAAGTCGTGCCGGTGCTCAACAAGATCGATCTGCCCGCCGCCAACCCCGAGAACGCCATCGAAGAGATCGAGGACGTGATCGGCATCGACGCCACCGACGCCACGCGCTGCAGCGCGAAAACGGGCCTCGGCGTGGACGACGTGCTCGAATCGCTCATCGCCAGGGTGCCGCCGCCCAAGGGCGACCCGGAAGCGCCGTTGCAGGCGCTCATCATCGACTCGTGGTTCGACAACTACGTGGGCGTGGTGATGCTCGTGCGCATCGTCAATGGCACGCTGCGTCCGAAGGACAAGATCAAGCTCATGGCCACCGGCGCGCAGTATCCGGTCGAGCACGTGGGCGTGTTCTCGCCGAAGTCGCGCAACCTGGAATCGCTCTCGGCGGGGCAGGTGGGCTTCATCATCGCGGGCATCAAGGAACTCGCCGCCACCAAGGTGGGCGACACCGTCACGCACGCGACCAGGGCCGCCGCCGAGCCGCTGCCGGGTTTCAAGGAAGTGAAGCCGCAGGTGTTCGCGGGCCTCTATCCGGTCGAGGCGAACCAGTACGACGCGCTGCGCGAGTCGCTCGAAAAGCTCAAGCTCAACGACGCCTCGCTCCAGTACGAGCCGGAAGTTTCGCAGGCGCTCGGCTTCGGCTTCCGCTGCGGCTTCCTCGGCCTCCTGCACATGGAAATCGTGCAGGAGCGGCTCGAGCGCGAGTTCGACATGGACCTCATCACCACGGCACCTACCGTGGTGTACGAAGTCGTGCAGGCCGACGGCAGCCAGATCATGGTCGAGAATCCGGCGAAGATGCCGGAGCCTTCGAGGATCGCCGAGATTCGCGAGCCGATCGTGACCGTGAACCTGTACATGCCGCAGGACTATGTGGGGTCGGTCATCACGCTGTGTACACAGAAGCGTGGTAGCCAGATCAACATGCAGTACCACGGCCGCCAGGTGCAGCTCACCTACGAAATTCCCATGGCGGAAATCGTGCTCGACTTCTTCGACCGTCTGAAGTCCGTGTCGCGCGGTTATGCTTCCATGGACTACGAGTTCAAGGAGTACCGCAGCTCGGACGTCGTGAAGGTCGACATGCTGATCAACGGCGACAAGGTCGATGCGTTGTCCATCATCGTGCACCGCTCGCAGTCGCAGTACCGCGGCCGCGAGGTGGCGGCGAAGATGCGCGAGATCATCCCGCGCCAGATGTACGACGTGGCGATTCAGGCGGCCGTCGGCGCGCATATCATCGCGCGCGAGAACATCAAGGCGCTGCGCAAGAACGTGCTGGCCAAGTGCTATGGCGGCGACATCACGCGCAAGAAGAAACTTCTCGAAAAGCAGAAGGACGGCAAGAAGCGGATGAAGCAGGTTGGTTCTGTCGAAATTCCGCAGGAGGCCTTCCTCGCGATTCTGCGGGTCGAAGACAAATAAGCTGGGCAGATAAGCAGAACAACGGACCTTTCCATGAATTTTGCGCTGATTCTTTTTGTGCTCGTCGTCGTGACGGGTATTGCGTGGGTTGCAGACAAGCTGGTTTTCATGCCGCGCCGGCGCCTCGCCGCCGATGCGGCCGTGGCCGAGTTCGACCGGCAGCAGGAGCGGGTGGGCGAGCGCTTCGCCGA
>JAITTX010000295.1 GCA_031286755.1 Paraburkholderia sp.
GCGGCGCTCAATGGCGTGCTGGCGCTGGAGCCGCAGATCATCGCGTGGTCGCAGGAGTTCGCGCGCAAGGAAAACGCGCTGTTCCTCGGGCGCGGGCTGCACTATCCGATCGCGCTGGAAGGCGCGCTCAAGCTCAAGGAAATCTCGTATATCCACGCCGAGGCGTATCCGGCCGGCGAGCTCAAGCACGGGCCGCTGGCGCTGGTGACGGAGGCGATGCCGGTGGTGACGGTCGCGCCGAACGACGCGCTGCTGGAGAAGCTCAAGTCGAACATGCAGGAAGTACGCGCGCGTGGCGGCCAGCTCTACGTATTCGCCGATGCGGACACGCATATCGCGAGCGAAGACGGCATTCACGTGATTCGCATGCCGGAGCACTACGGTCTGCTCTCGCCGATCCTGCACGTGGTGCCGCTGCAACTGCTCGCGTATCACACGGCCTGCACGCGCGGCACCGATGTGGACAAGCCGCGCAATCTCGCGAAATCGGTGACGGTGGAGTAAGTCTTGAGGCGGTAAATATCCCCGAGGCCCATTCCTCGCAAAGGCCGGATGCCATAAGAGCGTCCGGCCTTTTTTATGTGTGTCCGTTGCGGGTTCAATCTCCTGCGGCACACAAGCTTTCCCTGATTCCCAAAGGTTTATTCCCCGCACGCACCCTCGCGCATTCGTCTCGTCGACGAAAGCCGTGGCATTTTGTCCGCGCCCTTTCGAGACGACATGCGTCACGTAAAATCATTTCGGTGTTTTGTTTATCGCCCGTGAATGATTGCGGAGAATTATGGTGAAATCACGCGCACGAATGGCGCGCCTGATCGGATTTGGATCGATGCTGGTGGTTGGCCTGGGTATTGCCGCGGCGGCCACGGTATGGGGCGTGGATCGTCATGATGCCAGGGCGGCGGCCGTCGTCCCGGCTCGCACTCCGGCGATTCGACCCGTCACGGCTAGCGCAGATCCGGCGGCTGTGTCGCAGGCGCTCGTAGAAGCGCCATCCAATCCCCGGAGCGCGGGCGCATCTTCCATGGCGATGCCAGACACATCCGCCATGACCATGCCGGACGCGATTCGCGCCATCCAGAATGCGGCCACGGCCAAGTGGACCGCCAATGGCGCTCAGGAACCCCACACGGGCTCGACATCGCCGGCGCTGCCGGCCGGCTTTACTTTCGATGCCGCCCTCACGCCGGCTTCCGCGCCGCGCGTCTGCACCACGGCAAAGAAGATCATCTGCGCCGACAAGACCACCTATGTCGCCACGGCATATATCAACGGCGTCGCGCAGTTTTCCTTCCCGTTCCGCCCCGGCGATGGGCGAGGCGCCAGCTTCGCCACCGGCGACGGTCACGGGCGGATCGACTGGAAATCGCGCCATCACGTCTCGAGTGTTTATGGCACCGCCATGCCGTATGCGATGTTTATCGCGTGGGATAAGGATTCGCGCAGGGGCCAGGCGTTTCATCTCTCGCATGATTTCCAGCGCGAGGGTTATGACGGCTTTAGCCACGGGTGCATGGGCGTCGGCTCCGAGGCCGTGATGCAGCGGATGTGGGAAACGTTCCGGCCCGGCGACGAAGTCTACACGTACCGTAGCTGACCATTGTGGGGCGTCGGGCGGCGCATCGGGCGACGCGCCGGCTTCGAGAAACCTGCGATGAGCGGTCCGCAGGCGTTTTATGCGGCTTACTGCTCGTCGTCGTCGTCGCGATGGTGCTTGTACCAGCCGCGATGACGGCCATGGTCGTGCCAGCGGCGGTCGTCGTCATCGTCGCGGTAGCCATAGGCATAGCCGTAGGCGGGCTCGGCATAGGCCACGGGGGCCTGCTCGTAGACCACGGCCGGCGGCGCCGCGTAGACCGGCGCGGGCACGCCCAGCATCACGCTCAGGTCGGTATGCGCCGACGCCTCGCCGCACGCCGCCGCGAGGGCCACTCCGAGAGCGGAAAGAATCAGTGCGCGTTTCATGGTGCTTCCTCGTCCTTTGTCTTGATGTGTCCGGACGCTGCGATGCGCCCGTGGATGCCTGGATACTAGACAGTGGAATCGCTCCAAGGTGAAACGGCATGCGCTCTGCTGTAACCGTCTGTAAAAAACTGGCTGCGCGCGGTTTGCCTCCGCGCGTGCGGCCGCCCGCTGCCTAAAGCCCGGACACGGCGTCATAATGGCCCCGATCGAACCCAGGAGATAAAAGTGGCCGATTTGGACCAATCCGGGCAGCAACCTCGCCAGCAAGAGCGCTTGCCTCGTCTGTACGTGTTTTCAGGCGCGGGGCTCTCGGCGGAAAGCGGTATCTCGACGTTTCGCACCGGCGACGGCATCTGGACGCATGCGAGCATCGACGAAGTCTGCAACTACCACACGTGGCGCCGCAACCGGCCCGCCGTGTTCAGCTTCTACAACCAGCGCATTGCCGAATGTTCGGACTCGCGCCCGAACGATGCCCATCGCTTGCTCGCGCAATGGCAAAACACCTGGGGCACGGAGCGCGTGCATCTCGTCACGCAGAACATCGACGACATGCTCGAGCAGGCCGGCGCGCGTCAGGTCACGCATCTGCACGGCGACATGATTTCTCTGCTCTGCACCGACTGCGACTACCGCTTCCCGAGCGGCGGCGCCGGGCTCGACCCCGGTGCCGCTTGCCCGTCGTGCGGCCAGGTCGAGAGCGTGAAACCGGGCGTTGTGTTCTTCAACGAAGCCGCGCCCGAATACCAGACGCTCTGGCGCATTCAGCAGGCCATGAGCGACGACGATCTGTTCATCGCCATTGGCACGGCGTTCGAGGTGATTCCGCCTGAGCGGCTGCTGCCGCCCACGCGCTATGGCCGTTACGCGCGCAACATGCTGGTCGATCCCGCGCCTCAGCGCACGGAGTTCTTCGGCGTCGTCGAGTCAGAACCGGCCACCATCGGCTTGCGCAAGCTCGAACCGGTCGTCGAGCAGATGATGGAAGGCGGCTAGCGCAGCCACGCCTTGCAGCCATGAACATCTCGAAGCAGATCGCGGGTTATCTGCGCTCGCGCGCTGGTGCTCGCGAGCATCGAAACCTGCACCGCTGGCGCCAGGGCAGGAGGACAGGGCGCCTGTCTCGCACTGTTTTGCATGGGCATGCCTGCATCGCGGCGCGGTGGTTTCGGCGAGCGAGACCATGCTCTTTTCCGGGCGTCGCGGGGAGCTCAAGCGCTCCATCGCGCGGTGCGCATTGCTGGGGTTGCCACGTTTTGTCGATGCCGTTCTTTCTCGCGATGCGTCTGCATCCCGATGATGCATCGGGCAATACGGCTTATCCAATAAGAGTTATGAATGTATATATGTATACGTAGTAATAGTTAACAAGCCCTGGCATTTCCTGTGGATAACGCGGTATTTCTTATTCCGTTCAAATCGATGCAATCCGGACAGGCATGCGGACAATCGCTGTATGCATTTCGAACTTCGCGGATAACTTTTGGGCCCTTGATAGCTGGCGCTGAGTTATCAAGAAGTGATCCACAGATCATTCGCCAGGTCGTCCCCAGGTTGTCCAGAGCCTGGCGTGGATAACTTGATATCCACGCAATCATTAAAGGCAAAAAAAGTCGCCCGAAGGCGACGCTATTTTGATGCCGATGAATTGAGCCGATGAAATCCGCGTGCGCTTTTTGCCGCGTGATCAGGCGGATTCCGCGGCCTGGGTTTCGTGCGCCCCGACCCGCTCGCGCGCTGCCGGCAGCAACTGGCAGGCAAGCAGCCCGGCGAGCATGAGCGCGCAACCCACGAGCGCGCGGCCGCTGAGCGTCTCGCCAAGCGCGATCCAGCCCGCGAGCGCCGCGAACACGCCTTCCATGCTGAAGATCACTGCGGCATGCGCGGGCGCCGCGTCGCGTTGCGCAACCACCTGAATCGTGTAGCCCACGCCCACGGAGAGCGCGCCGCCATAGAGGATGGCCGGTGCCGCGCGCACGAGATTGGCGAGATGCATGGGCTCGACCGCGACGCCTATGACGAGGCAAACCAGCCCGCAGGCGACGAACTGCATGATCGAGAGCAGGAGCGGATCGTGGCGCGGCGCGTAATAGCCCACGAGCATCACCTGAATGGAGATGACGAGCGCGCAGCCGAGCTGATACCAGTCGCCGTACATGATCGAGAAGTGCTCATTGATGCTCAGCAGATAGAGCCCGGCCGTCGCGAGCGCAGCGCCGATCCATGTGCCGGGGCCGGTGCGGTGGCGCAGCAGCACGCCGATCATGGGCACGATAACGACGTAGAGTGAACTGATGAACCCGGCGTTGGCGATCTTCGTGTAGCGCAGGCCGATTTGCTGCAGCGAGATGGCTACCGCGAGCACGAGACCGAGCACGGTGCCGGAGCGCAGCAGCGCCGCATCGAGGCGGAACGCCGGCGCGGCGCGATCGCGTCCCTGGCGCATGCGCTGCACGTGCCCCATTGCGAACACGAATGCCGACACGATTCCCGCGCCCAGCAGAAACCGCAGGCCGGTGAAGAGGAACGGGCCGATGGCGTCCAGGCTCAGTCGCTGTGCGACGAACGCGGAGCCCCAGATCATGGCGGCGGCCAGCATCAGCAGATTGGCGCGCAGGTGGTGGTGGGTGGGTTTCAAGCGAAATTCTCGATTCTGGCATGACTCTGCCGCGATTCTGTTACCACAGGCAGATGCGCAAGGCGAACAACCGTGCGAAACCTCGATCGTATCCGAATTGAAAGCAAAATGTCTCACCGAAAATACACTGGCCCAATTACGGATGACAAACGGCCGACGCTGCGTGATACTGCTTCGCGCGAATCGCCCGTCCAGATCGGCCAACGGGCCGTTTCGCCGTATTGCAAAGCTCAATTCACAACGTGCCGGTCATACCAGGTTTGGGGAACAACAGATGAAAAAGATTCTCGCCTCGCTCATCGCAGCATCCGTCGCACTGATTTCGGCTCAGGCTTTTGCTCAGGAAGCTTCGGGCGCCGCTGCAGTCGCCCAGGCTGCCAGCGCTCCGGTCAAGGCCAAAAAGCAGCACAAGAAGCTCAAGCATCACGGCAAGCGCGCTCCCGTGGAAGAAGCTGCTTCGGCAGCCGGCACCAACGCCAAGGGCGCGACGAACTAAAGCGTCCCGCCAGGCGGGCTGGTTCGTACCGGCCCGCTGCGCAACCAGGCCGCAAGCGGGTCAGCGGCAAGAAAAAAGCCAGGGTCTATGCCCTGGCTTTTTTGTCCCCGTTTTTCGCGGGTTCGCTCAAGCTGAGCCGTGCGCGAGCCCGGCTTCGAGCAATTCGGTCAAAAGACCGGTCATGCCTTGCGGATGGTCTTCGGCGCGTGCCTTCAACTGCGCCACGAGATCGGCGTTGAGCTTGCACGCGAACGGCACGAGACCCGCGGCCTGATCGAGCTTGCGTTGCGCGCGGCGGTCGAGCGCGGCGGGCGTCGAGTCCTTGCCGAAGCGGTCGGGGCCGGCCTTGTTCGTCGATTGCATCAGTTTTAGCGCCTTGTTTTTCTCAAGGTCGAATTTCTTCATGGCCATGGGTTCGGCTCCGAGGTTGGGCAGTGGCGCGCATTGTACGCAAACGCCTGCGCGCGTCCATCGCGGCGATGCGCGTCAGGGTGCGGCGTTGCCGTCGTGCGCGTCCTGGGAGGTTTCGTTGGGCGTCTCGTTGTGCATGCCGGCCACGTCGTCGATCAGCGCGCGCATGCGTTGCCAGTGCGAGCCCTCCCAGAACACCCGCTCGCAAACGTCGCAGGTGACGAAGCGCGTCTGCCGCTCGAACACGCCGGCAGGCACGCGCGAGCGCACCTCGGCGCTCGCAATGCGCCGCAGCGGCGCGTTGCACGAAAGACATAGCCGGAACGGCCGCACGCTCGCAGCAAGGTCGAGCCGCTCGAAGAGTTCGTGGAGCTGGGCGCGCGGCTTGAGCGCGCGCACGTAGCAGCCGTGTGTGATGCCGCGCCGCTTGAGCAATTCGCGGTCGCGCGTGAGGACGATGCGGTGCTCGGCCGTGGCGAGCGACTCGATGGCATCGTCGGCGAAATGGTTGTCGTAGAGGGTGTCGAACCCCACGAGCCGCAGCAGTTGCGCGAGGCCGCCCAGATGCGCGTCGGCGATGAAGCGCGATTCGCGCAGCGGGCTCGCGCGCACGCGCAGCAAGGGGCGGATGTCGAGCGCCTCGAACTTTGGATAGACGGCCACGCGGTCGCCGTCGGCGAGCGGATGCTCGAAGCCCACCGATTCACCGTTCACGAGAATCAACTCCACTTCGGTGTGGGGTACCCCGAGCGCCTCGATCATGTGCTTTGCCGTGGCGTCGCGCGCACACGGGCAACTGAACGCGCGCCGGCGCAGCGGCCGCGCGAGAAAGTCGTTCAGCTCCTCGTAGAAGCGGAAAGTGGCGGTGACCATGACCTCAGTATCGCATCGCTGCAGCGGCTGGCGTACTGTGTTCTACTCCGGTTTTTCATCATGAGGAGCAGGCAATGGATATCGGCTTTATCGGCCTTGGCGAAATGGGGGCCGTGATGGTCGTGAACTTGCTGAAGGCTGGGCACGCGGTGCGCGTCTGGAACCGCACGCCGGCGAAGGCAGAGGCGCTGGCCGCCGCGGGCGCGCGCGTGGTTGCGTCGCCGGCCGAGGCGTTTGCTGGCGACGCCGTGATTTCCATGCTCGCCGACGACGCGGCGCTGCGTGAAGTGTTCGATGCCGCGCTGCTCGCGCAGGCGCCTCGCGGCCTCGTGCACGTGAACATGGCGACGATTTCGGTGGCGTTTGCGCAGACGCTCGCGCGCGAGCACGCCGAGCTTGGCCTGCACTACGTTGCCGCGCCGGTGCTCGGGCGGCCCGACGCCGCAGCGGCTGCGAAGCTGACGATCATCGCGGCTGGCGCCGCCGAGGCCATCGACCACGTGCAGCCGCTCTTCGATGCGCTCGGTCAAAAGACCTGGCGCATCGGCGCGCTGCCGCAACAGGCGAACGTGATGAAGCTGGCGGCGAACTTCATGCTGGCGGCGGCGGTGGAGTCGCTCGGCGAGGCGGCGGCGCTGCTTGGCGGCCACGGCGTGGCCATGCGCGATTTCCTGGACGTGGTCACGGGCGGGCCGTTTCCGGGCCCTGTGTACGCGGGCTACGGCGGGATGATCGCGGAAGGCCGTTACGAGCCGGCGCAGTTCAAGGCGCGCCTCGGCCTGAAGGACGTGCGGCTCGCCCTGGAGGCCGCCGACGCGGTAGCGACGCCAATGCCGGTCGCGAGCGTGCTGCGCGACAGCCTGCTCGACGCCGTCGCGCACGG
Organism: Paraburkholderia sp.; assembly: GCA_031286755.1. Taxonomy (GTDB): domain Bacteria; phylum Pseudomonadota; class Gammaproteobacteria; order Burkholderiales; family Burkholderiaceae; genus Paraburkholderia. Next base: position 7,267 of record JAITTX010000295.1, read on the forward strand.
TGACGGCGAGTGCGACTTCGCGGTGCTCGGCAAGGTCGCCGCGCGCCGCGCTGGGCGTGGTTGAGCGGCGTCAGGGCCAGCGTGCTTCTGGTGTCGCGGACATCGTCGTGCGTCACCCCGTGAACCGGGGCGCAAACAAGGGAGCAAGATGCCCGGAGCGCGGTCAAAATCCTCAGACGACCGCTCGCTGACACACAAAGCCTGGCCGGAACAAGGTGGATAATGCGAGACGATGAGGCAAACAAGACGCTTGAATAAGGCGCCTGATGGCAAGGCACCATGCCATATGAGCGGACGGGGAACGATGCAAACCAGTGGGAACGGAGACGGCGGATGGAGACGCGCATCCTGATCGCCGATCATGACGAGAAGTCGCTGGCAGGACTCGGCACATTGCTGGCCGACCTCCAGTACGCGACCGCCATGGCGAAAACACTCGACGACGCAGCCGAAGCGGCTGCGCGCTTCTTGCCGGACGTGGTGATCGCCGCGCTTTCGCTTGCGCCCGACGACGAGCCGGCCGCGCTCGTGCGGCGTCTGCGTGAAGCGTGCGGCGCGCGCGTACCGCTCCTGATCGCGCTGAGCGGCTGGGGCGAGTCGCGTCACCGCGACGAAGCGCTCGCCGCCGGCTTCGACGTGCATCTGGTGCGTCCAGTGGGGCTCGACCAGTTGACGTTCATTCTCTCGATGATGACCCAATAGACTCCTGCGGATTCCCGCGGCCGCCATGCCAATCAGTGGCTTTCGGACCCGCATACGTTATCCGGGTAATCCTGATGGTCATTTTTGTTGCTTATTAGCAACGTTCAGGGTCCACACTACTTTACATGTTGCGTTGCACCAAGTAGTTCGCTATACTCGTTTCTGTCTCCTCCATGTCTCCTCTGATATGGATTCAGCCCGCCAACCATGGCGGGCTTTTTTTTTGCCCGCGCGATCTGCGCCACGGCAATCCGATGAGCGCCGGAGCTTTCCGCAGTCGTCATCCGCAAACAAAAAAGCCCGGCGCTTTCCAGTGCAGGGCTTTTTTCGTGGATTTTCCGCTTTGGCCGCTTTGAGGGGGCTGGCGGCTTATCAGGGTCTCAAGCCTTCAATCCGCTGTCCTCAGCCGCGCCGATCGCGAGATTCATGCACTGGATCGCCGCACCCGAAGCGCCTTTGCCCAGGTTGTCCAGACGCGCGACGGTTACGAACTGCTCGTCGTTGCCGAACACGAACAGGTCGACGCGGTTGGTGTCGTTGTTCGCCTGGACGTCGAACATGCCCGAATCCAGGTTGGCTTCGGCGTTGAACGGCATCACGCGCACGAATTTTTCACCCGCGTAGTACTCGGCGTAGAGCGCCAGCACGTCCTCGGGTTTTGCGCGGCGCGTGAGCTGCTGCGGCGAATAGTAGGTCGTGACCGCGAGGCCTTTGTAGAAGGGGCCCACGATCGGCGTGAACACCGGTGCGCTCTTCAGGCCGCCGTGGAACGCCATTTCCGGCAGATGCTTGTGCGTGAGGCCGAGCGCGTAGGGCCGCGGGCTCATGAGCTTCGCGTTGCCGCCCGCTTCGTAGTCCGCAATCATCTTCTTGCCGCCGCCGCTGTAGCCGGTGATCGAGTAGGCGTGCGCCGCGAAATCGGGCGCCACGAGCCCCGCCTCGACGAGCGGGCGCATGGCCAGCACGAATGCCGACGCGTGGCAGCCCGGCACGGCGATGCGCTTCGCGCCGCGCACGCGCTCGCGCTGCGCGCGGGTCAGCTCGGGCAGGCCGTAGGCCCAGTCCGCGTGGGTGCGGAAGGCCGTGCTCGCGTCGATGAGCACTGTGCGCTCGTTTTCGACGAGCGAGGCCGATTCGCGCGAGGCCACGTCGGGCAGGCACAGGAAGGTCACGTCGGACGCGTTGATGAGGCGGCGGCGTTCCTCGACGTCCTTGCGCCGTGCGTCGTCGATCCGCAGGATCTCGACGTCGGCGCGCTGCGACAGGTATTCGAAAATCTTCAGGCCGGTCGTGCCTTCCTGTCCGTCGACAAAAACTTTCGTGCTCATCTCGGTCTCTCTGAAACTCGGGGATTGCGGACGCTGCCCGCCGCGCAGGCGTTGGTTGCCGCGCGGCGCTCGCTCATGCGGCGCCGGAACGATATTTTAAGACCGATGGCCGCCTGACGTGCGACGAGTGCCAGAAAAAATCGGGAGTAACCCGTAAGGTCCGGGCTTGCCCTGGTTTTTTGGGGGAGTGAACGCCCTGCGTGTCCCTGGGGGCGCAAGGTCTGTTCATCCGGTATGACAGGGCGAGGGTCGCTGGCGCTTCAGATCGTGGTGGCGCGCCCGGCCGGGCCGATGCGTGACTACCGCTCAGTGCCCGGTGTCATCTCAACGACCGTACGTAACCGTGATCCGCGCGCTGCCGAGCGCGGCACCGTGAATCTCGTGATCGAACATCATTGCGGGCCCGCCGGCGTTGAGTGCGAGCTTATCGACACCGAGTGCATAGACGGTCACGACATAGCGGTGCGGCTTGCCTGGCGGCGGGCATGGGCCACCGTAGCCGGCCCCGCCGAAGTCGTTGCGCGCTTCGAGTGCGCCGAGCTTTTTTAGCGCGCCGGAGGCGCTGGCGTTTTCGGGGAGCGCGCTCACGCGCGCCGGAATATTGGCGACGGCCCAGTGCCACCAGCCGCGGCCCGGGGCATCGGGATCGAAAACCGTGACCGCGTAGCTACGCGTGCCTGCTGGCGGGTTGCGCCATGTCAATTGTGGCGATCGGTTCGAGCCCGTACAGCCGTTATCGTTGAACACCTGCGGCGGAGCAACTTGCGCGCCATCGCGAAAGTCCGCGCTGCTGAGCGCAAACGTGCTTTGTGCGTGCGCATCCACGCATGCCAGCGCGATGACAAGGAGGCCTGCGCCGTGAAGATGATGAGCCAATCGTGCATTGACGGCGCAAGTAGCCTTCATGGCCGCTAACAGGGTGCGTGCACGCGCATGCGCAAGCGCGTGATGATCGACAAGGCCGTGCGAGGCACGCATGGGCCGGTTCTCCTGTATGTTTGTCAAAGACACGTGACACACTGCCGACGGAGTGTTTCGAATTGTGTTTTAGATCCAACTTCGTTCAATATAGCGATATTAAGCCAGCACGTTTTGGCCGCCTGACGGCGGTGCGCACGGGGAATCGGCTATAGTCGCGTGCTTTCCTGTCCCATGCAGGAGATGATGTTTTGGGAGCACGGAGTTTCTCGGGCAAGCTGGCCGATCAGAAAGAAAGACAGGCAGGATGGTCTCTACGGAGGGGTAATGCAGCAGCCAATCAGGGTCGTAGTCGCGGACGATCATCCGGTGATCTTGTTCGGCGCGGAGCATGCGCTGCTCAAGTTCCCGGGCATC
>JAITTX010000331.1 GCA_031286755.1 Paraburkholderia sp.
CGAAGCCTTCGCGCGCCGCGAGCAGGATGTCCGATGCGGCCACGTCGTTCTGGAAATCGACGAACTGCTTCGGGCCGCGCGGCGCGGCCTTGCGGCTGCCCACGAGCCACAGCGGCTGCAACGGCGTCTCGGCGATCTCGGCGGCCTGCGGCACGGCCGGGCGCGTCACCGCGAAGCCGAGTGACCTGGTTGCGTCGATGCCGGCATCCACGGCCTGGGTCAGGCCGCGCGCGAGGCTGAATTCGCCCACCGCCGCGCCCACGCTCACTTCCTGCTGCATGCGCTTGCCCGGCGTGAAGCAGGCCTTCGCGTCGTTCCAGTGCGCCTTGCCGCCCGACTGCGCGAACAGGTGCAGCACGGGGCTGAAGCCGCCCGACATGGCCACCAGATCGCAGGGCAGGTCCGCCTGCTTCGCGCCGGTCTGGCCGTTCGTGTACGCCACCACCTCGACCGAGTTCACGCGCAACTTGCCGTGCGCGGCCATGATGGCCGCGTTGTTCATGATCTTCACGCCCTGGCGGCGCGCGGCGGCCTGCAATGCGCCGTTGCCCTGCGCACGCGAATCCACCACCGTCACGTTCGCGCCGCACGCCTTCAGGTCGAGCGCGCAGCGGTAGCCCGCGTCGTTGTTCGCGAACACCACGGCATTGCGGCCCGGCAGCACGCCATAGCGGTGAATATAGGTGGACACCGCCGAGGCCATCATGACGCCCGGCAGATCGTTATTGCCGAACACGATGGGCCGCTCGTGCGCGCCGGTGGCGAGAATCACGCGCTTCGCGCGGACCTTCCACAGCAGCTCGCGCGTGCCCTTGCGCGTGGAGACCGGCAGGTGCTCGGTCAGGCGCTGCGTGATAGTCACGAGGTTGTGATCCTGATAGCCGAAGGCCGTGCTGCGCGAGAGGATCTTCACGTCCGGCATGGCCGCGAGTTCCGCCTCGATCTGCTCGACCCATTGCGTCGCGGGCCGGCCGTCGATCTCCGTCTTGCACGAAAGCAGGCTGCCGCCCAGTTCGCGCTGATCGTCCACGAGAATCACGCGCGCGCCGGCCAGACCCGCCGTATGCGCGGCCAGCAACCCGGTGGGGCCGCCGCCAACCACCAGCACGTCGCAATGCGCGAAGCACTTGTCGTAGCGGTCGCCGTCGCGCACTTCGGGCGCCTTGCCCAGACCCGCCGCCTCGCGAATCTTCTCCTCATACTTCGGCCACCATTTGCGCGGCCACATGAAGGTCTTGTAGTAGAAACCGGCCGGCAGGAAGCGCGAGAACTTCTGGTTGCGCGCGAGGCGGTCGTGTTCGAGGCTCGGCTCCGCGTTCACGCTGGTCGCCACCAGCCCCTGATAAAGCTCGATTTCGGTGGCGCGCGCGTTCGGCACGGTGTATGCGCCGCGCTCGAGCTGCACCACGGCATTGGGCTCGGCCACGTCGGCCGTCACGATGCCGCGCGGGCGGTGGTACTTGAAGCTGCGCGCGACGAAGTGCACGTCGTTGGCGAGCAGCGCCGAGGCGAGCGTGTCGCCCTGATGGCCCTGATAGGTGCGCCCGTTGAACGTGAAGGTCAGCGCAATCGCGCGGTTGATGCGCCCGCCGGCGCCGAGGCGGTTCTTCTGGCTCATCGCTGCTTGCTCCCTTGCGTGCTCTTTTGTACGTTCGCCTGCGCATTCACGGACGATCCGGCCTTGCCAAACGTTTCGTAACCCTGAATGTCGTAGCTGACGGTGTCGCGCGTCACCATGAACCAGCGGCGGCAGCCCTGGGCGTGCAGCCACTGCTCCTTGTGCACGCCGCGCGGGTTATCGCGCATGAACAGGTACTCGCCCCATTCGCGGTCGCTCAGATTATCGGTGTCGAGCGGGCGCGCGATTTCCGCCTCGCCGCCGCAGGTGAATTCGATTTCGGCGCGCGGCCCGCACCATGGGCATTCGATCAGCAACATGTTGTCTTCTCCAGATTTCGGTGCGTGTTCAGTGGGCCACGGCAGCCGCGCCGTGCTCGTCGATCAGATGGCCGTTGTAGAAACGGTCCAGTGCGAACGGCGCGTTGAGCGGATGCGGTTCGTCGTTCGCGATGGTGTGCGCGAACACCCAGCCCGAGCCCGGTGTCGCCTTGAAGCCGCCCGTGCCCCAGCCGCAGTTGAAATAGAGGCCCTTCACGTCGGTCTTGCTGATGATCGGGCAGGCGTCGGGCGAAACGTCGACAATGCCGCCCCACTGGCGGTTCATGCGCACGCGCGAGAACACCGGGAACATTTCGACGATGGCCTGCAGCGTGCCTTCGATGATGTGATAGCTGCCGCGCTGGCCGAAGCCCGTGTATTGATCGACGCCCGCGCCGATCACGAGGTCGCCCTTGTCGGACTGGCTGATATACGCGTGCACGGCGTTCGACATGACGACCGAGTTGACCACCGGCTTGATGGGCTCGGAAACCAGCGCCTGCAGCGGATGGCTTTCGATCGGCAGGCGAATGCCGGCCATGTCGGCGAGCGTCGTGGTGTTGCCCGCCGCCACCACGGCCACCTTCTTCGCCTTGATGAAACCCTTCACGGTGTCCACGCCGGTCACGCGGCCGCCGTCGCGGCGGATGCCCGTGACCTGGCAATTCTGGATGATGTCCACGCCATGACGGTCCGCGCCGCGCGCGAAGCCCCAGGCCACCGCGTCGTGGCGCGCCACGCCGGCGCGGCGCTGAATGGAAGCGCCCAGCACCGGATAGCGGCTATTCAGGTTGATGGTGGGCTCGATCTCCTTGATCTGCCCGGGCGTGAGGAACTCGGCGTCCACGCCGTTCAGGCGGTTCGCGTTCACGCGGCGCTCGGTGTCGCGCACGTCCTGCAGCGTGTGCGCGAGATTCATCACGCCGCGCTGGCTGAACATCACGTTGTAGTTGAGGTCCTGCGAGAGCCCTTCCCAGAGCTTCATCGCCTTCTCGTAGAGCGCCGCCGACTCGTCCCACAGATAGTTCGAGCGCACGATGGTGGTGTTGCGCGCCGTGTTGCCGCCGCCGATCCAGCCCTTCTCCAGAATCGCGACGTTCTTCACTCCGTGCTCTTTCGCGAGGTAGTAGGCCGTGGCGAGACCATGCCCGCCGCCGCCGACGATCACCACGTCGTACTCCTTCTTCGGCTCGGGGCTTCTCCACTGCCGCTCCCAGTTCTCGTGATACGACAACCCGTTGCGGAACAGACTGAATATCGAATAGTGGCTCATCTTGCAGACCCCTTGCTCGTTACCTTGATCGTTGCGATTAGCATTCGATGACGTTCACGGCCAGACCGCCGCGCGACGTCTCCTTGTATTTCGTTTTCATATCGGCGCCGGTCTCGCGCATCGTCTTGATGACGTTGTCGAGCGTGACATAGTGCTGGCCGTCGCCCTTGAGCGCCATGCGCGAGGCGTTGAGCGCCTTGATCGCGCCCATCGCATTGCGCTCGATGCAGGGAATCTGCACGAGGCCGCCCACGGGGTCGCAGGTCATGCCCAGGTTGTGCTCCATGCCGATCTCGGCGGCGTTCTCCACCTGGGTGGGCGTGCCGCCCATCACGGCCGCGAGCGCCGCCGCCGCCATCGAGCAGGCCACGCCCACCTCGCCCTGGCAGCCCACCTCGGCGCCCGAGATCGAGGCCGTTTCCTTGTAGATGATGCCGATGGCCGCCGCCGTGAGCAGGAAGTCGGCAATACCCTGCTCGTTCGCGCCCGGCACGAACTTCACGTAGTAGTGGAGCACGGCGGGAATCACGCCGGCCGCGCCGTTGGTGGGCGCGGTGACGACCCGGCCGCCCGCGGCGTTTTCCTCATTCACGGCCATGGCGTAGAGGTTCACCCAGTCGAGCATCGAAAGCGGGTCGCGCAGCGACTCCTCCGAACGCGAGCGCAAGTGCACGTAAAGATCGGCGGCGCGGCGCTTCACGCCCATCGGGCCGGGCAGCTCGCCGTGCATCTTGCAGCCGCGCTCCACGCAGGCCGCCATCGCGCGCCAGATGCCTTGCAGGCCTTCGCGCACCTCTTCGGGCGAGCGCGCCGCGCATTCGTTGGCGAACGTCACTTCCGCGATCGAGAGACCGCTCTCGCCGCATACGCGCAACAGGTCCTCGCCGGTGCGGAACGGATACGGCACCTCGCGGCCGCTGCGCACGCCGTTCACGCGGTCGCCCTCGCGGTTCACGACGAAGCCGCCGCCCACCGAGTAATACTCTTTCTCCACCAGCAACTGGCCCTGCTCGTCGAAGGCCTGAAAGCGCATGCCGTTCGAATGCAGCGTGTTCGCGCCGCCCATGGTCCGGCGAAAGAAGCCGATGCACTCCTTTTCGTCGAAGCGGATCGACTGCTTGCCGAGCAGCACGAGCGTCTTCTGCGCGCGGATGGCGGCAAGGCGCGGCTCGATGCGATCGGGGTCGATGGTGTCGGGCAGATTGCCTTCGAGGCCGAGCAGCACGGCCTTGTCGGTGCCGTGGCCCTTGCCCGTCGCGCCCAGCGAGCCATAGAGCTCGACCTTCACGCGGCGCACGAAGGCGAGCAGATTGGCGTCCTCGATATGGGACGCGAAGCGGCACGCGGCGACCATCGGGCCAACCGTATGCGAGCTCGATGGGCCGACCCCGATCTTGAACAGGTCGAAGACGCTGACGTTCATCTGACTTCCCTCACCTGGGTTTACCCGGTTAAAGCCTGAAATGGCGTGGAATGGAATGACCTGAAATTGCGCGGCTCACGTTAGACGCCAGTAAATCAAAGAGACCGATGCGTCAGATAGAACAAAACCGCCATTGCCATTGGACGGCCCCGCCAGCGGGGCTTGCAGGCGCTCAGAACGAATGCCGCATGCCGATGCGCACGTCGGCCTGGGTCGTGCTGGAAGACGGCGTGAAGCTGTAGCCGATCACGGCGTCCATGCCCTGCGAGGCCTTGAGCCAGTCGCCCGAGAGGTAGATGTCGGTGCGCTTCGAGAGCAGGTAATGCAAGCCCGCGGAAAGCATGTTCCAGTGATGGCCGTCGAAATGCGTGTACTGGTAGCCGCCGATCAGGCTCGCCGCCGGCGTGATCTGCCAGTCCGCGCCGCCTTCGGCCACCTGCATGTGCTGGCTCTGGCCGAACGCCTTGATCTGCGTATACGTGAAGTCGCCCATCAGCGTGACGGGGCCGACCACATAGCTCGCGCCCACGCCGAACGCGCCCTGCTTGTCCACCGGAAACGGCGTGTTCGCATAGAGGTCGGTGACGGCGCCCGTGCCGGAGTCCACGCTCACGGTGGGCCTGCCGAAGAACGAATGCACGCCGATCATCGCGTAAGGGTCGAACGCGTAAATGCCCGACGGGTTGTTCAATTGCGTATAGGCCGTGCCCATGGAAAACGCGCCGTTCTGGTATTGCGCGCCCACGCTCCACGCGCTGCCCGTATGGAAGTCGCCCGGCGCATTGCTGAACGAATACATGCCGCCGAACTGGAAGCCGCCATAGGTATTCGAGGTGAACTTCACGGCATTGGGCAAGTGGTCGCCGTTCATGCGGTCGAAGTCGCCCTGGTTGATGGCGTAGCCGCTCGCCCACGCGGTGACGTTGTACTGGTAGACCATGTCCTGCGTCATATCGGACTGGTTGCCGAACGTGAGCGTGCCCCAGTCGCTTTGCAGGCCCACATAGGCCGCGCGCCCGAACAGCGAGCCACCGTTGGCGAGCTGGCCGTTGCCCACGTGAAAACCGCTTTCCAGCTCGAAGATGGCCTTCATGCCGCCGCCCAGGTCTTCGGTGCCCTTGATGCCCCAGCGGTTCGCGTACGAAATGCCGTCGTCGAACTTCACCTGATGCGAGCCGCCCGCGTTGGTGGCGTAGGTCACGCCCGCGTCGATGATGCCGTACATCGTCACGCTGCTCTGGGCTTCGCTCTCGCTGGAGAGCGCGGCCAATGCGAGCGCGATGCCAGTCAATGCCGCCGCTTTCGCTTTCTTCATGGTGGGTGGGCCTCTGTTGTCGTTCGGTACGGTTGAAGGTCCGCGTGCGTGCATAGCGCGTGAGAAACACGCGAGAAACGCGTGCGAATGGATGCGGCGCGCGGCACGTTTCATGCGGATCGACAGACCATACAAATCCAGATTTCACGCGACTTGTGCGCACGCGACGCGTACTTGGGAAAATGCGCCGCCCCGCTACTACGGCATTTTTATTGATTGATCGTTCATTAAAAAACGACTAGAGTAAGGACCTTCCCAGTAGCGCCCTGAATCGCCATGCCCAAAATCGGAATGCGCGACGTCCGTCGCGCGCAACTTATTGATGCGACCCTGCAATCGATCGACCAGTGCGGGCTCTCGGGCACGACGCTGGCCACGGTCGCGCAGCACGCGAACATCTCCACCGGGATCGTCAGTCACTATTTCGGCGGCAAGGATGGCCTGCTCGAGGCCACCATGCGCCACATCCTGCGCGATCTCTGGGAGGCCACCATGCGCCGCCGCACGGCGGCGAAAGACGAGCCGCGCGCACGCTTGCGCGCCATCGTGGCCGCGAATTTCGACGTCTCGCAGGTGAACACCCCGGTGATGAAGACCTGGCTCGCGTTCTGGGCCGAGAGCATGCATCAGCCCGCGCTGCGCCGTTTGCAGCGCGTGAACACGCGCCGGCTCTATTCGAACCTGTGCGCGGAGTTCGAAAAGGTCCTGCCGCGCGCGGCGTCGCGGCGCGCGGCCAGTGGCCTCGCGGCGATGATCGACGGCCTGTGGCTGCGCGGCACCCTCACCGGCGAGCCGCTCGACACCAAGGCTGCCCTGCGCGTCGCCAACGAATACATCGACCTGATGCTCGAAATGCGCGCCGAAACGAAAACGCGCGCGAAAACACACGCGAAAGCGCGCACGGGCAAATCCGCCTAGCGCGGCATCACGGAATCACGGAGTCACCCACCATGTCTGTCTATCCGCTCGAACGCCTCTTCATC
>JAITTX010000346.1 GCA_031286755.1 Paraburkholderia sp.
AAGTGTGGGTCAGCAGCCTCGAGAGCGGCGCGACATATCACGGCGGCCGCGTCGACGCGGCCGTGCTGCACGGCCAATGGAGCGCGCGGCCATGAGCCTCGCCGTGCCCAGCCTGGGTGACACAGACAACGCCTGCACGCAGGCGGCGCTGCACATCGCCATCATGACCGACGAGACGGGCTGGCATACGGCGCGGCTCAAGAAGGCCTTTCGCGCGCACGGCGCCGAGGCGCGCTGCGTCGATCTCGCTAACTGCCGCATCGATACGACCTGGACGCCTCACGGCCTGATGCTGCCCGGCTTCGGCCGCACGCTGCCAGACGCCGTGTTCGTGCGCGGCATAGCTGGCGGCACCTTCGAACAGGTCACGCTGCGACTCGGCATTTTGCATGCGCTGCGCGAAGCCGGCGTCCCGGTGTACAACGACGCGCGCGCGATCGAGCGCAGCGTCGACAAGTCGATGACGAGTTTTCTGCTGCATCGCAGCGCCGTCCCGACGCCCGCCACCTGGGTGGGCGAGTCTGCGGCCTTCGCGCAGCGCGTGCTCGTGCGCGAAGCCGCCGCCGGGCGCCGGGTCGTGCTCAAGCCGCTATTCGGCTCGCAAGGGCATGGGCTCAAGCGACTCGGCCCCGCAACCACACCTCTCCGGGCGCTCGCGCCGCTGCCTTCGCTCAAGCCGTATCGGCAGGTGGCGTATCTGCAGCGCTATGTCGATGGCGGGCACGCGGGTTTCGACTGGCGCGTGCTCGTGATCGGCGGGCGGGCGGTGGCGGCGATGCGGCGCACCGGTGGCAAGGGCTGGATTCACAACGTTGCCCAGGGCGCGAAATGCGAGGCCGCTGAACTCGACACAGCGCTCGCACGAACCGCGATACGCGCAACCCACGCCCTCGGGCTCGACTACGCAGGCGTCGACCTGATTCCCAACCCGGACGACGCGAGGCGGCCGCTCGTTCTGGAAGTCAACGGCGTAGCGGCGTGGCGCGGCCTGCAATCGGTCACCTCAATCGACCTCGCGGCGGCGCTCGTCGACGACCTGCTCCAGCGCAAGTTGCCCGCGCATCGCGAAGCGCTCGCGAAGGCCAATCCCGCCGACGCCCCCGACGTCCCCATCGGGACGCTGTACGAACGCCATGGTTGAGCAACCCGGCGGGGCCTTCAACGCCGACCGCGCCGACTTCGCGCACGCACGCCGCGCCTTTCTCGATGCGTGCCGGCTCGACGTGGAAGTGCCCAAGCCCGGCAACGTGAGCGTGCGCAGCGCCGGACACGGCATGCACGCGGCGCAGTTTCTCGCCAGCGCGGAAGCGGCCGTCGATGCGCTGCTCGCCTCCGGCGCGCCGGTGGGCCGCCGCGTGCTCGACGCGCTCGCGCGCTCGTTCGGCGCCGCCGGCTGCAACACCAATCTCGGCATCGTGCTGCTCGTCGCCCCGCTCGCGGCCGCCCTCGAACAAACGGGCCGCCCGCTCTCGGCCGAAGCGTGGCGCGCCGCGACCGAACGCGTGCTCGCACGGCTCGATCTCGACGACACGCGCCTCGCGTATCGCGCCATCGCGCTCGCCAATCCGGGCGGCCTGGGCGATGTCCCCGAGCAATCGGTTCACGACACGCCCACCGTCGCGCTGCGCGACGCAATGGCGCTAGCGGCCTCGCGCGATAGCATTGCCCGCCAATACGCGGACGGCTTTCGCGACGTGTTCGAGACCGGCCTTGCCGCGTGGCGCGACCTGCCCGCCGATCAGCCGCGACTCGCCACGCTCCATGTCTTTCTCGCCTTCCTCGGGAATTGGCCTGACTCGCACATTGTGCGTAAGCAGGGCGCGGCGATGGCGCACAGTGTCACGCTTGCGGCACGCAAGCGGCACACGCAATGGTTTGCCACGCTGCGCGAGGCGAAGCCCGACGACGCCGACTCCGCACTCCATGCATTCGATGCATGGGACGCCGAACTGAAGACGCACGCCATCAACCCCGGCACCAGCGCCGACCTGACGGTGGCCACGCTGTTCGTCGCGGGCTGCCTCGGCCCTGGCTGAGGGCTACCTAAGGCGTGCCTAAGGACTGCCTAATGACTACCTAAGGATCGCGCGATGTGCGTGAGCCGCGCCACGCGACGCACGCCGCGCGCGCTGGCACGGATCCTGTTAGTGAATGCCACCGTGTATCAACTCACCGCCCGTCGATCGCGGACTTGCGCCGATCTGGACGGCGTCCCGGTCGGCAGGTCCCTAGTCCACTCATCGGAGGAACAGCATGGCCAAGATCAATCGCGTCCTGATAGGGGAGTCGCTCGTTGGCGATGGCAATGAAGTCGCGCACATCGACCTGCTGATCGGACCGCGCGGTTCGGCTGCGGAAGTCGCATTCTGCAATGCGCTCACCAACAATAAGGATGGTTTCACATCGCTGCTCGCCGTGGTCGCGCCAAACCTTCTTGCCAAGCCGAACACCATCCTGTTCAACAAGGTGACGATCAAGGGCGCACGTCAGGCCGTGCAGATGTTCGGGCCCGCGCAGCATGCCGTCGCGCTAGCGGTGGCCGACAGCGTGGAGGACGGCACCATACCGCAAGCCGAGGCCGACGATCTGTTCCTGTGCGTAGGCGTGTTCATTCACTGGCAGGCCGAGGACGACAAGAAGATACAGGAATACAACTACAAGGCCACGCGCGAGGCGATCCAGCGCGCCGTCAACGGCGAGCCGAGCGCCGCCGAGGTACTAGCGAAAAAGGCCAGCGCCGCGCATCCGTTCGCGCCGAACTGAAAATTCGACGCAACCTGGCGGCGCCGGTGGCCTGCGCCCCGCGCGGGCTTCCCCATGGTGCGACTCCTCTCATGAGGGCGTGAGATGACCATACGATGTTGCGCACTCGTAGCGTGCGCCTGCATTGCGCTCGCCGTGCCGCCCGCCCGGGCGGACGACAGCGCGGTGAAGGCGCAGGCTCAGGCTCAGGCGGCCGGGTACAACTACCCGACTCAGGGACGCGTTGAATACGTGCTGGGCTGTCTGGACGACAACGGACACGACTTTGCAAACGTATATAAGTGCTCGTGCGTGATCGACCACATGGCGGCCGTGCTGCCTTATGACGAATTCGTCGACCAGTCGACCTTCGCGAAGTACGCGACGCTTGGCGGCGAAGGCGGCTCCGAGTTTCGCGTTGACCGGGCGAAGGCGCAGGCCAGGCAATTCCGCACATTGCAGACCGAGGCCTACCGCAGTTGCGGGCTAGGACATGACAAGACAGCATCGGCGCCGTAATGCGCGTGCCGACGCAACCGCGCGGCTCGTATGACACGCGAAATGCGAGACCGTGAGGGAAACAGCGAGGCGCAGCCTCGCTTGCCTGCGCCAGGCTTAATTTGGAAACAGGCCCTGTCCGAGCGCGGCATAGCTCGCGGGCGTCGCGGCTGTGTTGAGCATGTCGCCGCGCTGCCGCTCGATTTGCACGCCAACAGCGGCCACGTCGTCGAATTTGGCCGGTTTGGCGAGCGACACGCGCACCCAATGCGCGCCGAACTCGACGATCAGCAATCGCGCAACCACCTCGGCCAGCGCTTCGAGCAGACGCACGCCATGCGCGGCGAGCAGGGCGTGCAGCGCACGGCGCACGGCCGCATAATCGATCGTGTCTTCAATGCGGTCGGTGCTGCACGCGCGAAGGACCGGTACGCCGATGGCAAGGTTCATGCGCACCGGCTGGACAACATCCTGCTCGCTGCTGTCGATGCCGATCACGGTTTGCCCGATGAAGTTCTCGATGAACACGACGTCCATACGCGCAGGCAGCGCGTGAAGCGCGGGCGCGTCGAGCGAGGTCGCGTCCCGGGCGGCGTCGGCACTGGCAGTGGAGAAACCGTCAAGGCAGGCGCTATCGTTTCGATACATGGTGTCCTCCGCCGCAATGCGGCAAATGGCGAGCTGAAGCAATGCGGATCGGCTCAAAGCGATACAGGCTGAACAGGAAGCGAAGCACTTTGCGCCAAAGCTGCAACACACGGGTTCGCGCCGGCCGGTATGCGCGCCCCAATGTGCGCCGCCGCACGGCATGGCGCGAGTGAAAGCAAAAACCGGGCGCGCTTTGCAAACTATAGCGACTGCTTATTGAATGAAAACGACATCGGGCGTAGAGTTTTACGCCAACGCCGGATGTCAGGGCGGGACGCTCAGTGCGCACGCGACCCCAGAAGTTGCGGCGCCGGGGGAACAGACAGGTTCGATAAAGCGGCTCAACGT
>JAITTX010000375.1 GCA_031286755.1 Paraburkholderia sp.
GCGGTGGGCGCCATCACCGCAGGCACGCTCTATCAGAAGACGTCGCTTGCCAGGGCCGATATCCGCAGCGCGAGCGCGGTCCAGAATGCGGGCGCGGCGGTGGTTGCCGCGCTGCTGGCGCTCGCGCTGGGCGAGCATCGCTGGATGGCATCGACGACGCTCTGGGTCTCGCTCGCCTGGGGCATCGCGATGCTCTCGGGCGTGGGCGTGACGCTGCTCGTCTGGATGGTGCGCCACGGCGATGCGGCCCGCGCCACGGCGCTGCTCTTTCTCGCGCCGCCGCTTGCCGCGCTCGAAAGCTGGCTACTGTTCGGCGAAACGCTCGCGCCGATCCAGATGGCGGGCTTCGGCGTGGCGCTCGCGGGCGTGCTGATCGCGCGGCGCGGCTGAGCGCCGGATCAGATATCAATAGCCGTCAATCGGCCGTGTCGCCGCCCTTGGGCACCTTTGCGCGCGCCTTGCTGCCCGGCGCCGGCGCCCACGCGGGCCGCGTCTTGCGCTGCGAGTCGATCACGACGATGAAGCGTCCCGCCCATGGCGTGATCTGGCGATTCGAATGCAGAACCCACAGCGACTTGCCCGAATCGACGAGCGCCTGATATTCGGCATCGACGATCCCGAAATGATCGATGAACACGTTCAGCGACGCGGGAATGCGCACGCAGCCCTTCGAATGGCGAATGCCGAGCAACGGCTCCAGGCGGTCGGGGTCGGTGGCGTGCATCTGGAAGCGCATCGGCGAGCGGCCGCCCTTGCCCCAGCCTCGTTCGCCGTCGACCCAGCCGAAATCGTAAATGCGCATGTCGCGCGCGCCGTAGCCGCGGATGCCGTTCTCGTTCATCGTGCCTTCCGCGCGGAAGTCCATGTTCGAAGGCGTGTGCTCGAACACGCCGAGCGGCGTGAGAAAGTGATCGAACTCGCCCGGCCGGCCCGTCGCGACCGGCGAGGCGCCGATCATCTGCCACGGCTCGTCCGGCATCGCGCGGAAGTAGATGAAGAGCGCCTGGACAGTCGCGGCGCGGTCCACGAGGATGACGAATTCGCCCGCCAGCGCACCGAGGTCCTTGGCATCGAGCGCGGCCTGCAGGCGTTGGCCGTAAGCGCGCTGATCGGCGAGCGGCACACGCAGGCGGCGCTTCACGTCGCGCGCGAAGGTCTGGCGCATGGCCAGCGCGCGGTGCGTTTCCTCCGCGGCCTGCGCGGGCGTGAGATTCGGATGCTCGGGCAAGATGAGCGGAGCGGGCCCGGATGCGGGCACCGCCGGCGCGGCAGCGGACGATGCAGCCGATGAAGCGGGCGCGGCGCCCGAGGCCGAAGAGGCCGCAGGGGTCGCCGAACCCGCGGAAGCCGGCAATGCTGAGGCAGCCACCGGAGCCGATGCAACGCCCTGGGCGGACGCGGCCCGCACAGGCGCCGAGGCCCCCGATGCCAAGGCCGGCGCAGTGCCGGAAGCCGCCGCCGATGCTGCGACGACAGCCGATGCAGCCGGACGAGACGCCACGGCGGCTGCGGAAGGCGCCCTGGGCGCCGCGTGCACGGCCCCCGACACCACATGCGCGCCCGAGGCGGGCACGGCGTCCGCGGCCCAGGCGCTGGCAGCCCACCACGCGCAGGCAGCCGCGCACAGCACGCGACGAATCCGCGGCAGCGCGAACGGCGCCCCGCGATAATGGACGTTCGTAGTGTCACCCCGGACACCACCGTTCACGCGCGCAAAAGCGCCGCGCGAAAAGTATTCATTCATTGTGAATCCGGCAGATTTTGCGTTTTGTCTGAAATGGCTTGCCGCAACCGCCGCCCCGAGACCCCGAGAACCTGCGCCTCGTGATGCACACATCGGGCCAGCGCCCCGGCAGAACCATCCGCCATTAAACCAGACAACCCGCGCAAACCGCAGCGCACAGCACACAGCACGAAGCGCAGTACGGATCGATACACCACCCAAGGAGCCCCGCATGAACGCCGCCCCCCTGCGCGAAGCCTGGCAACGCCGCCAGCGCCAGATCGCCGCCGAACTGCACGTCGCCGAGGATTTTTCCGCACCCGCGGAACGCGAGCGCCGCGTTGCCTTTCTCGCAGACGCTCTGCGCACAAGCGGTTTGCGCACGCTGGTGCTCGGGATCAGCGGCGGCATTGATTCGACCACGGCCGGCCGGCTCGCGCAGTTGGCGGTCGCCACGTTGCGCGCGCAAGGTCATGAGGCGCGCTTCATTGCGATGCGCCTGCCTTACGGCACGCAGCAAGACGAAGCCGATGCCGCCGCGGCGCTCGCCTTCATTCGCCCCGACGAGACCTTGAGCACCGACATCGCCCCGCCCGCCGACGCGATGCTCGCGTCGCTCGCGGCTGGCGGCCTGGCGTTCGCGGATGCGGCCCAGCAGGACTTCGTGCTCGGCAACATCAAGGCCCGTCAGCGGATGATTGCGCAATACGCGGTGGCGGGCGCGCGCGCCGGCCTCGTGATCGGCACCGACCACGCAGCGGAATCCGTGATGGGTTTTTTCACCAAGTTCGGCGATGGCGGCGCGGATGTGCTGCCGCTGGCCGGATTGACCAAGCGGCGCGTGCGCGCGCTGGCGCGCCTGCTTGGCGCGCCGGAACAACTCGTGAACAAGATCCCGACCGCCGATCTCGAAACATTGCGCCCGCTACGCCCGGACGAAGACGCTTATGGCGTCGGTTACGAGGAAATAGACGACTTTCTGGAAGGCAAGCCGGTCAGCGACGCCGCCTGCGCGACGATCTTGCGCTTTTACGACGCGACACGGCACAAGCGTGCCCTGCCCTGCACGCCATACGATCCGATGCCGGGTGTGGCGGGCTCATAGCGAAACAGAAAAGCGCAATTTGCCGGCGAGGACATGACAACGGCACGGCCAGGGCGTAACGAAGAGGCAAGGAAGGCGGGAAAAAAACTATCGCGCCGCTGCAAGGAGGGCGCGATCAGCACGGCATGACGAAAAATCAGCGCACGGACGCCGGACGTGCATCCTGCTGGGCCTCGCCGTCGAACGGCGCGGCGCTCACGCGCAGCGCGACACCGGCAAGGCGCCGGCTTTGCAGCTCGCGGGCGACCGATTCGCCCACGTAGGGCACGTCGGAATCGAGTTCGATGTCTGCGTGCGCGTTCGGTGTACCCACGTCATACACCGTGACGCTCTTGGCGTAATGCCCGAGTTCGCGCTTGACGAAGTCGCGCACATCTTCTTCGCTACATGTTTCGGGGACATTCCAGACGGTGAGGTGCATGTTGAACTACCGGTAGCGGCGCGGCTGGTTGGCTCGCACCCGCACAGGTTGCAGACTCGCACGCGCCTTTGCGCGAGCCCAAACCGCCTGTCCGAGCAGGGCTGCGGCTGCAAGCAGGATAAGACTCGACGATAGCATTTCGCTCACTCCTCTTTTGTTGATCATAGGCAGGATATTCTTAATCTCCAGCCTGCGCGCTGCGTCATATTGTCGGACGGCAGCGGTTCGAATGAGTCGATTGTGGGGGACGCAATCATCATGCCTGACAAGGGGCGCATCAGGCATTGGAAATGGCGGCGGCGGGGGGCGCGCCGGTGCGTCAGTCAGGGACCTTCGTCGCTGCTCGCGGCCGTGGTATCGCCCGCGTCCGTGGTATCGCCCGCGTCCGTGCCGCATTGCATGCGCGTGAGCTGATCGTACTGGTGCACCCAGTTGCCGGAGATGGCCGCCTGCGCCTGGGCGAGCGACATCCGCCCCGCGCATACGCAGCGCTTGAGTCGCACGGCAAGCAGCGACTTGCGCCGTTCGCCCGAGTGGCCGCCCCACGGGAGCAGATCGAAGTTCGCTGCCGCGTCCGGCGAGCCGCCGAGCAGGATCGGCACGCGCCGGTCGAGCGCATAGGCGACGCCGTCACCGGAATCGATGCCGCGCGCCGCGAGCAGACTGTCCTTGCGCGCCATCGCCTCGTCGAACGGCGGCGCCACCGTATCGGCGTAACCCGGCCGGCAAATCGTGTCCGCCACCGACTCCTGGGTGACGCGCGTATCGAGCAGTTGCGCGTCCTGCGCCATGGAGGGCGCACCATGTACGGCGCCGCCAACGGCGAGCGCCAACAGCACGCCGCGCAACGTGTAAGCGCGCGGGCGCGGGCCGCGCAAGCCCGTCCGGCATGCCAGAACTGCTGTCATGCGACGCCCGGCGCGACGTCTTTCTGCCAATTCTGCGTTCATGGATCGACGCACCGTACGCTGCCATACGATGCGAAATGGATGGTCAATGCCGGGTAATTAAAACACATTCAAATTTTACGTGGTGAATCTGCTGCAGCAGGCCATGCACGCCATGACGAAGCCGGTTCACGGCCCCGTCCCGAGCGATGCCATGCACCCATGTTCAACCACACGATTCGTAACGAATATTTTATTTCGTCATGCCTATTACTATGCCTGACGGGCAGCGCAGAATCGGACGCGCGGGCGAACGCGCCGCCGCAAGACCGGCCGTTCGGGCCATGGCAGCGGCAAATCCGATGGCGCATAATGAGCCGCCCGCCACGCTCCGCTCCGGAGTCCGGCGCGCCCATTCAAGGAAACGAGGAATTCCCATGTCCATCACCATGTATCAAGCCTCGGTGCCCGTGCTCGTGCGCGGACTCGCCAACCTGCAAACCATCATCGGCAAGGCGCAGGCACACGCGGCCGAGAAGCAGATCGATCCCTCGGTGCTGACCGGAGCACGGCTGTTCCCTGACATGCTGCCGCTCGCGCGCCAGATTCACATTGCCACGGACACGGCGAAGGGCTGCGCCGCGCGCCTCGCGGGCGTGGACGCACCGAAATTCGAAGACGTGGAAGTGAGCTTCGACGACCTGCATGCGCGCATCCAGAAAACGATCGACTATCTGAACACGTTCAAGCCCGAGCAGATCGACGGCACCGAAGGCAAGAGCATCACGCTGAAGATGCGCTCGGGCCCGATCGAGTTCACGGGCCAGAATTATCTGCTGGCTTTCGTGCTGCCCAACTTCTATTTCCACGTGACGACGGCGTACGACATCCTCCGCCACAACGGCGTCGAAGTGGGCAAGCTGGACTATCTGGGCGGCAAGCCGAACGCGTAAGACGCCCGGGCGCGTGGCCTCTACGCGCCCCGGCCCGCAAATCGTCGCGCGGACAACGTGCGACGTACCGCGGCCCGCCGTCTGTATATGGATAGACCTGAATGCGCGGCGGGCCATCCGGCGATGGCATCAAGTGAAGCGAGTCAGTCGAGCGAGAGCCGCACCGCGAAGCCAATCAGCGCCGAGGAAAATGCCCATTTCTGCACTGTCTGCGCGAGCGGATGCCGGCGCATCCACACGGCGATGCGCGCCGCGCCCAGCACATAGATCACGTCGAAGAGCGCGCATACGATCACGAGCAGGATGCCCAGCTCGGTCACCTGCAGCCAGACCGACCCCGCCTCGGGGCGAATGAACTGCGGCAGCAACACCGAGCAGAACAGCAGCGCCTTCGGATTGAGCAAATTGGTGAGCAGGCCCTTGAGAAAGTCCGCGCGCAACGGACGCTCGGGTGCTGCACCCGCCTCATCCGGCAAGGCAAACACCGGCGCGCGAAAGATTTGCACGGCGATCCACGTCAGGTAGAGGGCGCCCGCATAGCGCACGACCTCATAGAGCCACGGTGCGTTGTGCAGCAGCGCCGCGAGACCGCACGCCGAGAGCGTGACATGCGTCGCGCGAGCGAGCGCGAGGCCACCGGCCGCCGCGAAACCGCGGCGCGCACCGCGGCTCATGCTGGTCTGCATCACCAGTGCCATGTCCGCGCCCGGCAATGCGCAGACCACGACCAGAGCGGCAATGAACATCAACAGCAGGTGAGCGGAAATCATGTTGGCCTCGTTTGAAAGAGCCTCCATGTTGCCGCCAATGCCCGAGCGAATTCTGACGTTTTTTGTGGATAACTCTTTAGTCGGGAGCGGAATGCCCTAAAATTTCTTTATCGGAATAGGAAAACCACTCCACGACATGAGCGACCTGGACAAACTCGACCGCGCGATCCTCGGCGCCTTGCAGGCAGACGGCAGAATGCCGATCGCGCGGCTCGCCGAAACCGTCGGCTTGAGCGAAACGCCTTGTGCGCGCCGCCTCAAGCGGCTCGAGCAGGACGGCTATATCGAGCGCTACCGGGCGATGCTCTCGCGGCGGGCACTCGGCTATGGGGTGCTCGCCTATGTCTCGGTGCGCTTCGCCGTGCACGACCGGGCGCTGGCAGATCGCTTCGAGCGCGAAGTCTGCGCGATCGAGCGAATTCTCTCGTGCCACAACGTGGCCGGCACGGCGGACTATATTCTGATGATCGTGGCGCACGACCTCGACGACTATGGCACCTTCTTGCGCGATAAATTGCGCAGTCTGCCGGGCGTCACGTCGGTGGAATCGGTGTTGTCGCTGCGTGAAATAAAAGCCGGGGGCCGGCTGCCTCTGCCGTGAGCGCCCCGCCCCGTCATACCCACTTCTCAAACCTCAAACCGGAGCTTTCGATGAACCCAGAACAGGCACGAGCTGAAGAAGCCGCCGCGATGGACCGCGTGCTGAACGCGACGCAGCGCGTCAAGACGGCGTTCGCCGCCTTGCAGACCCAGTTTCCCCCACAAGGCGAAGGCCGGCCGTCGCAGTTCGCGCTGCAAACGTTCGACGCCGCGCTGCAGGAACTCGAAGACGCCCAGGCGGCCTTCGACGAAATGCTCAACGACCTGTTCGATGGCAATCGCTGAGAAACTTGCGCCGCCTGCCACGGTGCTTGGCGCCGGTGTCGTGATCCAGCGCGATGGCGCCTGGCTGCTCGGCCTCAGGAAGGCTCGCTGGGGCTTCGAGACATGGGGTTTTCCGGGCGGGAAGATCGAGCCGGGCGAAGATCCGCTGGTGGCCGCCGCGCGCGAATTGCGCGAAGAAACCGGCCTCGCCTTGCTCGGGCCGCGCACGGCGGGCTGGACCACGGGATGGCTGGAAGCCGGCAGCGTGCGTCACGTGACGCTGTTCGTCGAAGGCGAGGCAGCGGGAGTGCCCGCCGTCATGGAGCCGGAAAAATGCGCGCGCTGGGCCTGGTTCACGCGCGATGCGCTGCCGCCCAATCTGTTCGAGCCAACGCGCCTTTACTTCGAAGCGCGCTAGCGCTCAGTCGCGGGCCGCTGCCAGTTGCCCGACGAAAGCCGCAATCCGCTCGCAGGCCTCGATGAGCCGCTCGTCGTCGACCACGAAGCCGAAGCGGACATAGCCGCTCGCCGTTTCGCCGAACGCGCTCGCGTCGAGCAGCGACACCTTTTGCGCCTCGAATAGCTGCCACGTGAACGCATGCGGATCGAGGCCGGTGCCGCGCACGTCGATCATCATGAACATGCCGGCTTCCGGCAGCAGGCAGCGCAGCCCCGGCACGCCACTCAGGCGAGCATGGACGAGATCGCGCCTGCGCCGGTAGATCGCCCGCATGTGCGCGACGATCTGCTCGCGCTCCTCCAGCGCCGTGAGCGCGGCCTCCTGGACGAAGCCCGGCAAGCCGTAGAACATGCACAGCGCAAGCCGCCCCAGATGGCCGATCAACGTTTCGGGCGCAATCACCCAGCCAATCCGCCAGCCCGGCATCGCATGCGATTTCGAAAGACTGCCGAGCGTCACCGTGCGTTGCGCCATGCCGTCGAGCATCGCGATGCTCACGTGCTCGCGCTCGAAGGTGAGATCGGCATAGACCTCGTCGGAGACGACCCAGAGATCGTGGCGCTGCGCGAGCCGCGCAATGCGCTCGAGATGCTCGCGCGGCATCACGGTGCCGGTCGGGTTGCACGGCGTGGCGAAGAAAATCGCGCGCGTGCGCGGCGTGAGCGCCGCTTCGAGGGCATCGCAATCGAGGTGAAAGCCGTTGTCAGGGTCGACGGGCACCGGCACGAGCGTCGCGCCCGATGCGCGAATCGCGGCCTCGTAGGTCAGGTACATCGGCTCCGGCACGAGCACCTCATCACCCGCTTCGCACAGGCATAGCGAGGTGGCGAAAAGACCGTTCTGCGCGCCCGCGCACAAGATCACGTTGCGCGCGCTCACCTCTTTCGCTCCCGCCGCCGCGTGCTGCCGCGCAATGGTTTCGCGCAAGGGCTCGCGCCCCATGATGGCCGTGTAATGCGTATCGCCCGCGCGCAGCGCCGCCACAGCGCGTTCGACCACGGGCTCGGGGGTTGCAAAGTCCGGGTCGCCCACGCTCAGGACGATCACGTCCTCGCCACGCGCCGCTGCCTGCAGCGCGGCGTGATGGATCTCCCATGCCGACGTGCGCCGCCCCTGCAAGCGCTCCACCAGATTCGAATACTTCATCGTCCGCGACTCCCTGCGACCGCGCAACGGCAGCCGATGAAACGCCACCGGCGCCGATTCGTGTCCAATCCGTGCTCATTGCACGATGCGCGTTCGCACGACGCGCGCATCGCAGCGCCAGGGCGCGACGACAACGATACCAAGGAATGCGGCGGGGGAAAAATAACGTGCCGGCATTTCCGGACGGAAACCATCACGCCACTGCCAGTTTCCGTCCGGAAAAAATCAGGCCGCGGGTGCAATCCCGCGCGCGGCGAGATTCGCGTAAAGCGCGCGCACGCCGAATGTCCACGGCACAATCTCGTCGCACAGCTTCACCGTGTTGACGAGCGCGCCCAACTGCGGCGCCGAGATCGTCACGAGGTCGCCGATGTGATGCGTGAAGCCCGAGCCCGGCGCGCCGCGGTCCTGAATCGGCGAGAACATCGTGCCGAGGAACAGCATGAAACCGTCCGGATATTGATGATGCGCGCCGCAGGTCTGCTCGACGAGTTGCTGCGGGTCGCGGCTGATTTCGCGCATATGGCTCACGCCGTCGAGCACGAAGCCGTCGTCGGTGCCGGCCACGCGCAACGACACGCTCGCCTCGCGCACCGAATCGAGCGTGAAGCGCTCATCGAACAGGCGCACGAACGGGCCAATCGCACACGACGCGTTGTTGTCCTTGCACTTGCCGAGAAGCAAGGCCGAGCGGCCTTCGATATCGCGCAGGTTCACGTCGTTGCCGAGCGTCGCGCCCACCACCACACCGCGCGCGTTCACGGCCAGCACGATCTCCGGCTCCGGGTTGTTCCATGCCGACGCGCGCAGCAAGCCGATGTCCGCGCCGAAACCCACCGACGACATGGGCTGCGACTTCGAAAACACCTCGGCGTCCGGGCCAATCCCCACCTCCAGATACTGAGACCACGCGCCACGACGCTGAAGCTCTTCCTTCAGCCGCATCGCGGCTTCGGAACCCGGCTCGATCTGCGAGAGGTCGGCGCCGATCAGCGAGGCGAT
>JAITTX010000412.1 GCA_031286755.1 Paraburkholderia sp.
ACTGGCGGTTTAAAGCCGCTTTCTTTTGCCTACTTTTCTTTGCGGCTGCAAAGAAAAGTAGGTGCCGCCCCGCACAGGGGCAACGCTAATAGACCGACACGAACACAAGGAAACGCGAAATACAGGAGCCCTAAAAAACCCCACTA
Organism: Paraburkholderia sp.; assembly: GCA_031286755.1. Classification (GTDB taxonomy): domain Bacteria; phylum Pseudomonadota; class Gammaproteobacteria; order Burkholderiales; family Burkholderiaceae; genus Paraburkholderia. Next base: position 147 of record JAITTX010000412.1, read on the forward strand.
CCCACCAGCGACAGCGCCGCGCCCGCTCTTGCGCGCCTCGGCCAATACGTAGTCGATGAAGGTTGAAGCCGCCCGCGTATGGTGCCGATTGGGCATGTACAACATGTACATCTGCGTACCGAAGATGCTCAGACGCCAGGCATCGAGCGAGGTGACGACGTGGCCCTGGCGGATATCATCGTGAACCACATAATCAGGCACGATACCCACGCCCAGCCCTTCCAGAATCGACTGGCGCAGAAAAAGAAAATTTTCCGAAATGATCGACGGTTCGAGCAGCACCTCGTGCCGCTCCTCGCCCAGGTAGCCCGCGAGACGCAGTTGCCGCCCCACCACCGTCGCGGTGATCACGGGCGCGCGCGCGAGGTCTTCCAGCGTTTCGGGCATGCCGTGCTCCGCGGCCCATTGCGCCGATGCGCACGCGATGTAGCGCACCGCCCCCATGTCGCGCGCCACGAGATTCTGCGGCGGCTCATGCATCACGCGCACGGCAATGTCCACTTCGTCGCGCAGCAGGTCTTCCACGCGGTTCTCGAACATCACGTCGAGCACGATGCCCGGATACAGGCGCTTGAAGCGAATGAGCCATTCGGACATCACGAGTTGCCCATAGCCGCTCGGCACCGATAAACGCACGCGCCCCTGCAGGCTTTGCCCGAGCGTGGAGACGGACTCGCGCGCCGCGAGCAGCGCGTTCTGGATCGCGCGCCCGTGCTCGTAGAGCTTCAGGCCGATCTCGGTGGGCTCCACGCGGCGCGTGGTGCGCCGCACGAGTTGCAGGCCGATCGACTTCTCGAGGTGGTTGAGGTGGTAGCTCACGTTCGCGCGGCTCATCTTGAGGCGCCGCGCGGCCTCGCTCAGGTTGCCCGCGTCGAGGATCTCCACCAGCAGGGTCAGCGCATTGACGTCCACGGTCCCGCTCACTGTCAAATAATCTTTGACAGCATGTCAATGAACCATGGGATTGTCAATTGCCGCTGGCATCCACAGAATGAAGCCCACATTGGAGAACCGCCGCCCGGGGCGCCCGCTCCCCGGGCGCACCACCGGTCGGCCCCCTAATCCTGGAGACATTCCTGATGGCAATCGATACGACAGCCCCCGCCGCTTCCTCCCCGGTCACCCACGAACTGCGCGGCAAGGTCCTGCTCATCACCGTCGACAATCCGCCCGTGAACGCATTGAGCGTGGACGTGCGGCGTGGCCTGGCCGCCGCCATCGAGCACGCCGAGGCCAACCCGGCCGTGCAGGCCGTGCTGATCGTGGGTGCGGGACGCAACTTCATCGCCGGCGCGGACATCCGCGAGTTCGGCAAGCCGCCGCAGCCGCCCGCGCTGCCCGACGTGCTCCACCGCATGGAAACCAGCCACAAGCCCGTGATCGCGGCCATTCACGGCGCCGCGCTCGGCGGCGGCCTCGAAGTCGCGCTCGCCGCGCATTACCGGCTCGCGGTGGCGGGCGCGAAGCTCGGCCTGCCCGAAGTCAATCTGGGCCTCCTGCCCGGCGCGGGCGGCACGCAGCGCACGCCGCGCCTGATCGGCGCCGAGGCGGCGCTCTCGCTGATGCTGAGCGGCCGCCACGTGGGCGCGCAGGAAGCGCTCAAGCTCGGCCTCGTCGACCGCGTGGGCGCGAGCGACGACGTCCTCGCCGAAGGCCTCGCCTACGCGCAGGAACTGCTCGCGAATCAGTCCAGCGCGCACCCCCACGTGCGCCGCACGCGCGACGCGCAAGGAATGGCCGACCGCGCCGCCGCGCAAGCCGCCATCGACGCCGCGCGCGCCGAGACCGCGAAGAAGTCGCGCGGCCTGTTCTCGCCGCTGAAGATCGTCGATTGCGTGCAGGCCGCGCTGGACGAATCGTTCGAGGAGGGCTTGCGCTTCGAGCGCAAGCAATTCCTCGCCTGCCTCGAAAGCCCACAGCGCGCGGGCCTCGTGCACGCGTTCTTCGCCGAGCGCGAGGTGCAGAAAGCGCCTGAAACGAAAAGCGCCGCGCCGCGCGCGATCGACACCGTGGGCGTGATCGGCGGCGGCACGATGGGCGCGGGCATTGCCGTGGCCGTGCTCGACGCGGGCCTGCCCGTGACGATGATCGAGCGCGACGAAGCGGCGCTCGCACGCGGCCGCGCGCATGTGGAAAAGGTCTACGACGGCCTGATCGCGAAGGGCCGCATGAAGCCCGAGGCGAAGGCGCCGATCCTCGCGCGCTTCAACGGCAGCACTTCGTACGACGCGCTTGCGAGCGCCGACCTCGTGATCGAAGCCGTGTTCGAGGACATGGCCGTGAAGCAGGCCGTGTTCGCCGAGCTCGACCGCGTCTGCAAGCCGGGCGCGGTGCTCGCCACCAACACCTCGTATCTCGACATCGACGCCATCGCGGCCAGTATCAAGCGAGCGCAAGACGTGGTGGGCCTGCACTTCTTCTCGCCCGCGAACATCATGAAGCTGCTCGAAGTCGTGGTGCCGAAGGCCGTGAGCGCCGACGTGGTGGCCACCGCCTTCGAGCTCGCGAAGAAGCTGCGCAAGGTGCCGGTGCGCGCGGGCGTGTGCGACGGCTTCATCGGCAACCGCATGCTGGCGGTGTACCGCACGGCCGCCGATCATCTGATGGAAGACGGCGCCTCGCCTTACCAGATCGACCAGGCCGTGCGCGAATTCGGCTTCCCGATGGGCCCGTACCAGGTGGTCGATCTCGCGGGCGGCGACATCGGCTGGGCCACGCGCAAGCGCCGCGCGGCCACGCGCGATCCGAAGGCGCGCTACGTGCAGATCGCCGACCGCCTCTGCGAGCGTGGCTGGTTCGGCCAGAAGACGGGCCGCGGCTTCTATCTCTACCCCGAGGGCGCGCGCGCCGGCACGCCCGATCCGGAAGTGGAAGTGATCATCGCCGCCGAGCGCGAGCGCGCCGGCATCACGCCGCGCACGTTCACGAACGAGGAGATCATCCGCCGCTACATGGCCGCGATGATCAACGAAGGCGCGAACGTGGTGCACGAAAAGATCGCGCTGCGCCCGCTCGACGTGGACGTGACGCTGATGTACGGCTATGGCTTCCCGCGCTATCGCGGCGGCCCGATGAAGTACGCCGATAGCGTGGGCCTCGCAAACGTGCTCGCCGATATCCGCGAATTCGCGAAGGAAGACCCGCTGTTCTGGCGTCCTTCGCCGCTCATCGTCGAGCTGGTCGAGCGCGGCGCGGACTTCGCGAGCCTGAACCAGGCCGCCTGAATCACACCGCCCGGCATTCCGGCCGGGCGCGCGGCGATGCCCCTCGCGCATCGCCGCGGCAGCAGCAGCAAGGAGCAACACTCATGGATCTGAAATTCACCGCCGAAGAAGAGGCCTTCCGCAGCGAAGTGCTCGACTTCCTGCGCGAGCGCCTGCCGCAGCACGTGGCCGAAAAGGTGCGCAGCGGCAAGCATCTCACGCGCGACGACATGGCCGCGTGGCACGCCACGCTCAACGAAAAGGGCTGGCTCGCCAATCACTGGCCGAAGGAGTATGGCGGTCCGGGCTGGAGCGCCGTGCAGAAGTTCATCTTCGAGAACGAATGCGCGATTGCGGGCGCGCCGCGCATCGTGCCGTTCGGCGTGAACATGCTCGGCCCCGTGCTCATCAAGTACGGCAACGAGGCGCAAAAGCGCCACTGGCTGCCGCGCATTCTCGACGGCTCCGACTGGTGGTGCCAGGGCTATTCGGAGCCGGGCGCGGGCTCGGATCTCGCCTCGGTGCGCACGAGCGCGGTGCGTAAAGCCGATGCCGGCGGCGCTCACTACATCGTGAACGGCCAGAAGACGTGGACCACGCTCGGCCACTACGCGAACATGATCTTCTGCCTCGTGCGCACCGCCACCGATGTGCGCAAGCAGGAAGGCATCAGCTTTCTGCTGATCGACATGAACACGCCGGGCATCGAGGTGCGCCCGATCATCACGCTCGACGGCGAACACGAGGTGAACGAAGTGTTCTTCACCGACGTGCGCGTGCCCGTGGAAAATCTCGTCGGCGAAGAAAACAAGGGCTGGACCTACGCGAAATACCTGCTCACCTACGAGCGCACCAATATCGCGGGCGTGGGCTTTTCGGTGGCCGCGCTCGCGCGCCTGAAGCACGCCGCTCGAAAGGTCATGCGCAACGGCAAGCCGCTCGCGCAGGACCCGCAATTCGCCGCGCGCGTGGCGAAGGTCGAGATCGACCTGGAGAACATGAAGACCACGAACCTGCGCGTGATCGCGGCTGTCGCCGGTGGCGGCGTGCCGGGCGCGGAAAGCTCGATGCTCAAGATTCGCGGCACCGAGATCCGCCAGGAGATCTCCTCGCTGCTGCGCCGCGCGATGGGCCCGTATGCGGCGCCCTTCGTCGAGGAAGCGCTGCAGGAAGGCTACGCGGGCGAGGCCATCGGCCCCGAGGAAGCCGCCAGCGCCGCATCGCTCTACTTCAACAACCGCAAGCTGTCGATCTTCGGCGGCTCCAACGAGATCCAGAAGAACATCATCGCCAAGATGATGCTCGGTCTTTAAGAGGTCCCGTCATGAACTTCCAGCACACCGAAGACCGCCGCATGCTCGCGGACACGCTCAATCGCTTCATCACCGAGCAATATGGCTTCGATACGCGCGATAAAATCGCGCGCTCCAGTGAGGGCTTCAGCGCCGGGATGTGGCAGCGCTTCGCGGAACTCGGCGTGATCGGCGCGCTGTTCGACGAAGCCGACGGCGGCTTTGGCGGCCAGGGCTTCGACGTGGCCGTAGTGTTCGAGTCGCTCGGGCACGGCCTCGTGGTCGAGCCGTTCCTCGATACGCTGATCGTGGGCCGCGCGCTCGCGCACGCGGGCAGCGAGGCACAGCGCGCGCGCGTCGCGTCGTTCATCGACGGCTCGCAGATCGCGGCGCTCGCGCACGACGAACCGGGCTCGCATTACGAAGCCGCGCGCGTAAGCACGCGCGCCGAAAAGCATGGCGACGGCTGGGTGCTGCACGGCGCGAAAGGCGTGGTGCAGCACGGCGAGCATGCCAATGTCCTGCTCGTTTCCGCGCGGACTTCCGGCGCTGAATTCGACGAGGCAGGCATCTCGCTCTTCCTCGTGCCGCGCGATGCCAGGGGCGTGAGCGTGCGCGGCTACCGCAAGATCGACGGCGGGCGCGCGGCCGAAGTGACGCTTCATAACGTGACGCTCGGCGCGGATGCGCTCGTGGGCGCGCAGGGCGCGGGCTTCGCGATGCTCGAGCACGCGCGCGGCTATGGCCTGCTCGCGCTCGCTGCCGAAGCCGTGGGCGCGATGGACGTCGCGCGCGATCACACGCTCGAATACCTGCGCACGCGCAAGCAGTTCGGCGTGCCCATCGGCAGCTTCCAGGCGTTGCAGCACCGCATGGCCGACGTGCTGCTCGAAATCGAGCAGGCGCGCTCGGCCGTGATCAACGCGGCGGCGGCCATCGACGCGCCGCGCGTTCAACGCGAGCGCGCGCTTTCGGCGGCAAAGTACACGGTCGGGCGCATTGGCGCGCGCGTGGCCGAAGAAGCGATTCAACTGCACGGCGGCATCGGCATGACGTGGGAGCTGCCGCTCGCCCACTACGCCAAGCGCCTCGTGATGATCGACCATCAACTCGGCGACGAGGATCATCACCTCGCGCGCTACATCGCGCTGGAGCCCGCCGCCGCATAGACGCTGCGCGCCATGCGAGGGCCCGCCGCCGTGCGTAACGTGCGTAACGTGCATAACGTGTGCGACGGCGCGGCCTTCCACTCACTACGAACCAGGAGTGCCTTCTGATGCAGACCGACAACAAGAGCCTGCCGCTGGCGGGCGTACGCGTCCTCGATCTTTCGCGCGTGCTGGCCGGACCGTGGAGCGCGATGGTGCTGGGCGACCTGGGCGCGGAAGTCATCAAGGTCGAGCATCCCGGCCGCGGCGACGACACGCGCGACTGGGGCGTGCGTGTCGGCAAGACCGAGACCGCCTACTTCAACAGCGTGAACCGCAACAAGCGCTCGATCACGCTCGACCTGCAAACGCCGGAGGGCCAGCAGATCGCGCGCGATCTCGCGAAGACCAGCGACATCTTCATCCAGAATTTCAAGTTCGGCGGCGCCGCGAAGCTCGGCCTCGGCTATGAGGCGCTGAGCGCGGAGAACCCGCGTCTGATCTATTGCTCGATCACCGGCTATAACACCACCGGGCCCGAGGCGAAGCGCCCCGGCTACGACCTCGTCGTGCAGGGCGAGGCGGGCCTGATGGCGCTGAACGGCGAAGCGGATCAGCCGCCGCTCAAGTTCGGCGTGGCCGCCGTCGATCTGTTCACGGGCATGTATTCGGCGCAAGCGATGCTGGCCGCGCTCTACGAGCGCGAACGCACCGGGCGCGGGCGCCACATCGAAATGGCGCTGTTCGACTGCGGCCTCATGATCACCGCCTACTACGGGCTCGAAGCGCTGCTGATGGGCGAAGACCCGCCGCGCTACGGCAACGCGCACCCTTCCATCGTGCCGTACGGCGTGTTCGATGCCGCCGATGGTCCGCTCGTCATCACCGTGGGCAACAACGCGCAATTCGAGCGCTTTTGCCGCGAGGTGATCGAGCGCCCCGACCTGGCCGAGGACGCGCGCTACAAGACCAACATCCTGCGCGGGCAGAACCGCGAGACGCTGGTGCCCGAACTCACGCGCGAGCTCGGCAGCCGCCCGCGCAAGCTCCTGCTCGAACGTCTCGCGCAAGCGGGCGTGCCGTGCGGCGAAGTGGCGGGCCTGCGCGAAGCGCTGCTCTCGCCGCGCGCCACGCAAGCGGGGCTCGTCACGCAGCAGCCGCATCCGGATACGGAAAGCGGCACGACGCCGGTGCTCGCGCCGCCGTGGCGCTTCGATGGCGAACGCATGCCGGTGCGCCGCGCGCCCCCGCAACTGGGCGAAGGCACGCGCGAGGTGCTGGAGGAGACGCTGGGATATTCAGCGCAAACCATCGCCGAGCTGAAAAACAAAGGCGTGATCTGATCGAGACAACTCGACAAAAAATGCTGAAGCGCTGAGCGCATCACCGCTGCATCGCAGACCTGCACACACCTTCGCATACAGGCGCCCCCTCGTGCCCCGCAGCGCAAGCATCACGCACGCCGCGGGGCGCTTTTCTTTGCGCGGCGAATCCGGTGCGCTTGCTCCCTCCCCGCTTGGCGCGCGCAATGGCGCAGCCGGTTATATTGCGCATGGGACGCCGCGCACGGTCCCGCTTGCCCGATCAACCGCTGCCACGCCAGCCCCAACCGCTTTCTCGATGGAGCACGCCTACGTCCAGTTGCTGCACCTGCTTGCCGACTATCCGGGCTGGACGCTCGCGTTCGTGGTATTCGCCGCCTTTGTCGAGTCGCTCGCGCTCGTCGGCACCTTCTTCCCGGGCAGCACGGCCATGTTCATCGCGGGCGCCTTCGCGGGCACCGGCACGCTCAATCTGGGCTGGCTGTTCGCCTGCGCCATCGCGGGCGCCGTGGGCGGCGATGCGCTGAGCTTCTGGCTCGGCCGCCGCTATCGCGACTCCATCGCCCGGGTCTGGCCGTTCAGCCGCCACCCCGCCATCCTCGAGAAAGCGCAGATCTACTTCGAAAGCCACGGCACGCGCAGCGTGATTCTCGCGCGCTTCATCGCGCCGCTGCGCGCGGTGGTGCCCGTGGTCGCCGGCATGGCGGGCATGTCGCCCATGCGCTTTTTCGTGATGAACGTGGTCTCGGCGCTCGTCTGGGCGCCCGCGCACATCGTGCCGGGCGTGGTGTTCGGCGCCTCGCTGCAACTGGCGGGCGCCGTGTCGTTCCGGCTCGTGGTCGCGCTCGCGATGCTCGTGTTCGCGGGCTGGCTGGTCTGGCGCATCACGCACATGGTGCTCGGGCATCTGGACGCCTGGGCCAGCGCCTCGCGCCGCGCCGCCGTGCGCTGGGCGGTGAGCCACCAGGGCCAAGCGGCGCGCCGTCTCGCGCGGGCGCTCGATCCGCAGCAGCCCGCGCTGGGCGCGCTGCTCGCCGTCACGGCGTTCGTGCCCGTGTGCGCGGCCGTGTTCTCCTACGTGCTCAGCAATCTGCTGCACGGCGCCCCGCTCGTGCAGGTCGACCAGTCGGTGCGCCAGTTCCTCCAGTCGATCCACACCACCTGGGCCGACGACGTTTTCGCCCGCGTCGAAACGCTCGGCAGCAACTACACGCTCGCGGCGCTGGTGGCCACCGTCACGGCCTGGATGGCGCTCGAGCGGCGCTGGCGCACCATCGGCTACTGGGCGCTCGCCGCAGGCGTCTCGCAGGTGCTCATCGTCGTGCTGCGCGTGGCGATCCACCATGACGTGGCCGGCGCGGCGCACGTGGGCGCCTATCTGTTCCCGAGCGACCGCGTGGCCTCGATGGTGATCGTCTACGGCTTCGCGATGTTCCTGCTCGTGCGGCGCGTGAACCTGATGCAGGCGGCCATGGTCGCGACGCTCGGCAATGCAATCGTGGTGGCGGTGACGCTCGCGGGGCTCTATTTCGACCGCTTCCTGTTCTCCGACGCCATCGGCGGCGCGGCCTTCGCCTCGATCTGGGTGGGGGCGGTGGTGCTGCTCTCGCTATGGCGTTATCCGCAGCGGCCGGCCGATCGCAACGTCATGCCGTCCATCGTGCTCGCCGTGCTCGCGCTGGCCTTCGTGCTGCAGCGAGGCGAGGCGCAGCGCGAGGCGGCGCTCCAATCGCGCGCCGAGGCGCCGCCGGTGGCCGTCACGCAGCTCGCGTGGACCGACTCGCTCTGGCGAACTTTCGCGTGCTATCGCATCGACATGAAAGGCGAGCGGCACGAGCCGATGACGATCCAGTGGGCCGCCAGCGCCACCGACCTGCGCGCGGCGCTGCGCGATGCCGGCTGGAGCGAGGGCGTGCAATTCTCGCTGCAGAGCGTGCTCTCGCTCGTCGCGCCGAACGTGGATGCGCTTGCGCTGCCGCTCCTGCCCAAGCTGAACAACGGCCTGCCCTCGCCGCTCGTGTTCGAGCGCGCGCACCTGCCCGACGACCCCGCGCGCCCCGGCAGCCGCCGCGACGTGCTGCGCTTCTGGCCCACGGGCTATGCGATCGGGCCGCAGGCGGGCGCGACGGGCGGCGCGCAGGCGAACGCGGGCACGGCGACGGATGGTGCGCAAGCGGGCACAGCGACCGGGACGGGGACGCCCCCGCCCGCGTCGTCGTCATCGTCGCCGGACGGTGCGGCGCTCACGCCGATCTGGGTGGGCTCGCTCGTGCACGAGCGCTTGCGGCGCGCGTCCTGGCCGTTCAACGTGCTGGCCACCTATACCGGCAACGGCACCGGCCCCGAGCTGGCCGCGCCGGGCCAGCCCGCGGGGTGGCGCGCGCTCACCAAGCCCGGCAGCGAGGGCTGCGAAGGCCGCTCCGTGACGCTGATCGTTTCCGGCAGCCACTGAGCCCGCCGAAACCACTGCGCCCGCAAAAAACCGCGCGGCACGCAAGGCACGGCCGCGTGGCCCCTCACGCGCTAGCCGCCGTGGCTTTCGGCCCAGCTTCCCGTCGTGCGAAAACGGTCGATGCGCTCGCGCGCGTCGGCGTAGGCCGCATCGAGCGCGGCGTCGGGGCCGATGTAGTTGCGCATCAGGTCGTGAAAGCGGATGCTGCGCCCTTCAACATGGGCGTCCGCGCCATGGCGGCAGATATAGCCGCTGTAATGAAAGAGCGGTTCGGGCGAGCGCGGCCCGAACGCCGGAATCGGCAACACCCAGATCTCGAAGCCTTCATGCTCGGTGTGATCCCACATGGTGTGTCTCTCAGTGGCCGTGACGCGGCTATCGTCGCACGCCAGGCCACTCGCCTGCAAACCGCCCGTTTCCGCGAGTTTGGCTAAACTATGCGGGCAGCCGGCCCGCGCGGCGCACCGTGCCCTGCTCGGGCCGGTGCCGCAAGTCGCGTCATCCATCCGCAGCAAACCCCGTCCGGCACCCCGCCCCGCTGAATCCGAGCCTGGCGGTAGCCCGTGGATAGCCGATAGACACCCGATAGACAGCCCACATCATGACGCCGCCCACCCCAACGCCCGATCCCCAATCCGTCTCCACCTCCGTCACCCGCAGCGCGTTCTTCATCGTCGCGACCGTCAACGAGGACGCCGCGAGCCGCGCCGCCGTGCGCGCCTGGTGCGCCGACGTCGCCAATCTCGCGCGCGCGGTCGGCAAGCGCGTGCCCAATGGCAATCTCTCGTGCGTGGTGGGCTTTTCGTCCGACGCATGGGACCGCCTGTTCGGCGACCCGCGCCCGGCCGAACTGCACCCGTTCCGCGAATTCGGCGCGGGCGAGCGCGTGGCCGTGGCCACGCCCGGCGACCTGCTGCTGCACATCCGCGCCGACCAGACCGACCTGTGCTTCGAGTTGGCCACGCAGTTGATGACCCGCCTCGAGGGCGCGGTCACGACCGTGGACGAAGTGCACGGCTTCCGCAACTTCGACATGCGCGCGATGATCGGCTTCGTCGATGGCACCGAGAACCCCACCGGCACCGAGGCCGACCATTTCACGGTGATCGGCGCGGACGAAGACCCCGGGTTCGCGGGCGGCAGCTACGTGCTGGTGCAGAAGTACCTGCACGACATGAAAGGCTGGAACGCGCTTTCCGTGGAGGCGCAGGAGCGCGTCATCGGGCGCACCAAGCTGCATGACATCGAGCTCGACGAAAGCGTGAAGCCCAGTTGCTCGCACAGCTCGCTCACCACGCTCACGGACGCCGACGGCGAAGAGATCAAGATCGTGCGCGACAACATGCCGTTCGGCCGGCCGGGCTCAGGCGAATTCGGCACCTACTTCATCGGCTACGCGCGCTCGCCCGCGCCCATCGAGCAGATGCTGGAGAACATGTTCGTCGGCCGTCCGCCCGGCAACTACGACCGCCTGCTCGACTTCAGCCACGCCGTCACGGGCAGCCTGTTCTTCGTGCCTTCGCAGCCGCTGCTCGAAGCGCTCGCCGAGCGCGAGCCTGGCGCGGCGGGCACGGTGGACACCGCGGATGCGAGCCCAGCCCAGCCACCCGAATCCGAGCCCTCCGCCGCACCCGGCGCGAACGGCTCGCTTGCCATTGGATCCCTCAAAGGAGCACCCCGGTATGAATAATCTCCATCGCGAGCTGGCGCCCATTTCCACCGATGCGTGGGAGCAAATCGAAGAAGAAGTCGCGCGCACCTTCAAGCGCTCGCTCGCGGGCCGCCGCGTGGTCGACGTGAAGGGCCCGGACGGCGTGGATCTGGCCGCCGTCGGCACCGGTCATCAGAGCGGCATCGAAGCGCCGCTGGAAGGCATCCGCGCGCGCCAGCGCGAAGTGAAAGCGCTGGTCGAGCTGCGCGTGCCGTTCGAGCTTTCGCGCGAGGCCATCGACGACGTCGAGCGCGGCGCGCAGGACTCCGACTGGCAGCCGGCCAAGGACGCGGCCACGCGCCTCGCGTTCGCCGAAGACCGCGCGATCTTCGACGGCTACAAGGCCGCGCAGATCACGGGCATTCGCGAAGGCACCTCGAACCCGCTGCTGCAGATGCCCGCCGACGTGGCCGATTACCCCGCCGTGATCGCGAGGGCGCTGGAACAACTGCGCCTGCAGGGCGTGGATGGCCCGTACGCGGTGCTGCTGGGCTCCGACGCCTACACGGCGGTGAGCGAGGCGAGCGACTCGGGCTACCCGGTCCTCGAGCACATTCGCCGCCTCGTGAAAGGCGAGCTCATCTGGGCGCCGGCGCTCGAAGGCGGCAGCATCCTCACCACGCGCGGCGGCGACTTCGCGCTGCAACTGGGCCAGGATGTTTCCATCGGCTACTCGTCGCACGACGAGAACAGCGTGCGCCTCTATCTGCAGGAGAGCTTCACGTTCATGATGTTCACCTCCGAGGCTTCGGTCACGGTTGCCGGAGAGTAAGCGCGGCGCGCCGCGCAATACTCACGCAATAGGCGCGCAGAAAAAACAGGGGGCGCATCAAGCGCCCCCTGCTGCGTTTACATCGCGGCTTTAAGACCTCGAAGGGCCTCGAAGCGTCACTGATAGAAGTTCAGCGTGACCATGGCCGAGCGGCCCGGCGCCCACGTCGCGTAGATCGGGTACGCGCTCTGGTAGTACTTCCTGTCGAAGATGTTGTTCACGTTCAACTGCAAGTCCACCTTCTTCGCCACGCGCCACGTTGCCGAGGCATCGAAGCGCGCGTAGCCCGGAATCCACTTGCGCGTGGTGGACGAAACCGACGCGTAAGTCTCGCTCGACACCGTCGCGCCCGCGCCCAGCGTGAGCTTCGGCAGCACGTCGTAGCTCGTCCACAGCGTGAAGTTGTGCTTGGGCACCATCACCATCGGCAAGCCCGAATTCTGCGGGCTGGTCGGGCCCGCGTTGGTCGTGATCGCGTCGAGATACGAATAGCCGCCGAACACGGCCCACTTGTTCGTCACGTTGCCCGCGAAGCCGAACTCGAAGCCGCGCACGCGCTGCGAGCCCGCGTTGATCGTGCCGCCCAGGCCGTCGCTCACGCGCGCATTGGTCTTGTCGGTCTGGAACAGCGCCGTGGTGAGCGAGAGGCGCTCGTGGAGCACGTCCCACTTCGCGCCCACTTCGATATTGCGCGAGCGCTCGGGCGCGAGATCCTGATTGGTCACCGTGATCTGGTCGGTGCCGCCGCCAAGACCCGAATTCGAGCCCGGCGGATTCGCCGAGGTGCCGTACGACGCGTACAGGCTCACCGTGCGCACCGGCTTGAACACGAGACCGAACTGGTAGCTGAAGAGGTTCGAGGTGTTCGACAGATCGGGCACGCCCGCTTGCTGCGCCGTGACGTCGAAGCGGTCGAAGCGCATTCCCGCGTTGAAGATCCAGCGCTCGGAAAGCTGCACGCTGTCGAACAGGTAGGCCGAGGCGGTATTCGTCTGCGTGTTGGTGGTCGGCCCCGGGAAGCCCTTGTCGCCGTTGAGCAGCACGCTGCCGGTCCACGGGTTGTTGGGGTTCCAGTTGCCAAGCGGCGTGCAGTTGTACGCCACCGAGCACGGGCCGCCCGAGCGGATGTTGTTGCCCGCCGAATCGGTCACGAGATAGCCCTCGTAGCGGTCCTGCTCGTGGCTGAACTCCACGCCCGCCGTGAGCGTGTGGCGCATGCCGTAGAGCTCGAGCTTGCCATTCGCCTCGGTCTGGTTCGCGATGCTGTTGGTCGCGTATTTACCGCTCTTGGCCTGCAAGCTCAAGATGTTCGAAGTCGCGCTCGTGAGCTGCGGATTCGTCGCGATGTAATCGAGCGTGGAGCGGCCGAACATCGTCGTGTTCTTGATCTTCCACGCGTCGTTGATGCGATGCTCGATCTTCACCTCGCCCGTGTCGTTCTGGCTGCGCCGGTAGTCACGCGCGTTCAGGCCGTAGAACAGACCACGATCGGTGGGCACCGGCGTGCCGCCCGTGGAGCGGAACGGCACGCTGAAATCGGGCATGTCGTAGCTGTTCAGGTGGTAGTAGCTCAGCGTGACCGTGGTGGGCGTGTTCAGGCCGAACGCGATCGACGGCGCGACGCCCCAGCGCTTGCTGTAGATGTCGGTGCGGCCCGGCTGGTCGGCGTCGTGGCCCATCGCGTTCAGGCGGATCGCGGTGGTGTCGTTGAGCTTCTGGTTCCAGTCGATGGTCACGCGGCGGTAGCTGTCCGTGCCAAGGCCGACACTGCCGTTGATGAAGTTATCGTTTTGCGGCGTCTTCGTGGTGATGTCGATGCTGCCGCCCACCGAGCCGCGCCCCGCGTACACCGAGTCCGGGCCCTTGATGACGCTGATGTTCTCCACGTCGAAGGTCTCGCGGTTCTGCACGCCCGAGTCGCGCATACCGTCCACGAAGATCGAGTTGCGCGACTCGAAGCCGCGAATCACGGGACGGTCCGCCGAGGGGTTCGCGGCCGCGTCGCCGCCGAGGAACGTGACGCCGGGCACCGTGCGCAGCGCGTCCTCGAAGGTCGTGACGTTCTTCTCCTTGAGCACTTCCTGCGGGATCACCGTGACCGAGCGCGGCGTGTCGATGAGCGGCGAGGTGAACTTGTACGAGTCGAGCGTCTTCGCCTGCATCTCGGACGGCGCCGACATCACCTTGACGGCGGGCAGCGTGGCTTCGGCGGCGGAGCCGGTGGCGCTGGCCGCGGCCGGGCCGGCCTGGGCGCCCGCGCTGGTGGCATCCGCGGCATTGGTGGCATCGGCGGCATGCGCCGCTGGCGCGGCGGCGGACGGCGCAATAGGCGCAACCGGCGCGTCAGGCGCCGGTTGCGCAGCCTGGGCGTGAACGGCCGATGCGAAAAAGCCGGAGCAATACAGGGCAGCGACGGACGCGACAGCGCGCATCCGCGTCGGGAAGAGAACGGACATGGTGAGCGGTTGAATCGAAGGCGGATACGTCTTGCGCCGGGCGTCACGCGCTGCCCGCGCCGGCGAAATCCTGTGTTTAGTCTTTTTTGCGAATGCGTATGATTCTCATTTGCTATCTCAATTGTAATGAAACGTTAGATATGTGTAAACACTCACTACGCATTTCGGGGGGATTGGGCTGGATTGCGCTGCCGGAGCAGCGCTGGCCGGTGCGGCCGGAAACACCGCCGCAGGGTGCGCCGGGTGCCGGTATGATGTCGGTCCCGCCGCAGGCGAGCAGGACGCGCCCGCCCTGGCGCCAACGCATCCATTCACGAACGACGACTCAGAGGAAGACCGCCATGACGGCCGCAACCCAATTCGACCAGGTTTCCGTGGTCCGCAAAGCCAATGTCTATTTCGACGGCAAGTGCGTTTCGCACACCGTGCTGTTCGCGGACGGCACGCGCAAGACGCTCGGCGTGATTCTGCCGGGCCAACTGAACTTCGGCACCGACGCGCCCGAGCTGATGGAAGTGCAAGGCGGCAAGTGCCGCATCCGCCTCGACGGCAGCGACGAGTGGAAGACCTACGGCGCGGGCGAGTCGTTCTCGGTGCCGGGCAAGAGCCGCTTCGACATCGACGTGGTCGAGACGCTCTACTACTGCTGCAGCTACCTCTAAGACGCGCCCGCGCGTTTGCGGCCGCGAGCCCACGCCCGCCCTGCTTCGTGCACGGCGGGCGTTGTTGTTTCTGCCCAGGCTTTTTCAGGGCGGGCCGTCAACAGCCTGGGGACGTTTAGCGAAGATCGCGGCGCGCAATCGATCCACGCGCGCCACGCCGCTTCAGCACAGGGCGCGCCTCACGCGCCCAGATCGGCGAGCGGATGCGTCTCTTCGCGCCACGGCGAGCACAGGAAATGCCGCACGCGCTCCTCGCGCAATTCGGCGAGCGTCGCGGGCGCCCAGCGCGGCTTGCGGTCCTTGTCGACGAGATGCGCGCGCACGCCCTCGCAGAAGTCGCCCTCTTCGATTGCGCACGCAACGATCCCCAGCTCCATGCGGAAGTTCTCGGCCAGCGTCATCTGGCGGCCGCGCAGCAGCGCCTCGCGCGTGACTTCGAGCATGGTCGGCGAGTAATGCGTGAGCGCGTCGAGCGTGGCCGTGAGCCATGCGCGCACGTCCTCGGGCTGCTCGTGTTCGAGATCGGCGCGCAACGAGGCCACGATCTGCTCCACGCGCGCGCGACGCCCGAAGTGCCGCACGATCAGCGGCGCACACGTCCTGATCGTGCCTGGCGTGCCCGCGCTCGCGTCATGGGGCGCGACGTCGGACGGCACGTCGAACACATCGCGCAGCGCTTCGAGCACGCCGCCCTCGAAGCTCGCCTGCGCGAGGCGCGCCTCGTAACCGTCGAGCCATTCGCCCGGCACGCAGAGGTCGGCGAGATGGCAGTCGACCGCGTCGGCGCCCGTGAGCAGCACACCGGTCAGCCCCACATAAAGCTCGGTTTCCACCGGCATCTTCGCGAGGAAATGCGTCGCGCCCACGTCGGGCAGCATGCCAATGCGCGTTTCCGGCATCGCGATCTTCGTGCGCGTGGTGGCCACGCGCAGCGCCGCCGCCTGGCCGAGCCCCATGCCGCCGCCCATCGTCACGCCGTCGAGCAACGCGACGAGCGGCTTGTCGAACGTATGCAGCGCGTAGTCGAGCCGGTATTCGTCGACGAAAAACTGCTGCCAGCCGTTTTCGCCGAGCCGCTGGCCCGCGCGCGCGAGCGCGTCGAGCGCGCGCACGTCG
>JAITTX010000438.1 GCA_031286755.1 Paraburkholderia sp.
CGAAATCGACCCGGACTTCCTCGCCGAAGACGAGCACGATCACGCGCATCACGATCATGACCATGATCACGACCACGCGCATGACCACGCCGATTGCGACCACGATCACGGCCAGTGCAACCACGAAGGCCACGAACACGGCCACCACCATCATCACGCGCATCACGACGACAAGATCAAGTCGTTCGTGTACCGCAGCGACCGCCCGTTCGATCCGAACCGCCTGGAGGACTTCCGCGGCGGCAGCCTGCAGATCTACGGCGAGCGGCTGTTGCGCTACAAGGGCGTGCTCTACATGAAGGGCGTGGACCGCAAGGTGGTGTTCCAGGGCGTGCACCAGATGATGGGCAGCGACCTCGCCGCCAAGTGGCTGCCGGTCGAGAAGAAGGGCAGCAAGATGGTGTTCATCGGCATCGAGCTGCC
The DNA here is from genome assembly GCA_031286755.1 of Paraburkholderia sp. GTDB lineage: Bacteria > Pseudomonadota > Gammaproteobacteria > Burkholderiales > Burkholderiaceae > Paraburkholderia. Next base: position 424 of record JAITTX010000438.1, read on the forward strand.
GCAAGACCTCATCACCGACGGCCTCGACGCCTGCCTGGCCTGATGGCTGGCGCGTAACCCGCGTAGGCGGCGTCTCGGCTCAGCGCCGTTCGATGCCGCCCCCGCAACGCCCGGTCCTGCAGCCGGGCGTTGCCGTTTGGTATCGTTCGATTTCGCGCTGCACCGGCGCGTAACACAGCGGCATCGCCCTCTTTCGTCCCCGGGGCAAAATTGTGTTTGTCCGCCGCACATGTCAAATAACGTACCCGACCATCGCTTTTTCACGATGGGCGCGTTATATTTTCTTGATATCGAACGTTGACGGAAGCCGCCAATGCAGGGATTTCCCGCTTGCGGCACGAGTTTGCGGTTCGGTTACAATACGGCCCCACTGGAAAGAGAGGCGCCCCGGGATTTCCCTTTCGGCGGATTCCGGCTAGATGCGCCTCCCCGGCCGCGCATCGCGTCGCAACGCGCAGCCGGTACGAAATATGCCTCAGGAGCATCCAATAACGGTTTCCAGAGGAGTTCGGCCCCGCAGCGGCGTTTAGGCGTCACGACAGTTCATCGTCCCGTGCCCGCCGACGCGCATAGTGGCGCGATAAAGCGCGCGGTAAAGTGGGAGAGGCCACTGCGGGCAACACAAAAGTGCGGGCAAGATGTGCCAGTTTTGCCTCACTCATTGAAGAAGCAAGCCAGATGACGACGAAACGACTCTTGACCGAAGCCGAAATCCTGAAGATGAGCGACAAGGATTACATGAACGAGGATCAGCTCGCCTTCTTCAAGAACCGGCTCGAACAGCTGCAGGCGGAAATTCTCCGCAATGCGGGCCAGACCACCGAGAATCTGCGCGAGACGGTAATCGTGCCGGATCCGGCCGACCGCGCGACGATCGAAGAAGAGCATGCGCTCGAGCTGCGCACGCGCGACCGCGAGCGCAAGCTGCTGAAGAAGGTGCAGCAATCGCTCGCGCGCATCGAAGCGGGCGATTACGGCTGGTGCGAGGAAACGGGCGAGCCGATTGGCATTCCGCGACTGCTCGCGCGCCCCACCGCCACGCTCTCGCTCGAAGCGCAAGAGCGCCGCGAACTGCGCCAGAAGCTGTTCGGCGATTGATTGGCTGCCGGCGCCGCCGCGTGGCGGGTGCCGGTTTTTTCTGCCTTCCTTGTCGAAGCGCACGGAGCCCCGTGCGCTTTTTTGTTTGTGCATCGATTGCCGCGTGCGCTCGCACCTGGCCTCCCCGCATCGCCGCTGAATTCCGCTCCAAATCGCACTGGCGGCCTAAAACGGGCACCCGCGCCGACCCGCTCCCCTCACACTTATCTCGATTTCTGCGCCGCGAGCCCTTGAACTGCCCGCTGCCGCCCTAAACTTCTACCGACACGCCCGCTCGCGCGCCCAGTCATGGTTGGCGCGCGCGGCGCGTACCGAATCCGACAACGCGGCGCGGCTTCAGTAGCCGCGCCGCTCCAGGCCCTGCCCGGCATCAACGGTAAAAAGGAACGCACATGGAGCAATTTCACGGCACGACGATCGTTTCCGTGCGACGCGGCGACAAGGTCGCGCTCGGCGGCGACGGCCAGGTCACCCTCGGCAACATCGTCATGAAGGGTGGCGCGAAGAAGGTTCGGCGCATCTACGGCGGCAAGGTGATGGTGGGCTTCGCAGGCGGCACGGCCGATGCGTTCTCGCTACTCGACCGCTTCGAAGCCAAGCTCGAAAAGCATCAGGGCAACCTCACGCGCGCGGCGGTCGAGCTTGCGAAAGACTGGCGCACCGACCGCATGCTGCGCCGGCTCGAAGCCATGCTGATCGCCGCCGACGCCAGCACCACGCTCGTCATCACCGGCAACGGCGATGTGCTCGACCCCGAAGAAGGCATCTGCGCGATTGGCTCGGGCGGCGCGTATGCGCAGGCCGCGGCCCGCGCGCTCGTGGAGAACACCGAGCTCTCGCCGCGCGAGATCGTCGAAAAGTCGCTCGAAATCGCGGGCGACATGTGCATCTACACGAATCACAACCGTGTGATCGAAACCATCGAGTAACCCGCTGCGCGACGTACGAAAACGCGCGCACAGACGAGAAGGAATCAGGATGAGCACCATGACCCCCGCCGAGATCGTCTCGGAACTCGACAAGCACATCATCGGCCAGGCCAACGCGAAGAAAGCCGTGGCCGTGGCGCTGCGCAACCGCATGCGGCGTCAAAAACTTCCTGCCGAAATGGCCGAGGAAGTGATCCCCAAAAACATCATCATGATCGGGCCTACCGGCGTCGGCAAGACCGAAATCGCGCGCCGCCTGGCCAAACTTGCGAACTCGCCGTTCCTCAAAGTCGAAGCCTCGAAATTTACCGAAGTAGGCTATGTCGGCCGCGATGTCGAGTCGATGATCCGCGATCTGGTCGAAATTGCAATCGACAACGTGCGGGAAGAAAAACTCGAAGACGTTGCCGATAAGGCGGAATTGAACGCCGAAGAGCGCCTGCTCGACATACTGCTGCCGCCGGCCAGCCCGCCGGCTCATCCCGAGCAGGCAGGATTTCAGCTGGAGGCGTCTTCGGCCGACTCCTACGCGCGCACGCGGGAAAAGCTCCGCCAGCAATTGCGCGAGGGCAAGCTCGATGACCGCATGGTCGAACTCGAGGTGCGCGAGCGGAATTTTCCGTCCTTTGAAATCATCTCCAACCAGGGCGTCGAGGAGATGGATGTCAACATCAAAGACATGCTGCCCAACATCTTCGGCCAGCGCACCAAGAAACGGAAGATGAAGGTGAACGAGGCCTTCGAGTACTTGATTCAGGAAGAAGAGCAGCGGCTGATCGACATGGATCAGGTCACCCGCATGGCCATCGACCGGGTCGAAGATTCGGGCATCATCTTTCTCGACGAAATCGACAAGATCGCGGGCCGCGAGGGCGGGCACGGACCCGACGTCTCCCGCGAAGGGGTTCAGCGGGACATCTTGCCGGTGGTCGAAGGGACAACCGTCAACACACGTTACGGCATGGTCCG
>JAITTX010000207.1 GCA_031286755.1 Paraburkholderia sp.
CGCTACGCATGCGCTCGATGGTTTCGCGCAGTTCGTGGTCGGTGATTTTGCCCTCGACGGATATTTCGACGACTGGCGAATCGGGCGTGGTCTGATACTGGATCATGGCGGGACTCCGAAACAAAAAGACGTTACGCGCTCAGGCAAGGATGCGCCTGGCGACCGATGGTCTCCTCATGGTACCGCTTTCCACGCGTCCGGCTCGCCTGCGAGCATTGCGCTTCGTCAGGGTGCCAGCTGGAAGCAAGCCGGTCATTGCCGTCGTGCGCGACGCGCGGAGACCACCCACTGTACAAAGGTGCGAACTGCGCCGGGCCTCGCATGCTCCGCGAGATGCGCCACGTAGAAGCCGTAGCCGGGCAACGCAAAGGAATGCACTTTCACGAGCGCTCCGCTCAGCAATGCACGCTCCAGTACGATGTCGCTGCACAGCGCGACTCCCTGGCCGGCGAGCACCGCGTCAATCGCGTGAAGCTCTTCCCGAAAGCTCAAATCATGCTTGCCGCGAAGCGGCGTGGACGCGGATGCCCGGACACCTGAAGCGGAAAACCAGCGCGGCCAGGAAGGCGCCTCGGGATCTCCGCTCGTCCACTCGTAATGGATCAGAGGAAAGCGGAGCAGATCCATCGCCGCAATCGGGCGTGCGTTTCCGGTCCCGAGGAGGCCGGGGCTGGCCACGGGGTAGAACGCATCTCGCCCGATTTCCTTGCATACCAGACCTTTTGGCGCCACGTGTGCGTAGCGTATCGCGACGTCTGCTTCGCCCGCGTCCAGGTCGAGGACCGCGTCGGTGCCGATGATCTGCAACGCAATATCGGGGTGAGACGCGTGCCATAGCGATAACCGCGGAACCAGCCAGTGACTGGCAAAGGCGTTCGGGCTGGTGATTCGTAGCGCGGCCGTGTCGCCCATTTCGGCAACCGCGGAGAGCGCGTCCGCAAAGGAATCGAACCCCCTGCGCAGGGCCGGATACAGAAGCTGCCCGGCTGCGGTGAGCCGTATGGGCCGTGGCCGCCGCGTAAAGAGCGGCCTGCCGCACGCTTCTTCCAGCGCGCGGATCTGATGGCTCAGGGCAGTCGGCGTGACGTTGAGTTCTCGCGCGGCGTCCTTGAAACTGCGATGCCGCGCAATCGCCTCGAACGCCTGCAACGAACGCAGAGGAGGCAATCTTCGCATCAGTTCAGTGTAGATGAAGTTTTCTCATCTGAAAGCTGAATTCTTTGACTTTGCCGCGGCGCCCGGGAAGTGCAATTATCGAGCGAGTTAAAAGCGGGCAAACCTCGAATTGCGGCTTCGGCGCCAGAGGGTGCGAGGGAGGCAAGATGAGCACGGAAACATCATCGTCGCAGGTCTCGAAGGGCGAAATCCATGCGGCTTTGCGTCAGTGCGAGCAATTGCGCGCCACGCTTCGCGGCACGCTGGTCATGCCTGGCGATCCTGATTACGACGAGGCGCGCCGGGTGTGGAACGGGACAGTCGACAAGCGGCCGGCCGTGATCGTTTATTGTGCCGACGCTGACGACGTGGCCGCCGCCGTGCGCTTTGCCAGCTCGATTGAAGCGCCGGTGGCGGTGCGCAGCGGCGGTCACAACGTGGCGGGCCTTTCGGTCTGCGATGCCGGCGTTGTCATCGACCTCTCCCGGATGAAGCAGATTGACGTCGACGTTGATCGGCGCGTTGCACGCGCGGAGGCTGGCCTCAAGCTCGGCGAGTTCGACCGGGCCACCATGGCCCACGGTCTCGCGACCACCACGGGTGTTGTGAGCGACACGGGCATTGCCGGCCTGACGTTGGGCGGTGGGTTCGGCAAGCTCGGCCGCAAATACGGGCTGACTTGCGACAATCTCGTTGCCGTCGAAATGGTCACTGCGGACGGGCAAAAACGGTTGGCGAGCGACAGCGAGCATGCCGACCTGTTCTGGGCTGTCCGGGGCGGTGGCGGCAACTTCGGCATCGCGACGGCTTTTCATTTTCGGCTTCATCCGCTGGATCCCGAGTTGCTCGTCTGCTCTTTGCTGTACCCGTTCGAGCAGGCACGTGCCGCGCTGCGCTTTTATGATCGGTTTGCGCGTAGTGCGCCGGATGAAGTGAGTGCGGACGCTGCACTCGTCACCCATCCTTCCGGCGCGCGATTCTTCAGCATATCGGCTTGCTATGTCGGCGCGCCCGAGTCCGGTCGACCGGTTCTGGAGCCATTGATGGCGTCAGGCTCTCCCGTCGAGCGCCGCCTCGAGTGCGTGCCTTACCTCCGGATTCAATCGAACGGCGACGGCGCGTTTGCGCGAGGCCGGAGGTACTACTGGAAGGCCCAGTTCCTGAGAGAGATCGGCGATGGCGCGATCGATGCGGTATTGGGCGCCTATGAGCGCTCGCCTTCACTGTCGTCTTTGCTGGTGTTTCAGCACGTAGGGGGCGCCATTGCCCGCGTGACCGGGTCCGCGACTGCGTACCAGCATCGCGACGCCAGCTTTGACTGCTTTCCCATCGCCATCTGGGACGATGCAGCCGAAGATGCCGCGAATGTTCAATGGGCACGCAGCCTATGGGAAGCGCTAAGGCCGTATTCATCCGGAGGGGTCTATGCAAACAACCTCGGTGATGAAGGCGACGAACGCGTGAAAGAAGCTTATGGCGGCAATTATGCGCGGCTGGCCTCCATCAAACGCCAGTACGATCCCGGCAACTTCTTCCGCATGAATCAGAATATTGCGCCCGCCTGAGCGCATTGATCTGGCGTGCCATCTCGGGCACGCCGAAACGTCGTGCTGCCGTTCGAGGTCTTTCTCGCCACGCACCTATACACGCAGGTAAAGGGCCTCCATGAAACGGACCCATACCCGAGGATGTTTCTGCGCGCTGAACGCTGCGATGACGGTGTCCGCACGTTCCCGCTGGTAGAGGCCGAGTCGCCGCAGACAAGCCTCGATCAGGACGTGTTCGAACCCGAACGGCAAGCGTGCGTTGCTTCCGTCGATGGGGACTTACTTCGTTGTATATCCGCCGTTGATCAGTATCGTCTGGCCGGTGATCCACCAGCCGTCGCTGACGAGATGGCGGATGAACGGCACGACATCCGCGATGTCGGTCAGCCCCGTCTTCGAGAACTTCGACAGCGC
>JAITTX010000512.1 GCA_031286755.1 Paraburkholderia sp.
TGTTGCAGGCACCGATGTCGATATTCCTATGCGCTGCGGCAACCGCAGTCATTTGCGCCGCGTTGTGTGCGGCGGTGCTCGGCGTGCTGCTCAAGACCGGTCTTGCGTGGCGCCTCGCCACCGATATTCCGAACGAACGTTCGCTTCATGAGCGTCCGACGCCGCGTGTTGGCGGGTGGGGCATCATGCCAGTGGTTGTCTTGGCAACTCCTCTTCTGGCCCCATCACTGTGGTTGATCGCGGTTGGCGTTGCCTTCCTGGCCGCAGTCTCGCAGATCGACGACCGCCGTGGCTTGCCCGCGCGCGTGCGCTTTGCGGCGCACTTCGTCGCCGTGCTGGCGTTGATCGTCATTTATCCGGCCCCGGTCCCCTGGTGGTGTCTTGGGGCTTTGGCATTTTTGATGTTGTGGCTGGTCAATCTCTACAATTTCATGGACGGCTCGGACGGTCTTGCTGGTGGCATGGCGCTGGTCGGCTTCGGTGCGTACGCGATTGCGGCGCTTTTGGGGCCGGCGCCTATGCGTGAGCTGAGTTGGGCCTGCGCGGCGGTTGCCGGTGCGGCGGGCGGTTTTTTGCTCTTCAATTTCCACCCAGCAAAGATTTTTCTTGGCGATGCCGGATCGATTCCCACGGGTTTTCTCGCCGGCGCGCTGGGCTACTGGGGCTGGCGTAGCGGGGCATGGCCGATCTGGTTTCCGGCGCTGGTGTTCTCGCCCTTTATTGGCGATGCTTCGGTGACCTTGATCCGTCGGCTCCTGCGTGGCGAAAAATTTTGGCAAGCGCACCGCGAACATTATTATCAGCGCATGGTTCGTCTTGGGACCGGGCATGCAGCAACGGCACTGACGTGGTATCTGGTCATGTTTGCCGGCATAATACTTGCTCTTTGGGCCTTGGCATTATCCACGGCTCTGCAGTGGGGGATCGTTGCAGGTTGGGCTGTCGCTCTTGTTCTGATGGGCGCGGCAATTGACATGCGCTGGCGCCGTTTCGAGTCCCTCACCAGACAACCCTGAGGTCGAACGCTGATGCTCCGCAATAAAGCCTCCTGGCTCTCGTTCAGCGCCTTTTTCTTCGATATCGGCGCGGTGGCCGCCGCATGGCTGACGGCCTATCTTTTGCGCTTCAACGCGTCCGTTCCGACTGAGTTCTGGCACGGTGCCGTCGACAACCTGGTCTGGGTGTTGCCGGTCTACGCCGTTATGTTCCGTATTTTCGGGCTGTATCGCGGCATGTGGGTCTTCGCGAGCCTGCCCGATCTGATGCGCATTTCGAAGGCGATCGTCTCGGCCGCGCTCATTGCGATGGTGGCGTCGGTCATGTTGCAGCCGTCGCCGATCATTCCGCGCTCGGTACTGATCGTCTCGCCGCTGCTGTTGTTTTTCGTCATGGGCGGCGCGCGCGCACTCTATCGCGCGACCAAGGAGTTCTACTTGTACGGCGGCCTTGTCGCGCAAGGCAAGCCCGTGATCGTGGTGGGTGCGGGCGGTGCTGGCGCGAGTCTCGCGCGCGAGCTGTCGCGCTCGGCCGAGTGGCGCCTCGTGGGCCTGCTCGATGACGATCCGGCCAAGAAGGGCCGCGAGATTTACGGCTACAAGGTGCTGGGGCCGATCAGCGACATTGCGCATTGGTCTGAAACGCTGCGCTGCGAGTTCGCCATCATCGCGATTCCGTCCGCGTCGGCCGAGGTGCAGCGGCACGTTGCGACGCAATGTCTGCGCGCGGGTGTGAAGGCGCTGATGTTGCCGGCATTGACGGAGCTCACACCTGGTCAGGGCTTTCTGTCACAGGTTCGCAATATCGATCTCGAAGACCTGCTTGGCCGCGACGCGGTCACCATCGACACGCCTCACGTCGAGGCCCTGCTGAGCGGGCGAGTGGTCATGGTGACGGGGGCGGGCGGCTCGATTGGTTCGGAGTTGTGCCGCCAGATCTTGCGTTTCGCGCCAGCGCAACTCGTTGCGCTTGATCTGTCCGAATACGCGATGTACCGGCTCACGGAGGAAATTCGCGAGCGCTTTCCCGAGCTTTCGGTGGTGCCCATCATCGGCGACGCGAAAGACGCGCTGTTGCTCGACCAGGTGATGGCGCGCTACACGCCCTACATCGTGTTTCACGCGGCGGCCTACAAGCACGTCCCGTTGATGGAAGAGCTCAACGCGTGGCAGGCGATCCGCAACAACGTGCTGGGTACTTATCGTGTGGCGCGGGCGGCAATCAAGCACCAGGTCCGGCATTTCGTGCTCATTTCAACCGACAAGGCCGTCAACCCAACCAACGTGATGGGTGCGAGCAAGCGTCTGGCCGAGATGGCTTGTCAGGCCATGCAGCAGACGAGTGAGCGCACCCAGTTCGAAACGGTGCGCTTTGGCAATGTGCTGGGCAGTGCGGGCAGCGTGATTCCCAAGTTCCAGCAGCAGATCGCGAAGGGCGGGCCGGTGACGGTTACGCACCCGGAGATTACGCGCTTCTTCATGACGATTCCGGAGGCATCGCAGCTCGTGCTGCAGGCGTCCAGCATGGGACACGGTGGAGAGATCTTCATTCTCGACATGGGCAAGCCAGTCAAGATCGTCGATCTCGCGCGCGACCTGATACGCCTGTACGGCTTCGACGAAGATCATATCCGCATCGCTTTCACGGGATTGCGACCTGGTGAGAAGCTGTACGAAGAGCTGCTTGCCGACGACGAAACTACGACGCGCACGCCGCACCCCAAGCTGCGTATTGCGCGTGCGCGTGAAGTGCCTGAGAACCTGCTCGACGAATTGCTGCCGTGGCTGATGCAGCATCGCGTGCCTAACGATGATGAGGTGCGACGGGATTTGCGCCGCTGGGTGCCTGAGTATCAGCCGTCTAGCGCGCCAAAGTTGCAGAGCGTGGGAGCGGCATCGGCACGAGCGGCCGGATGAAATTGACTGCGAGGACCGACCGGTCCTCGCGTGCTGAGCGGCGCTTCTCGCGCCGCTTTTCTTACTCAAACCCTCGCGGATTCTTCTCCTGCCAGCGCCAGTGATCGACGCACATGCGCTCGATCCCGAACTGTGCCTTCCACCCAATTAGCTTTTCCGCCGTAGCCGGATTTGCATAGCACTCCGCGATGTCACCAGGACGGCGGGCGACGATCTCGTAGGGAACAGGTCGGCCCGACGCCTTTTCGAACGCCTTCACGACATCGATTACGCTATACCCTTGCCCGGTGCCGAGATTTACGACAAAGCCTTTATCGAGCGAAACCAGCGCATCGAGCGCCTTGAGGTGCCCCACCGCCAGATCGACCACGTGAATATAGTCGCGCACGCCCGTACCATCCGGGGTCGGATAATCACCGCCGAACACGCGCAGCTTCTCGAGCTTGCCCACCGCCACCTGTGCGACATAAGGCATGAGATTGTTCGGAATGCCGGCCGGATCTTCTCCGATCAAACCGCTTTCGTGCGCGCCCACCGGATTGAAATAACGCAGCACCGCGATACGCCACGTCGGATCCGAGATCGCGACGTCGCGCAGGATCTGCTCGGCGATCAGCTTGGACTGGCCATACGGGTTCGTGGCCGAGAGCGGGAAATTCTCGTCGATGGGCGAGCGCTCGGGCACGCCGTACACGGTCGCCGACGAGCTGAACACGAACTGCTTGACGCCGTGCTGGCGCATGACGTCGAGCACGACGAGCAGGCCGTCGAGGTTGTTACGGTAGTACTCGATGGGCTTGGCGACCGATTCACCCACGGCCTTGAGCGCCGCGAAGTGGATCACGCCCGTGATCTTGTGCGCTTCGAAAATGCGCTTGAGGGCCTGAGCGTCGCGCACGTCGGCTTCGTAGAACGCGACCGGCTTGCCGGTGATCTGCTCGACGCGCGCAAGCGATTCCTGACGGCTATTGACGAGATTGTCGATGGCGACCACGTCGTAGCCGTCGTTGAGGAGCTCGACGCAGGTGTGCGAGCCAATGTAGCCCGCGCCGCCGGTGACGAGGATCGTGCCCTTTGAGTTCGTTGCTGCCATGTAGTTTTCCCGAGTTCCCTGAATTCGTTCAAAAGGTCAATCCGGTCAACTCCCGGATCAGTTCCCGGTAGCGTTGTACCACAACCCGCTCGTCAAATTCCTTTTCGATTTTTTTTCGGCCTCGCTCGGCCATCGCAGTGTGCGCAGTTGGGGCCATATCGAGCATTCTAGAAAGCGCGGCCGCGAGCGAGGCTGCATCGCGTGCCGCGCAGAGCAGTCCGTTTTCGCGATCCGTCACCACTTCGCGGCAGCCAGGCACATCGGTGGCCACGATCGGTCGGCCCATTGCGCTCGCTTCCATCAGCGTGCGCGGCACACCCTCGCGGTACGAGGGCAGGACGACACAATCCGCATCGGCGATATAAGGGCGTACATCGGCGGTCTCGCCCAGGTACTCGATCACGCCTTCGCGCTCCCATGCGGCCACTTCCTCGCGCGTGATGGCGCTCGGGTTGTCGACGCCCACCGGGCCCAGCAGGCGAAACCGCGCATGCGGGTAGCGCGCACGCAACTGGCGCGCGGCCTCGACGTATTCGCCTACGCCCTTGTCCCACAGCAGTCGGCCGATCAGCACGAACGCAAACTCATCGCGCTCGGGCAGCGGCGTGAAGACGAATTCGTCCAGATCGACGCCTTCTCCATGCAGCAGGCGTGCGCGTTCGGGATGCACGAGCAGGTTTTCCTGCCGGAAGGCGGTTTCGTCGTCGCGATTCAGGAACCAGACTTCGCGCGGGAACCGGAAGGCGAAGCGGTAGAGGCGCTTGGCAACTTGCGCCGCGCGGCTCTTCTGGATGAAGACGTAGCCAAGACCCGTTGTGACCGCAACCGATGGCACGCGCGCCAGCCATGCGGCGACCGAGCCGTAGATATTCGGCTTGATCGTGTAATGGAACACGACGTCGGGCTTGAGCGCGCGATAGTGCTTGAATAGGGCGAGCAGCGTGCGCAGGTCGTCGAGCGGATTCGTGCCCTTCGAGGCGACCGGCAGGTCGATGCAGGTGCAGCCCATCTGTTCGAGCGGCTCGAACGTGCGGTCGCGCGGCGCGATTACCGTGACGCGTGCGCCGGCTGCGTTGAGCGCGCGCAGGAAGCCCTGCCGGTAGGTATAGATCGCCCACGCGGTATTGCAGACGAGCGCGACATGCAGCGGAAGCCGGTGGGGTGTGGCTTCACGACGGGCGAGCGCGGTTGGGGCAGCGGGGGAATTCACGAAGGCCTGTTCGCTGGGGAGCGTCGATGTGTGGAGGAGGCTGGGGCGTCGGTCCTGGGTGCCGCGCCACTGCCGTCGGGGCCACATTTTAGCCGAGCCCGCAGGCTCCTCGCCGGACCGACCCAACGTTTGGACCTCGGCGAATGTGGCAAAGGCCGCAAATGGGGCGCCACGCTGCGTGTTCGCCTCTCCTCGGCTAAACTGCCGGCCGCGCGGACCGCCGTTGCGCGCTTTTTTGCCGAATCCCATTCATGCTCCGTTCCCTAGCCGCCCTCCTGATTTTTCAGTGCCTCGGCGAGAGCGTTTCCTACGTTTTCTCGCTGCCCGTGCCCGGTCCCGTGATCGGCATGTTGTTGCTGTTCGCGTTCGCGATGTTCCGGCCCAATGCGGCCGAGGCGATCGAGCCCACCGCGCTCGAGCTGCTGCGCCATCTTTCGCTGCTCTTCATTCCTGCTGGTGTGGGCATCATGGTTTCCGCGCAGGCCGTGCGCGGCGAGGCGCTTGCCGTGATCGCGAGCCTCGTCGTGAGCACGACGCTCGGCATCGCCGTCACCGCGCTCGTCACGCGCGCATTGCTGCGGCGTCAGCGTGGCCGCGAGAACGCCGGGGAGGGCGCATGATGAATTCGCACCTGCCGTTGGCCAAGCTCGACGCCATCTGGGTCTACCTTGCCGCTTCGCCGCTGCTGGGCCTTACGGTCACGCTCGTCGCGTATCTGATCGCGCTGAGCATTTACGCCCGCGCGAAGCACAATCCGCTTGCCAATCCGGTGTTGATCGCGGTCGCCATCGTCGTTGCCGCGCTGAAGATCACCGGCACGCCATATCGCACCTATTTCGAGGGCGCGCAGTTCGTCCACTTCCTGCTCGGGCCTGCAACCGTCGCGCTTGCGTTGCCGCTGTACCGGCAGTGGGACAAGCTCAAGCGCAGTGCGCTGCCGCTACTGGGCGGTCTCGTGGCTGGCTCGCTCACGGCGATCGTTTCGGCGGTCGGCATCGCGAAGCTCTTCGGCGCCTCGCATCAAACGCTTGCGTCGCTTGCGCCGAAGTCGGTCACGACGCCCATCGCCATGGCTGTCGCCGAGAAGGTGGGCGGCATTCCCTCGCTGACTGCCGTGCTCGTGATTTCGACGGGCGTGTTCGGCGCTGTGAGCGCGCGTTGGATTCTCGATGTCCTGCGTGTGCGCGAGGTCGAGGTGCGCGGTTTTGCGGTTGGCGTGGCGTCGCACGGCATTGGCACCGCGCGGGCGTTTCAGGTGAGTGAAGAGATGGGTGCGTTTTCGGGCCTTGGCATGGGCCTGAACGGTGTGTTTACAGCCTTCGTCGTGCCTGTGTTGCTGCCCGTACTTCTGCGGTGGTTGTAGAGAGTTTCCTGTATCCGGTGTGGTAGGTGAGGATGAGAATAAGCATGCCGCAAAGGACACCATGGACCGCTGATTTAATTTTTTTGGGCAGTTGGGTGCCTGCCGTCATAAGCCCGTCGTCTCGAACTGAGGTGAATCGACAACGTGGCGATTGCGACGGGCTCTTGCAGGTGGCGGGGGCGGCATCGGTGGGACATGCTGTGTCCGGTACCTGTCCCAGTGCAAAGGAAAGGTCGACATCTCTTCGTGAGCGACGAAGGAGGGTCTTGGCGTGCGCCGACAGTGAGCTCGCATCAATTGAATCAATGTAGGGTGGGAGCCACAGAGCAAAAGAGAATTACGATCGCAGCCTTGTGGAAACATTTTCGCTCAGGCGCCTAAACGGTTAAAGGCGGAATGACGCTGTTTTTGTGAAGCTTTTGGCCGAATGCCAGCCAGTCGGCAGTGCTAGACTTTGTTTCAAAGATTTCACACGTTTTGCGCAAGATTTATCGCTTTAAAAACATGAGTTTAATGCCGAGAATTGCGCTTTTCGACGCAGGCGCCTGCGCTGGATAGTTGCAAAATATGAATTAATTGACGCGCGGGCAGCGTCGGATCATTAAATTATGCTTGTTTC
>JAITTX010000210.1 GCA_031286755.1 Paraburkholderia sp.
GGCGATGTCGAAAGATTCCATGGCGCGCATTCTACCTGTGCATACCGCCGCGTTGGCGCCTCGACGGCGCCGCGCCGGGTCCGCGCCGGGCCCTTTCGCCTGCCGGGCGCCGCCAGCCGGGACTTGCCCGCGCTGCTATACTTTCAGACCTGCCTTTCACTTTGATTTAGCGACGGTTTTTGCCTGGCGTCCCTCACCAGGCAGCGCACCGCCGCACGCCACACCATGCTCGTTCTCGGCATCGAAAGCTCCTGCGACGACACCGGCCTCGCACTCTACGACAGCGAGCGCGGCCTGCTCGCCCACGCCTTGCACTCGCAGATCGCCATGCACCGCGAGTACGGCGGCGTCGTGCCCGAGCTCGCCTCGCGCGACCATATCCGCCGCGCGCTGCCGCTGCTCGAGGAAGTGCTCGCGAAAAGCGGCGCCGCGCGCAACGACATCGACGCCATCGCCTTCACCCAGGGCCCCGGCCTCGCTGGCGCGCTGCTGGTGGGCGCGAGCATCGCCAACGCGCTCGCCATGGCGTGGAACCGCCCGACGGTCGGCATCCATCATCTGGAAGGGCATCTGCTCTCGCCGCTCCTTGTGGACGCGCCGCCGCCCTTCCCCTTCGTCGCGCTGCTCGTCTCGGGCGGCCACACGCAACTCATGCGCGTGACCGACGTGGGCGTCTACGAGACGCTCGGCGAAACGCTCGACGACGCCGCGGGCGAAGCCTTCGACAAAACCGCCAAGCTGCTCGGCCTCGGCTATCCGGGCGGCCCGGAAGTCTCGCGCCTCGCCGAGTTCGGCACGCCGGGCGCCGTCGAGCTGCCGCGCCCGATGCTGCATTCGGGCGACCTCGACTTCAGCTTCAGCGGCCTCAAGACCGCCGTGCTCACGCAGGTCAGGAAGATCGGCACGAACATCTGCGAGCAAGGCAAGGCCGACATCGCGCGCGGCTTCGTCGACGCCGCCGTCGACGTGCTAGCCGCCAAGTCGATCGCCGCGCTCAAGCGCACGAAGATGAAGCGCCTCGTGGTGGCGGGCGGCGTGGGTGCGAACAAGCAGTTGCGCGAAACGCTTTCGGCGGCCGCGCAAAAGCGCGGCTTCGAAGTCCACTACCCCGATCTCTCGCTGTGCACCGACAACGGCGCGATGATCGCGCTCGCGGGCGCGCTGCGCCTCGCGCGCTGGCCCGAGCAGGCCACGCGCGACTATGCCTTCACGGTGAAGCCGCGCTGGGATCTGGCGTCGCTCGCGCAGCAGTAAAAACCATCGCGCCAATAAAAAATCCGCCCACTCGGGCGGATTTTTTTACATCCTGCGTACAGCGTGCCGATGTATCGATCAACCCGCCACGCGCTTGTCGTGCTCGATCACGGCATAGGCGCTGTGGTTGTGGATCGACTCGAAGTTCTCGGCTTCGAGCGTGTACGCGACCACGCGCGCATCCGCGTTCAGGCGCACCGCCACGTCGCGCACCAGATCCTCGACGAATTTCGGGTTCTCGTACGCGCGCTCGGTCACGAACTTCTCGTCCGGGCGCTTGAGCAGGCCCCAGAGTTCGCACGACGCCTCTTCTTCAGCGATGCGAATGAGGTCCTCCACGGGCAGATCAGCCGCCAGTTCAGCGTCGATCGTCACGTGCGAGCGCTGGTTGTGCGCGCCATACTGCGAGATCTTCTTCGAGCACGGGCACAGGCTCGTCACCGGCACGAGCACCTTCAGGGAGAGGCGCGTCTCGCCGTTGCGCATTTCGCCCGCGAGCGTCACTTCGTAGTCCAGCAGACTTTCCACGCCCGACACCGGCGCGACCTTCTTCACGAAGTACGGGAACGAGACCTCGATGCGGCCCGCCTGCGATTCGAGCTTTTCGAGCATCGCGCCCAGCATCGTGCGGAACGTCGCCGGTTCGAGCGGCGTCTTGTTTTCCTCGAGCAGCGCCACGAAGCGCGACATGTGCGTGCCCTTCTGGTCGGCCGGCAGATGAACGTCGAGGTTCCACATGCCGACGCTCGGCTGGACGTCGCCCGAGCCGGTCTTGACCGTCAGCGGGTGGCGCACGCCCTTCACGCCCACGCGCTGGATCGGGATCTGACGGGTATCGACGGAGCTCTGGACGTCCGGCATCACGAAAGCCGGGTTCATCTGATTCATGTTCTTGTCCTCAGGCCGCGCCATTAAACTTGCGGCGCGCAAATGGCAAGCGCCGGCAGGAGCCGGCGCTGGCTGGCGATGCCGGGTATGCACCCGGCTGCCGGTTCAATTGTGAAGGGGATCTGGTCACGGCTCGCAAGCCGGCCTGGCCTGCGCATATGAAGCGAAACGAGGCCAGCCGCGCCGCGAGGCGCTAATCCCACTCAGGCAACGCGCATCACCGACTTGCCGGACGCGCTCGCGGCTTTGTCGAGAAAGCGCTCGCGAATCGACTTCGCGATCCCTGCCGCGTCAAGGCCAACGCCTGCCAGCAGCTTCGCGGGGTCGCCGTGGTCGATGAAACGGTCGGGGAGGCCCAATTGTAGTACGGGCTTGATAACCCCACTTTCAAGCAGGGCTTCCACACAGGCCGAGCCCGCGCCGCCCATGATGCTGCCTTCCTCGACGGTCACGAGATAGTCGTGCGTCTCGGCGAGCTGGCGCACGAGTTCCGCGTCGAGCGGCTTCACGAAGCGCATGTTCGCGACGGTGGCGTCCAACTCCCCGGCGGCGGTCAGCGACGGCGCAACCATCGTGCCGAACGCGAGAATCGCAATGCGCTTGCCTGCGGGCGCATTGCTCTCGCGGCGAACCTCGCCCTTGCCCACCGGCAGCGCGGCCATCTGCTTGACGGTCGCGACACCCGTGCCCGCGCCGCGCGGATAACGCACGGCTGTCGGGCAGTCCTGCTGGAGCGCCGTGTAGAGCATCTGGCGGCATTCGTTTTCGTCCGACGCGGCCATCACCATCATGTTCGGGATGCAACGCATGAACGCGAGGTCGTAGGCGCCCGCGTGCGTCGCGCCGTCCGCGCCGACGAGGCCCGCGCGGTCGATCGCGAGCACGACCGGCAGGTTCTGCAGCGCCACGTCGTGAATCAGCTGGTCGTAGGCGCGCTGCAGGAAGGTCGAGTAGATCGCGACCACGGGCTTCATGCCCTCGGCCGCGAGACCGCCCGCGAACGTCACTGCGTGCTGCTCGGCGATGCCCACATCGTAGTAGCGGTCCGGGAAGCGCTTCTCGAACTCGACGAGGCCCGAGCCTTCGCGCATCGCCGGCGTGATGCCGACCACGCGCTGATCAAGTTCGGCAGCGTCGCACAGCCACTCGCCGAAGACCTGCGTGTAGGTCTTCTTGCTGGGCGCGGTGGACGGCTTGATGCCTTCGGCCGGATTGAACTTGCCGGGGCCGTGGTACAGGACCGGGTCGGCTTCGGCGAGCTTGTAGCCCTGGCCTTTCTTCGTCACGACGTGCAGGAATTGCGGGCCGCGCAGTTCCTTGATGTTCTGCAGCGTGGGGATCAGCGAATCGAGATCGTGACCGTCGATCGGCCCGATGTAATTGAAGCCGAATTCCTCGAACAGCGTGGCCGGCACGATCATGCCCTTCGCGTGCTCCTCGAGCTTGCGCGCGAGGTCGAGCACGGGCGGTGCATGGCGCAGCACGCGCTCCACGCCCGCGCGCGCGGCAGCGTAGAAGCGGCCCGACATCAGGCGCGCGAGATGGCGATTGAGCGCGCCCACCGGCGGCGAAATCGACATGTCGTTGTCATTGAGGATGACGAGCAGCGGCACGTCGTCTTCCACGCCCGCGTTGTTCATGGCCTCGAAGGCCATGCCGGCCGTCATCGCGCCGTCGCCGATCACGGCGATGCCCATGGCGTTCTCGCCCTTGAGCTTGCTCGCGATGGCCATGCCGAGCGCCGCCGAGATCGAGGTGCTCGAGTGGGCGGTGCCGAACGTGTCGTATTCGGACTCGTCGCGCTTCGGAAAGCCTGAGATGCCGCCGAGCTGACGCAGCGAATGCATCTGGTCGCGGCGGCCCGTCAGGATCTTGTGCGGATAGGTCTGATGGCCCACGTCCCAGACGATGCGGTCGCGCGGCGTGTCGAACACGTAGTGCAGCGCGATCGTCAACTCGACCGTACCGAGGTTGGACGACAGGTGGCCGCCCGTTTGCGAGACGCTGTCGAGGACGAAGGCACGCAGTTCGTCGGCGAGCGGTTGCAATTGGCGGCGATCGAGGCGGCGCAAATCCGCCGGGTCGTCAATGGTTTTCAGCAAGTCGTACATCGTCGTTCCATTGTAGGAAATCGAGCGCTCCCGCACTTCTATCGCGCATTACTTCCCGTTCATGCGCGCCGGCGGGTTGCGCAATCAGCTCACCCGGTTCACAACCAGATCAGCGAGTTCGGCGAGGCGCTGCGCGCGCGCGCCGAACGGTTCAAGCGCCGCGTGCGCGTCGGCGCGCAACTGCTGCGCGAGCGCGCGCGAGGCGTCGAGGCCGATGATCGACACGTAGGTCGGCTTGCCGTCCTTCGCGTCCTTGCCGGCCGTCTTGCCCAGCGTAGCCGAGTCCGCGGTGACGTCGAGAATGTCGTCCACCACCTGGAAGGCGAGGCCCACGGCCGCCGCGTACCTGTCGAGCGCGGCGAGCGCGTCCGCCGAAGGCGTTTCGCCGGCCAGCGCGCCCATACGCACCGCGGCGCGCAGCAGCGCGCCGGTCTTCAGCCGGTGCATCGTTTCGAGCTCCGCGCGCGTGAGCGCGTGACCCACGCTCGCCAGATCGATCGCCTGGCCGCCGGCCATGCCGATCGAGCCGCTCGCCAGCGCGAGTTCGCGCACGAGCGATGCCTGGCGCTGCGGCGCGTCACCCAGACCCGGAACGTCCGACGTCAGCGTGACGAAAGCCTGCGACTGCAATGCGTCGCCGACCAGCAGCGCCGTCGGTTCGTCATATTTAACGTGTACGGTGGGCTTGCCGCGGCGCATGTCGTCGTCGTCCATGCAGGGCATGTCGTCGTGCACGAGCGAGTAGACGTGGATCATCTCCAGCGCGCACGCCGCCGCGTCGAGCGCCTCGGGCGCCGCGTTCGTCAACTCGCCCGCGGCGTGGCACAGCAGCGGGCGCACGCGCTTGCCGCCGCCCAGCACTGCATAGCGCATGGCGTCATGCAGCGGGGCCGGCTGTACGTCCGCAGCCGGCAAATAGTGATCGAGCGCGCTTTCGACCCGGTCGAGCACCTGCCGGGTCCATTGGTCAAATGTCATAGATCGTCGTCTCCGCCTGCGGCGGAACTGCCTGTCGTATTGAGGGGCACGGGCCGGAGCGTTTCACCGTCGAGCACGCGCACCTGTTGTTCAACCTTTTCGAGCTGCTGCTGGCAGAACTTCACCAGCACCGCACCGCGGCGGTAGGCGGCCAGCGACTCCTCGAGGCTCAAGCTGCCGCCTTCCATGCGCGCCACCAGTGCGTCGAGCTCGGCGAGGCCCGCCTCGTAGCTCTGCGGCAAATCAGCCATGGCCGCTTCGTCCGCGCCCGGCCCGGCGCCCGTGTCCGCGCCTTTATCCGTTCCGGCACGGTCTTTCGATGCGGATTTCGCCATGGATAGTCGCCAAAATGAAACAAGGCCGACATTCTACGGCAAAAGCTTTCCGGCCGCCCCGCTCGCAGGCTCGCGTGCCACGCCAGCCATGACAAGGGTTTGCCCGGATGGGTACTGGAAGGCCACACTCCATGCTTTATTGTCGCGGTTTATACCGCATTCCCACCGCTTTATTGACGCAATTCCTGCAAAAATCAGCAACTTAGCTAGCCCGCCGGGGGCAACCAGGATATAATGCCCGGCTCCCTAAATCGAATCTTCGATGGTTGGGTTGTTCACTGCTTTCACGTCTTCATCGGGAGTGGGAATGTCCAATCTGAGCAATGCATTGCAGCTGAAGTCCGTTCACAGTCAGTTGCCAGTCACGGCTTACTTTGACGAAGCGCTTCTCAAGCGCGAGATCGAAACGCTTTTCCAGAAAGGCCCTCGCTACGTCGGACACGAATTGATGGTGCCCGAGGCGGGAAATTATTTTGCGCTGCCCAGCGAGAAAGAGGGTCGCGTGCTCGTTCGCAACCAGAGCAACGAGATCGAGCTGCTCTCGAACGTCTGCCGGCACCGTCAGGCCATCATGCTAAACGGTCGCGGCACGGCAGACAATATCGTATGTCCGCTGCATCGCTGGACCTACGACCTCAAGGGCGAACTGCTCGGCGCGCCGCACTTCGCGGACAAGCCCTGCCTGAACCTGAACAGCACGCCGCTGCAGAAGTGGAACGGCCTGCTCTTCGAGTCGGCCGGGCGCGACGTCGCGCGCGACCTTGCACGCCTCGGGCCCGCGAAACATCTCGACTTCACGGACTACATGTTCGATCACGTCGAGGTCCACGCGTGCAACTACAACTGGAAGACCTTCATCGAGGTCTATCTGGAGGACTACCACGTCGTGCCGTTCCACCCGGGCCTCGGCAACTTCGTGTCGTGCGACGACCTGCAGTGGGAGTTCGGCGAGTGGTACAGCGTCCAGACGGTGGGCGTGCACAACCATCTCGGCAAGCCGGGCAGCCCCACCTATCGCAAGTGGCACGACGAGGTCCTGCGCTTCCGCAACGGCGTGCCGCCCGAGTTCGGCGCGATCTGGATGGTGTACTACCCGGGCCTGATGATCGAGTGGTATCCGCACGTGCTCGTCTGCTCCTGGCTCATTCCGCAAGGCACGCAGAAAACCACCAACATCGTCGAGTTCTATTACCCCGAGGAAATCGTGCTGTTCGAGCGCGAGTTCGTCGAGGCCGAGCGCGCCGCCTACATGGAAACGGCCGTTGAAGACGACGAGATCGCCGAGCGCATGGACGCCGGCCGCCGCGCGCTGTTCGAGCGCGGCGTCTCGGAAGTCGGTCCGTACCAGAGCCCGATGGAAGACGGCATGCAGCACTTCCACGAGTTCCTGCGGCGCGAGCTCGGCACGATCTGAGCGCGACCTTCGCAAGCAGTCGACGCATCACGGAAAGACGGGCTTCGGCCCGTCTTTTTGTTTAGACTGAGGGCATCGGGCCGGCACGCCTCGCGCATCTGTGCAGATGCACTGGCGCCACACCGGCCGCGCACGATTCAAGGAGCCGCCATGCCCCACACTCACCACACCACGCTGATCTCGGCCGCCAACCTGCATGAGCGCCTCACCGCCGCGCCGGGCAGCGTGCTCGTCTTCGACTGCCGCTTCGATCTCGCGGATCCCGCCGCGGGCGAGACCGCCTATGCCGCAGGCCATCTGCCGGGCGCGCGTTATCTCCACCTCGACCGCGACCTCTCCGGCCCGAAGACCGGCAAGAACGGCCGCCATCCGCTGCCCGACCGCGCCTCGCTCGTCGCCACGCTCATGAGCTGGGGGCTCAACGCAGGACAACAGGTGGTCGCGTACGACGCGCAGGGCGGCATGTATGCCGCGCGTCTCTGGTGGCTGCTGCGCTGGCTCGGCCACGACTCGGTCGCCGTGCTCGACGGCGGCCTGCAGGCCTGGGAGGCCGCCGGCTTCCCGCTCTCGAAGGACGTCCCCACGGCCACGCAAGGCACGTTCAAGGCCGGCGCGCCGCTCCAGGTGACCGTGGATGTACAGGCCATCGAGCGCAACCTCGCCACCCGCGAACTGACCGTCGTCGACGCCCGCGCCGCCGACCGCTACCGCGGCGAGAACGAAACGATCGATCCGGTGGGCGGCCATATCCCCGGGGCGCTCAACCGCTTCTTCAAGGACAACCTCACGGGCGACGGCCGCTTCAAGTCCGCCCACACGCTGCGCGACGAATTCGGCGCGCTGCTGGCGGGCAAGACACCCGAGCACGTGGTGCTGCAATGCGGCTCGGGCGTGACCGCCTGCCACAACGTGCTGGCGATGGAGATCGCCGGCATGCATGGCGCCGCGCTTTATGCGGGATCGTGGAGCGAGTGGTGCTCGGATCCGGCGCGGCCCGTGGCAACGGGCGCTCAGCCCTGAGTCCGGCCAGGCGCGGCGGCGGCATCAACCGACGCCGTGCTCCTTGAACCAGGCGATCGCGCGCTTCCAGCCATCCTCCGCATCGGCCCTGCGATAGCTCGGCCGGTAGTCGGCGAAGAACGCATGGCCCGCATCGTCGTACACGACGAATTGCGAGCCTCGCCCGCCCTGCGGCCCCTGAGCAATGGCGGTCTTCATCTGCTCGAGCGTGTCCTGCGGAATGCTTTTGTCTTCGCGTCCATAGAGCCCGAGCACCGGCACCTGCAGATTGCCCGCGAGATCGAGCGGATTCTGCGGCGTGTTCGCGGTGTGCGGGCCGACCACGCGCCCATACCAGGCCACCGCCGCCTTCACGCGCGGATTGTGCTCGGCGTAGAGCCACACATACCGCCCGCCCCAGCAGAACCCGTTGACGCCCACGCGCTTGAGGTCGCCGCCGTGCTGGCCGGCCCAGACGAGCGCCGCGTCGATGTCGCCGAGCACCTGCGCGTCGGCGATCTTGCTCACGATGTTCTGATCGATCTGCTGGACGGTCGGATACACCGACGCGTCGCCCTCACGCTCGAACAGATCCGGTGCGATGGCCAGATAGCCGAGCTTCGCGAAGCGCCGGCATACATCGGCGATATGCTCGTGCACGCCGAAAATCTCGTGAATCACGATGATCACCGGCAAATGCGTCTTGCCGCGCGGCTGCGCGCGGTATGCCGGAATCAGCGTCCCGCTCGACTGGAACGCGATTTCGCCGGCGTCGAGGCCCACGCTGTCCGTGTGGATGGTCTGCGCGGAGACCGGCAGCACCGCGGCGGCAAAGCCGCTGCCGAGTGCCGCCTTGATGAAGGTGCGCCGGTCGAACGGCACGTGCGGGACGAGGCTGTCGATTTCAGGTTTGAGCATGCAACGCTCCTTGCGAAAAGAACGACGCAAAAGGGGCTGCACGAACCGGCGCCGCGCCCGCGGGCGCAAGCGCATCAGTGCAGCTTCACGCGCGGCAGCGTCGTGCGCCGCAGCCAGTGCGCGAAGGTGTCGAGCACCATGCGCGCATAGCCGTGCAGCGCCGCGATATGCAGCCGGTACAGCGACATGTACATGAAGCGGGCGAAGAGCCCTTCGATCAGCATGCTCCCGCCGATCAGCCCGCCCATCAGATTGCCGACCGCGCTGAAGTGGCCGAGCGAGACGAGCGAACCGAAGTCGCGATACGTGAACTCGGGCAACGGCTTGCCGGCAAGCCGGTCGCCCATCGAACGCAACAGGAACGACGCCTGCTGGTGCGCGGCCTGCGCCCGCGGCGGCACGCCCCGCTCGTTGCCGGGCCACTCGCACGCCGCGCAGTCGCCGAGCGCGAAGATGTTGTCGTCGGCTTCCGTTTGCAGCGTGCGCCGCACGATCAGTTGACCGAGCCGGTTGACGGTCAGGCCGTCGAGTTGCGCAAGCACCGCGGGCGCCTTGATGCCGGCCGCCCACACGGTGAGGTCGGCGCGCACGGATTTGCCGCTCGCCGTGCGCACGACGCCCGGCGCCACCTCCGTCACGCGCTCGCCGGTCATGATCCGCACGCCGAGCTTGCGCAGCAGCTCGCCCGTGGCCGACGAAACGCGCTCGGCCAGCGCGGGCAGAATGCGCGGGCCCGATTCGATCAGCACGATGCCCACGTCATGGCTCGGATCGAGCTTGTGCAAGCCGTAGGCCGAAAGCACCTGCGCGGTGTTGCGCAGTTCGGCGGAAAGTTCGACGCCCGTTGCGCCCGCGCCGACGATCGCGATCTGCACGCGCGGCACTTCATTGCCTTCGTGGTCGTGCGTGACGGGTTCCGGCTCCTGATGCTCCGCGCGCATGCAGGCCGCGATGAGCCGCTTGCGAAAGCGCTCGGCCTGCGCGACGGTGTCGAGCGCGATGGAATTTTCGGCCGCGCCCTGCACGCCGAAGAAGTGCGTCGTGCTGCCGATCGCGAGCACGAGCGTGTCGTATTCGAGCACGCGCTCGGGCAGCATCTCGCCGCCGTCTTCATCCTGCACCGCGCCAAGCGTGATGCGCTTTGCCGTGCGGTCGAGCCCGGTCAGCTCGCCCTGCTGGAACTCGAAGCCGTGCCAGCGCGCCTGCGCCGCGTATTCGAGTTCCTGCGTGAAGGGGTCCATGCTGCCCGCCGCCACTTCGTGCAGGAGCGGTTTCCAGATATGCGTCGGATAGCGGTCGACGAGCGTGACCGAGGCGTGCGGCCTGCCGCGCTTCGCACGCGTCTCGCCGTAACGGTCGCCTAGCCGTGTTGCCAGCTCGAGGCCTCCGGCGCCTCCTCCCACAACGATAAAGCGATGCATAGACTCTCCGTGCATGTCGACAGGCGATAGAACGTCCGACGCGCATCCGGTATTCCATATCGGTATGCATCCGCGGTGCGGCGTCGGCCTTTGGCTCATTGTCGACTGACGCGGCGCAACACGGCAAGACGCGCGTGCGCATTAACGACATCTGCCCCGGCCGCTTGCGTTACGGCGCGGCACCGGTTACGAACCCGCTACGACGCTCGCGCCAACGAACCCGGACTCGCTGCGATGGCACGCACGAACGTTCGGTACGCATGCACGCGGGCGCATCCAGCACGCGCCCGCGATACGCTTTCAATGCACTCGCCGCGCATGCTCAGTGCGCTTTTTCCCAGTTCGCCCCGACACCCACTTCGGCCACGAGCGGCACCTTCAGCTTCGCCACCGAGCACATCAGCTCGGGCAAGCACTTGCGCACTTCGGAGAGATCCTCTTCGGGGACTTCGAGCACCAGTTCGTCGTGGACCTGCATGATCATCTTCGTGCCGGTCTTGCGTTTGTCGAGCCACTTCTGCACAGCGATCATCGAGAGCTTGATGAGGTCGGCCGCCGTGCCCTGCATCGGCGCGTTGATGGCGGCGCGCTCGGCGGCCTGGCGGCGCGGGCCGTTGCCGCCGTTGATCTCGGGCAGCCACAGGCGGCGGCCGAACACGGTCTCCACATAGCCGCGCGATTTCGCCTCCATGCGCGTCTCGTCCATGTAGCGCTTGACGCCCGGATAGCGCGCGAAATAACGGTCGATATAGAGCGTGGCCGCATCGCGCGTGATGCCGAGATTCGAGGCGAGACCAAACGCGCTCATGCCGTAGATCAGCCCGAAGTTGATGACCTTGGCGATGCGCCGCTGATCATTGCTCACTTCGAGCGGCGTCACGCCGAACACCTCCGAGGCGGTGGCGCGGTGAATGTCGTCGCCGCGCTTGAACGCCGCGAGCAGCGATTCGTCGCCCGAGATGTGCGCCATGATGCGCAGTTCGATCTGCGAATAATCGGCGGAAACGATCTTGCAGCCCGGCGGCGCGATGAACGCCTCGCGAATGCGCCGGCCTTCGCCGGTGCGCACCGGGATGTTCTGCAGATTCGGATCGTTCGACGCGAGACGGCCCGTCACGGCCACCGCCTGCGCGTAGTTCGTGTGCACACGGCCCGTCTGCGCATTGACCATGCGCGGCAGCTTGTCGGTGTACGTGGACTTGAGCTTGGCGAGACCCCGATGCTCGAGCAACAGCTTGGGCAGCGGGTAATCTTCGGCGAGCTTTTGCAGCACTTCTTCGTCGGTGGAGGGCGCGCCGCTCGGCGTCTTCTTCACGACGGGCAGTTGCAGCTTCTCGAAGAAGATCTGGCCAATCTGCTTGGGCGAGCCGAGATTGAACTCGCCGCCAGCGAGCGCGTAGGCCTGCTGCTCGAGTTCGACGAGCCGCACCGCGATCTCGGCGCTCTGCTTCTCCAGCCGCTCCGTGTCGATCAGCACGCCGTTGCGCTCCACCTTGCGCAGCACGCGCGAGGTGGGCATCTCGATCTCGCGATACACGTAGTCGAGGCCCTTCTCGGGCGCGATCTGCGGATAGAGCGCCAAGTGCAGTTGCAGCGTGATGTCGGCGTCCTCGGCCGCGTATTCGGCGGCCGTTTCGAGCGGAACTTCGTCGAAGCCGATCTGCTGCGCGCCCTTGCCCGCCACTTCTTCGTACTTGATGGTCTTGATGCCGAGATGGCGCAGCGCGAGGCTGTCCATGTCGTGGGTGCGATGCGATTCGAGCACGTACGATTCGAGCAGCGTGTCGTGTTCGACGCCGTTCAGCTCGATGCCGTAATTCGCGAGCACCTGCTCGTCGTACTTCATGTGCTGGCCGACCTTCTTGTGCTGCTCGCTTTCGAGCCAGGGCTTGAGGCGCGCGAGCACTTCGTCGAGCGGCAGTTGCTCGGGTGCGTCGGGCCCGCGATGCGCGAGCGGCAGATACGCGCCACTGCCCGCTTCGGTCGAGAACGACATGCCCACGAGCTTCGCAACCATCGGATCGAGCGCGGTGGTCTCGGTGTCGAACGCGGTGAGCCTTGCCGCTTCGATCTTCTTGAGCCACGCGTCGAACTGCTCCCACGTCTGGATCGTTTCGTAGTGGCGCGGCGCGTCGACGAGCAACGCGGGCTGCACGTTCGCGTCCTGCGCGGGCGCATTCCCGACCGTTGCGGCAGCTACGGTTTCGTTCTGATCGGCTTCGTTGATTTCACGCAGCCAGGTCTTGAAGCCGTGGCGCGTGTAGATGTCGCGCATCTCCTCGCGTGCTTCGGGGCGCGTGACGAGCGACGCCTCGATCGATTCGAGGTGCGGAGTGAGATCGCAGGCCGTTTCCACCGTGACGAGCTTCTTCGCCATCGGCAAAAAGCCGAGCGCGTCGCGCAGATAACCGCCCACGGCCCCCTTGATTTCATCGGCATGCTCGACGACGCCGTCGAGCGAGCCGTATTGCGTGAGCCACTTCACCGCCGTCTTCGGGCCGCACTTGTTCACGCCCGGCACGTTGTCCACCGTGTCGCCGATGAGCGAGAGGTAGTCGACGATGCGCTCGGGCGGCACGCCGAACTTCGCGATCACGCCTTCGCGATCGAGCGTCTCGTTGGTCATCGTGTTGATGAGCGTGACGTGGTCGGTGACGAGTTGCGCGAGGTCCTTGTCGCCCGTGGAAACGATCACTTTCATGCCGTGCTTTTCCGCCTCGCGCGCGAGCGTGCCGATCACGTCGTCGGCCTCCACGCCTTCGATCATCAGGAGCGGCCAGCCCAGCGCGCGCACGGCTTCGTGGATGGGCTCGACTTGCGCCGCGAGCGGCTCGGGCATGGAGGGGCGATTGGCCTTGTACTCGGGATACCAGTCGTCACGAAACGTCTTGCCCTTTGCATCGAACACGCACGCGCTATACTCTGCCGTAACGTCCTTGCGCATGCGGCGCAGCATGTTGATGATGCCGTACAGCGCACCCGTCGGCTCGCCGCCGGGGCCGCGCAAATCCGGCATCGCATGGAAGGCGCGATAGAGATAGCTAGAACCATCGACCAGCAACAGGGTCTTTCCTTCCAGCGCAGTTTGTA
Source organism: Paraburkholderia sp. (assembly GCA_031286755.1). Classification (GTDB taxonomy): domain Bacteria; phylum Pseudomonadota; class Gammaproteobacteria; order Burkholderiales; family Burkholderiaceae; genus Paraburkholderia. The sequence continues at coordinate 13,409 of JAITTX010000210.1, forward strand.
GCGGTAGCTTTGTTTCCACGCGAAGTTCTTCAGGCATTATGGACAAGAGAAAAGTGATTCCGAGTCTGCGTTCACTCGCAGATCAAGAGCGCGCAACGGCCAAGAAGGCGCGCGCATCGTGGCAGATGTTCACGATTATGGCAGAGTTTATCGAGGCGACCGA
>JAITTX010000546.1 GCA_031286755.1 Paraburkholderia sp.
GACGCGCGCGTCTATGCGGGCCGCTTCGACGGCGCGGAAAGCGCGAAGATGGAGATCGGCGCGCAACGCTACGCCTATGTGCATGTGGCGCGCGGCAGTGTGAAGGTCAACGGCGTGGAACTGGGCGAAGGCGACGGCGCGCGCATCCGCTCGGAGCGCGAGCTCACCTTCACCGATGGACACGATGCGGAGGTGCTGGTGTTCGATCTGCGTAATATCGAGGTGTCGGAGCTCTGGTCGTAACCGAAGCCAGGGCGCCAGGCTTTCATTGAGCTGGCGCCGATGGCCCGGCGCGGTCCGCCCAGGCGCGGGCCGCGCCGCCGACAAGCAAGCGCATCAGCAAGACAGGCAAGTCAAGGCAACGTCATGTCACCTCTCGGGAGAAACAACATGCGATACAACCTCTTCGGCCAGGGCAACGACGTCGCCCTGCTCGTCTCGCGCATCCTGCTGGTCACCTTGTTCCTGATGTTCGGCTGGCCCAAGCTCACCGGGTTTTCCGGCACCATCGCCTATATGGCGCACGTGGGCGCCCCCGTGCCCACGCTTGCGGCCATCATCGCCGTCGTCATGGAAGTCCCCGTGGCCATTCTGATCCTGCTTGGCTTTTATACGCGTCCGCTTGCCGTGCTGCTGGCGCTCTACACCATCGGCACCGCGCTCATCGGCCACCACTTCTGGACCATGACCGGCACGGAGCAGATGCAGAACATGATCAACTTCTACAAGAACGTCAGCATTGCGGGCGGCCTGATCGCACTCGCCGTGGCGGGTCCGGGCAAGCTCTCGATCGACCGGAAGTAATAACCACAAGCAACCCATGCGCGCCGCAGCGGCGCGCTGCGGGAAAGCGCGATGGCCTGCGGGGCATCGCGCTTTTTTTCGTCCTGGCGGGCCGCGTTTGCGCGCTGCTCGCGCTGCGCCGCCTGTTTGGTGAAGCGCGGCCCGTGACACATGGCCTATGCCATAGGCCCGAATTTACTTCGGTGCATGCGCATGCGAGGATCACTGCCAATCTCCGCACGAGGAAACGCCCATGCCAGAAACGCCCCTGCCAGACCGCCAGGGCGTGAACCGGGAGTGCGCGCGGCGCATCCTGGCGCGCGAGCGCGACGCCTTCGTCGCCGCGCACCCGCAATCGCAGGCGCTCTCCGCGCGAGCCGCGCAGCATCTGCTGTTCGGCGTGCCGCTGCACTGGATGAACGACTGGCCCACACCGTTCTCGCTCTACGTGGAAGCGGCGCGCGGCGCGGCCATCACCGACGTGGACGGGCTCCGCTACGCCGACTTCTGCCTCGGCGACACCGGCGCGATGTTCGGCCATGCGCCGCCCGCCGTCGCGCGGGCCCTTGCGCGCCAGGCAGAGCGCGGCTTCACGACGATGCTGCCGGGCGCCGACGCGGTGGCCGTGAGCGCCGCGCTCGCGCAGCGCTTCGGCCTGCCTTACTGGCAATTCGCCATGACCGCCAGCGACGCCAACCGCTTCGCGCTGCGCTGGGCGCGCGCGGCCACCGGGCGCGGCAAGATCGTCGTGTTCAATGGCTGCTATCACGGCACCGTGGACGACGTATTCGTGGATCTCGCCGCTGGCCGGCCCACGCAGCGCGCGAGCCTGCTGGGCCAGGTACACGATCTGTTGCCGCACACGCGCGTGGTGGAATTCAACGACCTCGATGCGCTCGCGCGCGCACTCGCCGATGACGAAGTGGCCTGCGTGCTCGCCGAGCCCGTCATGACCAACGTGGGCATGGTGCTGCCCGAGCCCGGCTTCTGGCGCGAGGCGCAGGCGCTCATGCAACGCCACGGCACACTGCTGCTGATCGACGAAACGCACACGATCAGCAGCAGCCCGCGCGGCTATGCGCGCGAGCACGGCATCGAGCCCGATCTCTTCGTGCTCGGCAAGCCCGTGGGCGGCGGCGTGCCGTGCGCGGCGTACGGCTTTCGCGCCGGGCTCGCCGAACGCCTCGCGCAGGGTCTCGCGGCCACGATCGCGCGCCATGCGCTGCCGTGGTGCGTGACGCGCGTGGGCGCGCGCAGCGAATTCCAGTTCTGCGCCACGCCGCCGCGCAACGGCAGCGAGGCGCGCGCCGCGATGGACGATGCGCTCGAACGCGTCATCCATCTGTACCTGCTCAACCGCGGCGTGCTGATCACGCCGTTCCACAACATGATGCTCGTGTGCCCCGATACCACCGAAGCCGACGTCGAGCGCCTGCTGGGCGCGTTCGATGCCTGCCTCGGCGAGTTGCGCGCGTAGCGGAAGATAGCGGGAGAACCACCGCCGATGCACGAACCGCAAGAAGACCTGTTCGCCTATCTCAACTCGCTTCAGCAATCCGCGCTGGGCGCGCTCAAGCTGCTGCCGCTCAAGAGCCGCGCCGTGCAAGGCACGCTGATGGCGCTGCGCGCCGTCTGCGGCGCGGGCCTCGCCTATGGCATCGGCCGCGCGCTGCATACCGAGCAAGCGTTCTGGGCGGCAATCACGGCCATTGCCGTCACCCAGCACGATTACGCGGATACGCTCTCGCAGTCGCGCGACCAGTTCATTGGCGCGATCGCGGGCGGCGTGGTGGGCTTCGCGGCGGCAACGCTCGGGCCGGAGAACACGGCCGCGTATCTCGTGGCGGTGGCCGTGGTGATCGTCGCGTGCTGGTGCCTGCGCGTGAGCACCGCCGCGCGGCTGGGCGCGATCACCACCACCATCGTGCTGCTCGTGCCCACCAGCGGCCCCGTGTGGGACGTGGCGCTCTTTCGCGTGGCGGAGGTGGGAATCGGCATGGCCTGCGCGCTGCCCGTGTGCTGGGCGTTTTCGTATTTCGAGCGGCGCTGGCTACGGATTTAGGGATCTGCGTGGCGAAGGCTTGCACACACATCTCTCGCGCGCTCCCAACCCCCACGAAATAATCCATCTCCCCACGCTGCACAATAAATAACGCATTAGCGGCGATAATCAGGGCCACCGTGCAAACGATGCGCTCACGGGCTGCACGCCTGTTTCAGGGCTTCCAAAGGTGCGGCCAGTGCGCGCGGTGCGCGCCCAATCGCCCCCGCGGACGCGAAAAACGTGCGAAACTCGTCGCCCCGCTCCCTGCCTGGTATCCGCCCGGCTTCGGGCGCGCCACGCGTATCGCACATCCGCATCAACACCGCATCAACACCCATTGCACGCAGATGAACACCAACACCCGTAACTCCGTCCCCGCCGCCCAGAACGTTCCCACGCGCAAGTCCATCTCGCTCCTGCAGATGCTCGCGCTGATCGCTTTCGGCGGCATCGCGGCCTCGCTCGCGCTCCGACACTTCGTCTGAGCGCCGTACCGCGCGGGACACCCGCTCTACCGTTTTCGCTTATGTACAAGAAAGGCGTCGCCCTCGAAATCCAGTTCTCACCTGAGCGCCTGAACGACGGCGCAGGCGACCCCTACTGGATCGACCTCACCGCCGCGGAAGCCGCCGCGCTGCTCGAAACGCTGCAAACGCAGCTCGCCGCGCGCGATGCCACCTCCGCGCCGCTCGTGGTGGCGCTCGACACGCCGCGCGAACCGGCCGCCGCCAGCACCGTGTCTGGCACCACGGCAAGCGCCGCGCCGTCCGCCTGCGCCGATACCGGCTTCAAGCAATGGGTCTGCGTGATCTGCGGCTGGGTGTACGACGAAGCGGCCGGCGCCCCCGACGACGGCCTCGCCCCCGGCACGCGCTGGGCCGACGTGCCCGACGACTGGCGCTGCCCGCTGTGCGACGTGGGCAAGGAAGATTTCGCGCTGGTCGAGTTCTAGCCTTCGCGAGCGTGCGGCTCGTAGAAAAGCGCAAATAATTCCGACTGCGAACTAACGCCAAGCTTCGCGTAAATGTGCTTTTTGTGCGCGCGCACGGTCTCGAACGATATCTCCAGCCGCTCGGCAATCGCGCGCGTCGAAAAGCCGGAAAGACTCTGGCGCACCACCTCGCTCTCGCGCGCCGTGAGCGGCGTGCGGCCGCTTTGCCGCGCGACCGCCTCGAAGCGGCTGGCGTAATCCACGCCCGCCACGGCGCGGGCGGAAGGCGCGGCCTCGCTGGCCGCCAGGGCCTCGGACTGCGGCACGCCGCCGTCCGCATCGGCGGCATCGGCCGTTTGTGACATCACGAGCGGCTCGTGGGGCAGCCGCTGCCTCAGCAACGCCATCACCCACGGCGCGAACATCGCGAACAACGCAATATCGCGCTCCGTGTAATGGTGCTTTGCCCCCAGCGAAAAAATCAATGTGCGGCGCGCATCGAGCGGGTGGTTGAACTGCACCTCGTCGCCGATGATGTTGCTCTTGAAATAGCGCTGGTAATAGTCGGTCATGCGAAAGTTGTCGGGCGCGACTTCGGCGAGCGTGACGAGCCCCGCGCGCGGCTTTTCGCATGCGTTGATATAGAACGGATCGAGCTGGTACATCCCCTCCAGATACGCGCGGAACAAGAGATCCACGGTGCCGTCGGGCATCGGCGACTCGGCGCAGACGAGCGGTGCGCGATCGCGTATGAAGACGAGCGCGACCCAGTTGTCGAAGGCGACGAAGCGCTCGATCACGCGCGTCATGCGGGTCCAGAAATCGGCGCCGTCGAGCGACTCGATGAGCGTGGCGATATGGTGATGGAACGCGCGGTCTTGCCAGTCGGGTTCCATGGTTCCTCCGGTGAGGGTACCCCTGCAGGGTAATTTCTGAACAAAAATAACGTGGTGATAATAGCCGCTCCTGACGCTCGCGCGGTTCACGATCGAACCCGATTCCCCCGCGAGCCGGAAAGATCGAAGTACAACGGGCCCCGCGCAAAGCGCCCCGGGGACCGAAGCAAGGAGACAGCATGCAACTCGAACTCGCGCAGATTCCCCTCATCGACGGCGTCGTCGCGCCCAACCTCACGCGCACGCTCGACGCCATCGGCAAGCGCCGCGCGGGCAGTGATCTGATCGTGTTCCCGGAAGCCACGCTCACCGGCTTTCCCACGCGCGAGAACGTGCGCGACGTGGCCGAGACGCTCTCGGGCCCCTCGCTCAGCGCCGTGCGCGACGCCGCGCGCGATGCCGGCGTGGCCGTGGCCGTGGGCCTTGCCGAACGCGACGGCGAGCGCTTCTACAACACGACGGTCCTGATCGACGAGCGCGGCGAGATTGCGCTGCGCTACCGCAAGACGCATCTGTGGGCCACCGACGTGGGCGTGTTCACGCCCGGCGATCGCTTCGAGGTTTGCGAATTCAAGGGCATGACCGTCGGCCTGCTGATCTGCTACGACATCGAGTTTCCCGAGACCGCGCGCGCGCTCGGCATGCTCGGCGCTGAGATGCTGGTGGTCACGAACGGCAACATGGATCCGTTCGGCCCCGTGCACCGCCGCGCCATTGTCGCGCGCGCGATGGAGAACCAGATGTTCGCGGCGCTCGTGAACCGCACCGGTGGCGGCGACGACAACCTCACGTTCCCCGGTGAATCGGCGCTCATCAGCCCGTTCGGCGACGTGCTGGCCGAGCTCAAGAGCGAAGACGCGGTCCTGCCCGTCACGCTGGATCCCGCGCTGCTCGCGCAAAGCCGCGAGCACTACAGCTATCTGCACGATGCCCGCGTCGCGCTGAATCTCGCCGACGAAAACGACGCGCAGGGCCGCCGCTCGCTCAACATCCGCGCCCGCCCTGCCCGCTGATCACCCACCGATCACCCGCTGCCTGCCCACTCCCCGCTGAGCCGAAACGGCGACGCAGCTCCGGGCACCGCCCAGAGCGGGCTGCATTCGCGGTCATAACAACAAACGATTGACGCTCACGAGGCGCGCGCGAGCCCTGCTGGGGCCGCACGCTCACGCGCGGGCAACGCACGGCCACGCTGCAAGGCGGGCCCTGCCCGCCCGCGCAGACCCAACCCGCAGCATTTCGGAGACATCTGCATCATGAAGCCTTCCTCAACGCCGGCAGAAAGCGGCATGAACCTGGGCAGCACACGCGAGCCGCATCTCAAGCGCACGCTCGGCCTGCCTTCCGTGCTCCTGTTCGGCCTCGCCTACATGGCGCCGCTGATCGTCTACGGCACCTACGGCGTGCTCGCCGGCGCGAGCCAGGACACCGCCGCGCTCGCCTATCTCATCGCGCTGATCGCGATCGTGTTCACGGCGCTCAGCTACGGCAAGCTCGCGCGTCTGTTCCCGGTGGCGGGCTCGGCGTACACCTCCACGCGCAAGAGCTTCAACGCGCACATGGGCTTCATGATCGGCTGGGCAACGCTGCTCGACTACTTCTTCCTGCCGATGGTGATCTGGCTGATCGGCGCGGCCTATCTGGGCGCGGCTTTCCCGCACGTGCCCGCGTGGATCTGGATCGTCGCGTTCATCGTGCTCACGAGCGGGCTGAACATTCTCGGCATCGAGCTGGCGGCGCGCTTCAACATCGTCCTGATGATCGTGCAGCTCGGTATTGCGGCCGTGTTCGTCGTGCTGTGCCTGCACTACGCCTCGGCGGCGGCGGGCCCCGGCGGCCTCATCACGGCGCAGCCGTTCTTCCAGTCGCACGTGCCGCTCTCGGCCACGATGGCCGGCGCCGCCATTGCCGCGTATTCGTATCTCGGCTTCGACGCGGTTTCCACGCTCACCGAAGAAACCATCGAGCCGGAAAAGAACATTCCGCGCGCCATCGTGCTGATCGCGCTGGTGGGCGGCGCGATCTTCGTGATCGCCGCGTACACGCTGCAGCTCGCGCATCCGGGCGCCGTGTTCAAGGACCCGGATTCGGCCGCGTTCGAAATCGCGCGCAAGGTGGGCGGCGACATTTTCGTGACGATCTTCCTGGCCGGCCTGATCCTCGCGCAGTTCGCCTCGGGCATCTCGGCGCAGGCGAGCGTGGGGCGTCTGCTCTACGCGATGGGCCGCGACGAAGTGCTGCCCAAGTCCATCTTCGGCTTCATTCACCCGCGCTTTCGCACGCCCGCCATCAACATCGCCATTGCCGGCGCCATCGGCCTGATCGCGCTGAAGCTCGACGTGGCCACGTCCACCTCGTTCATCAACTTCGGCGCGTTCCTCGCGTTCACCTCGGTGAACCTGTGCGTGATCCGCCAATACCTGAGCGGCGCGGCCGGCACGCGCGGCTTCGGCCTGCTGGGCGGCCTCGTGTTCCCGATCATCGGCGCCGTCACCGATATCTGGCTGCTGTGCAGCCTCGAGAAAACCGCCATCATGCTCGGCGTGATCTGGTTCGTGCTCGGCCTCGCGTATCTCGGCTGGATTACGCGGTGCTTCCGCCGCGCGCCGCCCGAAATGGCCGTGTAAGACCTCTCGCTCGCGCGCCACGGGCTCCCGTGGCGCGGGCCACGCGCCGCGCGCCCAGGCGCGCTGGCGCGAGTGCGGGGGCGGGGTCACA
>JAITTX010000222.1 GCA_031286755.1 Paraburkholderia sp.
CCCGGCGTGACGGCCACGGTCGTGAACGGCGCGGACGGGGCGCACCTCGTCCTGCACGCGAACGCCACCGGCTCGCAGAACGCCATCAGCATTCAGGTCAACGATTCGAATTCGGGCGATGCACTGAACGGCCTCGCGGTGACGGGTAACCCCGGCACTTCGCTGACCGGCAATGCGAGCGCGGACAGTACGCAGCTCGCGGCTAACCAGTCGACGCTCAGCGGTGTCCAGTCTTCAGGCACACCCAGCACGCCCAACTGGACCCAGACAACGGCCGCGCAGGATGCCTACTTCACGATCGACGGCACCGGCGTCACCAGTGCGACGAACTCGGTCACTTCCGCGCTGGCCGGTGTCACGCTGAGCCTGAGCGCCGCGTCGGTCGACACCACGGGCAAATCACCGCAGACGCTCACCATCGCTCAGGACACGAGTTCGCAGTCGAATGCGATCAATCAGTTCGTCACGCTCTACAACACGCTCGTGACGACCATGAGCACGCTCACCGCGTATAGCTCCACTGCAGCATCGCAGGGTCCGTTGCTGGGCGACTCCACGCTGAACATGGTGCAGAACCAGTTGGCCTCGATCGTCGCGACCGGCGTGAAGAACGGCAACACGACCACGAGTCTCGCGGCAATCGGCGTCACGCTCAATGCCGACGGCTCCCTCGCGCTCGACAACAGCACGCTGAGCAGCGCGCTGCAGAACAACCAGGCCACGGTGGCCAAGTTGTTCAGCTCGACGAATGGCGTTGCCGCGCAGTTGAACACCAATATCACGGGCTACCTGTCGAGCACGGGCGTGATCCAGACGCGCACCAAGGCGATCAACGCGGACCTGACGAATCTCTCGACGCAGCAGACGTCGCTCTCGACGTATCAATCGCAGCTCACCAGCATGTACAACGCGCAATTCACGGCGCTCAACACGCTGATGGCGACGATGAACAGCAATCAGCAATACCTCACGCAGCTCTTCGGCGGCCAGTTTAGTGCGGGCGCGATGGCTACCAACAAGAACTGACATCACCGGGGGCACAGGCCATGCAAGCACTCGCGCAAATCGAACGCATCCGGCAGTTCACCCGGGACATCGAGCAGGCGGCAGCCGTCGGCGAATGGGAGCGGGCCGCGCAGCTCGCGAACGAGCGCTCGCCGCTGCTCATGTCGCTCTCCGCGCAGCAATCGGCCGCCGCGCTCGCCACGCTCAGGGAGATCCAGGCGATCGACCTGCGCGTTGCCGAGGCCGCGCAGGCCGCCCAGCAGGCATTGGGCGTGGAGTATCGCGCGGCCATGCAGGCGACGCGCAACGCCAATCAGTATCAGCGCATCGCACAGTTTTGAAGTCCTGAACGGGCGCACACGCCGCGCGCGGCAACGACAATAATCCCTCGCGCCACACTCGTTCATCTCGGCCCGCCTCGCGCGGGCCTTTTCTTTGCATGGGATTTTTTTGCTGCGGCATTGGCCGATCCTAAAGTTCATTCGTCTTATGCCGTCAAAACCTGCATGGAAAATAGACAAAACAAATCGCGCAACGCGCAAGTCGACCGTGCGTTCGATCGCGCGCTGGTCATGACCGTGTCGATCATCCGGCGCGCCCAGGGGAAGAGGAACCCGGAGGATTTCGCATCCGGCTCGCCCGAATTCGAGCAGGCCGCGGACGAATATCTGGAGGACCTGACGCGGGCGCTCGATCGTCACAGCGCGGGCGTGGCGCGCGGCGAAGACGATCTGCGATGCAGCCACTGATCCGGTCAAGCACGCGGTAGCAAGATCGCCGTCACGATGCGCCAGCCAGCTCGGGTATTCCCCAATGCCCTGGATGCCGCATAGAACCTCGCTGAACCCTCCGTCTCATCGGGCTTGATGACTAAAGCGCATCAGGTCGTGCATAGATATCGGTTGATGCCGCCCCGGTGGCTGCCGACAATTCCCTTGTTTCCTTCAGGCGCCATTGTTTCCGATGCGAAATTTTTCGCTGCGGCGCGCGCACAGCGCGGCTCCACGCATCGAATACTCTGGTATTTCGCGACGAATGGCGCGCTTCCATGCAGCGATGTCAGGCGCGCGGGCGACGTTGCCCGTGCTTCGGTCTGCGTGTATAGTTTCCTGAAGCATCAAAATTTCCTATCGGAAACATCGACGAGGTTTCTCAGTGAACGCATCCACCATCCTTTCGGAACTTGGCATCTCTCATCTCGCGGAAGCCGGCGATATCGCCGTTCATTCGCCCATCAACGGTGAACTGATTGGCCGCGTGGCGAGCCGCTCCGTCGCCGATGCCGACGCCGCGCTGGCGAAAGCCCAGCAGGCCTTCAAGGCCTGGCGCAACGTGCCGGCGCCGCGACGCGGGGAACTGGTTCGCGTGCTCGGCAACAAGCTGCGCGAGCGCAAGCACGCGCTCGGCAGCATCATCACCCTCGAGACCGGCAAGATTCTTCAGGAGGGGCTGGGCGAGGTGCAGGAGATGATCGACATCTGCGACTTCGCGGTGGGCCTTTCGCGTCAGCTCTATGGCTTGACCATCGCTTCGGAGCGCCCCGGCCACCGGATGGCGGAGAGCTGGCATCCGATGGGCGTTTGCACGGTCATCTCCGCGTTCAACTTCCCGGCTGCCGTGTGGTCGTGGAATGCGGCGCTCGCTCTGGTGTGCGGCAATGCGGTCATCTGGAAGCCTTCGGAGAAGACGCCGCTCACCGCATTGGCCGTCGACAAGATTCTGCAGGACGCGCTCAAGGAGTTCGGCGATGCGCCCGAAGGGCTCACGAGTGTCATCACGGGCGGGCGCGAGGTTGGCGCGAAGCTGGTGGCCGACCCGCGCTCGAATATCGTGAGCGCCACCGGCAGCACCGAAATGGGCCGCGCGGTTGGCGTGGAAGTCGCGCGCCGCTTTGGCCGCACGATTCTGGAGCTCGGCGGCAACAACGCGGGCATTGTGTCGGGCACGGCGGACATGGAGCTGGCGTTGCGCGGCATTCTGTTCTCGGCGGTGGGCACGGCCGGCCAGCGCTGCACGTCGCTGCGCCGCCTGTTCGTGCACGAGGGCGTTTATGAGCAGACCGTGGAGCGGCTGAAAGCGTTCTACAGCAAAGTCACGATTGGCAATCCGCTGGAGCAGGGCACGCTGATGGGGCCGCTCATCGACGAGCAGTCGTTCAATCGCATGCAGGCCGCGCTCGAAAAGGCGAAGCGCGAAGGCGGCAAGGTCTTTGGCGGCGAGCGCCATGTGGTCGCGGGCAACGAAAAGGGCTTTTATGTGCGCCCGGCGATTGTCGAAATGCCGTCGCAAACCGAGGTCGTGCTCACCGAGACCTTCGCGCCCATTCTTTACGTGCTCAAGTACAGCCGCTTCGAGGACGCCATCGAGGCCAACAACGCGGCCCACCACGGGCTGTCGTCGTGCGTCTTCACGACCGACCTGCGCGAGAGCGAGCGTTTCCTTTCCGCGTCGGGCAGCGACTGCGGCATTGCCAATGTGAACATCGGCCCGAGCGGCGCGGAAATCGGTGGCGCATTCGGCGGCGAGAAGGAAACCGGTGGCGGCCGCGAGTCGGGTTCGGATGCGTGGAAGGGCTACATGCGGCGCGCGACGAATACGGTGAACTTCTCGTCCGCGCTGCCGCTCGCGCAAGGCATCGATTTCAACATCGACTAAAAAAACACCATCTGGATGGAGCCAGTCGTGAGCGCAAAAGTCGTTATTGTTGGCGGCGGGGTGATCGGCAGCTCTATCGCGTACTTCTTGCGGGCCTCGGATCCCACGATTGCCGTGACGGTCATCGAGCGTGATCCGAGCTACGCGCGCTCGTCGTCGGCGTTGTCGGCGGCGTCCATCCGGCAGCAGTTCTCCACGCCGCTGTCCATCCAGATGTCGCTGTACGGCATCGATTTCCTGCGCAATATCGGCGAGCGGCTCGAGGTGGACGGTCACCGGCCGTGCATCGATCTGCACGAGGGCGGCTACCTCTTTCTCGCCACCTCGACAGGCGAGGCCACGCTCCGCGAAAACCACGCGCTGCAACAGCGCCTGGGGGCGGATATCGCGCTGTTGTCGCCGGACGCGCTCAAAGAGAAGTTTCCCTGGCTGAACGTGGGCGACATTGCCGCCGGCGCCTACGGTCTGAGCGGCGAAGGCTGGTTCGACGGCTATGGGCTCGTTCAGGCGCTGCGCAAGAAGGCGCAGGCGCTGGGGGCGCGCTACGTGGCCGCGGAAGTGAGCGGTCTCGAACTCGATGGCCGCAAGGTCACGCATGCGCTGGCGAGCAACGGCGAGCGCTACGCCTGCGATACGCTCGTGAATGCCGCTGGCGCGTGGACGCGCCGCATCGCCGAAATGATGGGCATCGACATTCCGGTGTACGCGCGGCGCCGCAGTATTTTCAATGTGTCTTCGCCGGCGCGGCTGACCAATAGCCCGCTGCTCATCGATCCCACCGGTGTTTATTTCCGCCCCGAAGGCACGACCTATATCACCGGGACTTCACCGGGCGAGGAGAACGACCCGGACGATCTCCCGCTCGACGAAGTCGATCACAACCTGTTCGACGAAGTCATCTGGCCGACGCTGGCTCATCGGGTGCCAGCATTCGAGGCGCTGCGCGTCGAGCATTGCTGGTCGGGCTATTACGAGTACAACGTGTTCGACCATAACGCGATCATCGGCTATCACCCGGAGGTCGAGAACTGCGTATTCGCGAACGGCTATAGCGGTCACGGCCTGCAGCAGGGGCCGGCAACGGGGCGCGGCGTGAGCGAGCTCATTATCGGCGGCCGCTACGCGAGCCTCGATCTGTCTTCGCTGAGCTGGGACCGTGTGCTGGAAAACCGTCCCATCGTCGAAAAGAACGTCGTGTAGTTCCGGCGTACTCCAGGCTTCCTTGTCGAAGCCAGTCTCCTGGTACTTCGAAGTTAGCCCGACCGGGTCAGTATGACTGGGTCGGGCTTTTTTTATTTCTTCCGCCAATGCGTTGAATGGGCAGCGCATAACCAATCTGGACGGATTGGGTTGCCGTGCTTTCCAGGTACCGGCCATAAGATCGGCTAGCCGCGGTTGGAACCGCGAGTCTGATCCCGCATCGCTCACCCTGAAAGGACGGCTTTCATGTCACGCAAACACCCCGTCAATATCGGTCTCATTGGCGCGGGCCGCATCGGCTCGTTTCATGGCGAAACCGTCGCTCGCCGGCTCGTGGACGCCAATCTCGTGGCGATTGCCGATCCCGCGCCCGGCGCTGCCGAGGCACTCGCAGCGAGACTCGATGTCGAGCATGCCTATTCCGATGCCGCGCAGTTGCTCGCGCAACCGGGGCTCGATGCCGTGATCGTCGCGACGCCGGCGCGCTTCCATACGAACATCGTCGTGCAGGCCGCTGAGGCAGGCAAGGCGGTCTTCTGCGAAAAACCGATGGCGCTGACACTGGATGAAGCGGAGCGCGCCATCGCCGCCGCGCGTGCCGCCAACGTGCCGCTGCAGGTCGGCTTCAATCGGCGCTGGGACCCGGCTTTCGCGCAGGCGCGCGCGGCGCTCGATGCCGGAAAAATCGGCACACCGCAACTGCTGCGCTCGCTCACGCGCGACCCCGGCCCGTTTGGCGGCGATCCCGGGCGCATCCCGCTCTGGACCATTTTCTACGAGACCCTCATTCACGACTTCGATACGCTGCTGTGGCTCAACGCGAAGGCGCATCCGGTGGAGGTTCACGCGATAGCCGACGCGCTCGTGCGGCCGGACGCCAGAGCGAAGGGCTTTCTCGACACCGCCGTGGTCACCATCCGCTTCGACAACGGCTCGATTGCCGTGGCGGAGGCGAACTTCTCGGCGCTCTACGGTTACGACATTCGTGGCGAGGTCTTCGGCTCGGGCGGCATGGTGACGATGGGCGACGTGCGCCGCTCCAGCATGACGCTGTTCGATGCAAGCGGCGTGTCGAGCGATACATGGCGCCGCGACACGGAGCATTTCGTGGGCGCCTACACGGCCCAGCTCGCGTCCTTCGCGAAGGCCGTGCAGCGTGGGGATTTCACCGAAGGCCCAACGGGCGAGGACGCGCGCTGTGCGCTTCGCATCGCGCTGGCCTGCATCGACTCCGTTGAAAAGGGCGTGCCGGTTGCCGTGAAATGAGCGGTGCCGCACGACATCGTTGCGGGTCCCCAGCGCCGCATTCCAGCCAGCGCGGCGCGTGTCAGGGTACGGGCGTCCGCATGATTTGCGACGCCACCGTCTTGCCGGGCAAGCGCAATGCCAGCCAGCAAATGCCCACGCCGAGGCCGCCCACCAGGCCACCGAAGGTGCCCGTCCACGGCAGCCCGAACGCGCCGGCGATATGGTTGCCAAGCAGCGCGCCGGCGCCGATGCCCACGTTGTACAGACCGGAATAGATCGACACGGCGAGATCCGTTGCGTCGGGCGCCAGCTTCAGGACCCACGCCTGCATCGCGAGACCGAAGCACACGATCGCGCCGCCCCAGATCACGGTGTGGACGGAAAGCGTGACGATGCCGAGGGCGCAGGGAAACAGCACCAGCAGGCACGAGGCCAGGGCGATGACCGAAGACAGCAGGAACCGCCCCGGCCGCTCCGGAAAGATGCGGTTGAAGCAAACGGCAGCGGGAATGCCGGCGCTGCCGAACAGGATCAGGATATAGGTGATCCGGTTTTGGCTGGCGTGATTGACGCTTTGAACGAAGGGCTCGATATACGTATAAGACGTGAAGTGCGCGGAGACGACGAGAATCGTGAGCAGATAGAGCAAGGCGAGTGTCGGTCTCCTGAACAGCGTGGGCAGGTTTCTGAGCGAGCCCGATTGCTGGCTCTGAAGCTCGGGCAGGGTGACGCGCAGCATCAGCAAGACGACGCCCGCCGCGCCCGCGATCACCAGAAACGTGACGCGCCAGCCCAGCGTTTCGCCAATCACGCGCCCGAGCGGAATGCCGGCCACCATGGCAATGGAGGTTCCCATTGCCAGCAGGCCGAGCGCCTGGCTTTTCTTCGGCGGCGGCGCGAGCCTCACCACGAGCGAGACCGAGATCGACCAGAAGATGGCGTGCGCGCATGCAATGCCCGAGCGGCCGATGATCAGCACGGGAAAATTCCAGGCAACGCTGGTGACGATGTGGCTGACGATGAACAGCACGAGCACCCAGACCAGCAGTTTGCGGCGCTCGACGGCGCGCGTCAGCACGGTCAGGGGAAGCGACACCACGGCCACCGTCCACGCATAGATCGTCAGCATGAGACCGACACTGGTGGCCTGCATGTGGAGGCTGTCGCCAATCGCGCTGAGCAGGGCAACGGGTACGAATTCGGTGGTATTGAAAATAAAGGCGGAAAGCGCCAGGGCCAGCACGCCCCACCAGGCGTATTCGGAAGGCGCCTGTTCAGGCTTTGACATACCAGGATCGGAACAAAATCGATAAACGGCAATTATCGCGTATTGCCTCCATGCCGCCCGAAAAAATAATCAAAGCGGCTTTCCGTGCGCGCCGCGAATCCAACGTAATGCATTGATTCTTAAGTGGATGACCACTCTGGATAATTCTGGCGGCCAGGCTCTCGCCATTCCGGCTATAAGATCGGCTGGTCGCACGAATTCAATAGGGAGTGCATATGTTTGATCTCGCCGCATGTGCGGAAATGCTATTTCGCGATCTTCCGGTTATCGAGCGAGTCCAGAGAATTACGGAATTGGGCTTTCACGTGGAGATATGGGATTGGACCCGGCACGATATCGATGCTCTCGCGCGTAGCGGGGCGACCTTCTCTTCGATGACCGGCTATATCGAAGGCGATTTGATCACCGAAAACGGCGCCTCCAACCTTCTGTGCACGGCGGAGGCGTCGATCGCGATCGCGAAGCGGCTGTCATGTCCGCGCCTGAATCTGCATGGAACCGGGCTGGATGCGAAGGGCTTGCCCGTTGCGCCGGTTCAGGTGGTGACCGGCGAGATGTGGCTGGCGGCACTGAAGACGCTCGAGCGCATCGCGGATCTGGGCGAGCGCCACGACGTGGTCTTTTGCCTCGAAAACCTGAATACCGAAGTCGATCATCCCGGCGTGCCGTTCGCACGCGCGGCGGATACGCTCGCGCTCGTCAAGGCGATCGACAGCCCGCATTTGAGGTTGAACCTCGACCTCTATCATGCGCAGATCGGCGAGGGCAATCTGATCGAGTTGCTGCACCGCGCGGCGCGGTACATCGGCGAGATTCAGGTTGCGGACGTGCCGGGCCGATGCGAGCCGGGCACGGGCGAAATCAACTATCGGGCGATTGCGCACGTGCTGGGCGAAATCGGCTATCGCGGCACGGTGGCGCTGGAAGGGTGGGCGAGCGGCCATGACGAACTCGCGCTGCATCGCTTTCGGCAAGCATTCGCGTGGCCGGCAACGGCATAGCGAAACATCCACGCGGTTGCGCAAAACCACTCGTGGCCGCCCACGGCCGCGCAGGGTTGCACGAGCATCTTTGTTAGACTGGGTTCGGGTTCCTTCGAGCATAGGAGAGCAGCGCCATGCATGCTCGCGACCGCCATGCCGCGATCGCCGCCATCGACAAACTTTCGGATCTCTTGCGCGGCGAGTTTGGCGACTCGGCTCACGAGAGCTGGCCGATACTGAGCACGGTGCTGCGAAATTTTCTGGCGAACCGGCAGACGAGCATCACGTCGCTCGCCGATAGCTCGTACCTGCCACGCACTACCGCGCGACGGATCATCTTCGCGCTAAAGGCCAAGGGCTTGATTCAATTCAAGCCGGTCTCGCCGGCAAACAGCCGGGTTCAGATCGTTCCTTCCGCATCGCTGCTGGAGCACCTCGACCGCATTACCGGGCAAACCATCAAGCTGCTGATGGGCGCACTCGACGAGCGCGCCATGGACCGCTTCGACGCGACGGCATTGTCGGCTCCACCGGAGATCGGCTGGCCCTGCCCGGCAGCGGCGGGCTTCAATGGCGACGTCACGCTCACGCTGCTCGCTTATGCCGATCCCGTGTTCGAAATCCTCAAGCGCAACCGGACGGACATCGAGCGATTTCTCGGCATGCGGTTGCGCATCTCGACCTATGCGCAAGACGCGTATCGCGACGTCGTCGCGGCCACGCTGGTGCAACAGGCGCAACAGGTACTCGAAGACGCCCATGCGCCGCTGATCATGGCGATTCCGTTTCCATGGCTGGCCGAATTGAGCGCCAGCGATCAGTTGCTCGACCTGCGGGCGCTGGAGGCGGGCAGTACCGTTGCGGGCGACGACTTCTACGACGCGGTGTGGCGCGCCGGGTGGAGCCGCGGGCGCCTGTACGGCATTCCGGTCCAGCCCACGGTGGACTTCTTGTGGTATCGGCAGGATTTGTTCGATGCGGAAGGATTGCAGCCGCCGAAGACCTTCGATGAGGTCATACGCTGCGCGCGCCTGTTGCACCGCCCGAGCCGCGGGCGCTGCGGCATCACGTGGAGCGCGGCGCCGGGCTTTCCGCTTGCGGAGACGTTCCTGCAGATCCTCGGCGCTCAAGGCGGCGTGTTGCACGGCGACGCCATGTTGCAGCTCGATGGCGCCGCATGCCGGAACGTGGTGGACTATTTGCGCGCGCTCGTTCCGTATTCGCCGGGGAATCTGCGCGCGAACCATTGGGCGCGCAGCGTGCAGCGCTTCGGCGCAGGGCAGGCGGCCATGTGCTATCACTGGTCGAATCGCTATGGCATGCTGGACGGCCACAAGCTGCTCGAAATGGGCGCGCGCATCGGGCTGCTGGAGCATCCCACGATGGTGGCGGGAATGACGCCCATTTCGCCGCTTGGCGGTGCGCTGCTGGCGATACCTTCGGCCAGTAGCGAGCACTCCGTACCATTCGCATGGCGCGCGATCGAGACGCTGACTTCCCCGCAGATGATGAAGTATTTCGTGCTCCATGGCGCCGCTGGCAATGCACGCTACTCCGTTGCCGAGGACCGCTACGTGTTGCAGCGCAACCGCGTCGTTGGCGTGATGGACCAGCTTGCCCGGGCGAGCCAGGTTCAGGCGTTTCCGTCGCCAGCGCTCAGCCACTATCACGATCTGATCGAAATACTGAGCACCCATCTCGAAGGCCTGATATTCGACGAGCAGGCGGACGTGGCGAGGGGGCTCGCGAGTCTTCATGACGCCTTGTCGGTTTTCAGGCAATCGCGCGCCGCCCGGGCATGAATGGTAAGCTTGCTGGTGTCAGATCGCACAGGGTCTGGCTCATGACCTCCGTCCTGTGTGTATGTGCACGGAGCCGGAACCGTCCGCTGGCAGCACGCGGGCCCGGCAGATCCGGCGCCCGCGCCCACCCTGCTTCTTTCATCAGATGGATACGTTGAACTGCATGCGGATTTTCGTCCGCGTTGCCGAAGAAGGCGGCTTTACCGCCGCCGCACATCGCCTGGATATCACGACGGCCTTTGCGTCGCGCGCGGTGGCGAGCCTGGAAACGCATCTGCAGGCGCGCCTGCTCAACCGGAGCACGCGCCGCGTCGCGCTCACCGAAGCCGGCGAGCGCTATCTGCGGCGGTGCGAGCAGATTCTCGCGTACATCGACCAGGCGGAAGCCGAGGCGGGCGACGCGCAGGCGCTGCCGTCCGGCAGGCTGCGCGTTCATGCCACCACGAGCTTCGGGCAAGCCTATGTGGTGCCCGCCGTCATGCAGTACCAGAAGCGCTACCCGTCGGTCTCGGTGGAGCTCACGCTCACGCAGCACGTTCCCGATTTGCTCGACGAAGGGTACGACGTGACCCTGCAACTGAGTTCGGCGGAGCTGCCCGATTCGGCGCTCGTTTCGCAGACACTGGGCGTGGTGCATAGCGTGCTGTGCGCCTCGCCCGCGTATCTGCGCGAGCGCGGAACGCCGCACACAATCGCCGAGCTTGTCGACCATGCCTGTCTCCAGCTGCTCACGCCGGTGTTTCCTCGCGACCGATGGCATCTCGAAGGGCCGGATGGCGCCCAGACGTTCGAATTGCCGCCCTCCACGTTCCAGGTGAATGTTGCGGACGCACTGGCCGGCGCGTTGCGCGAGGGCGCGGGCATTGGCTCGCTGCCCATGTCGAGCGCCGTGCCCGCGCTGCGCAGCGGTACCTTGCTGCGGGTCTTGCCGGACTATCTGCTCCAGAAGCTCACGGTGTACGCGATGTACGCATCGCGACAATATCTCGACGCCAAGATCAGAACCTTCGTCGACTTTCTCAAGGAATCCATTCCGCAGGCCCTCGTCGCCGACGAGGCGGCGCTGCGCATGCCGGACCATTGCTCGCAAGCGGCATAAGCGCGTGGCGGTGGTCCGCTTCGGGTGGCCATCGGGCGACCTGAGCGGCCACCAGGCGGCCGCCCCGGGCCCGGCGCTCAGTGCAGCAGCGTCATCTGCACGACCTTCACGATCACCAGAATCACGGCCACGAGCAAATAGCCGCGCAGCACGCCCATCCACACGCGCTTGGCGAGCGTGAGATTGGGCGGAGGCAGTTCGGCGAGCGGCGGCATGCGCCACATATCGCGCACGCCCTCCGGCCAGCTTTGGACCTGCGGCGCGCTCTCGCCGCGCAGCCAGCGCCAGGCCAGCACGGCGGCATGACCGGCCACGGCCAGCAGCGTGCCGGCTGCGAGGATGTCGAGGATCGTCTCGCCGCTCATGTCGGGATACATGACCGAAGCCGTGAGGACGATCGAGAGCATGACCAGCACCCAGACGACCGCGCCCGTGAACAGATTCAGCGCCTTCGAATTGACCCACGGCCCGAGCACCGCGCGGTCGTTGCACAACAGCAGCAGAAACACGGTGGCGCTCGGCAGCAGCACGCCCGCAAGCGTCTGCACGGCTTCGGTCAGGAGGCCGAGCGGGCTGCCCGGAATGAGCACGATGGCGGCCGCGGCGGCCACGATGCCGAAATAGATCAGGTAAAAGCCCTTCGCGTCGTTCACGCCGCGATGCAGGGAATGGCGGATCTTGAACACGTCGCCAATCGCATAGGCTGTCGAAAGCGACACCGCCGCCGCGCCGATGATGGCCGCATCGAACAGCGCGATCGCGAACAGCACGGCCGAGGTGTGGCCCGCATACTTTTCGAGGCCGGCGATCACGCCGCCCGCGTCTGTGAAGTTGCCGAATTCGGGCTTGCCGGCAAAGAGTTGCGAGCAGAATGCGATCATGGCCACGGCGCCAATCAGCACGAAGAAGATGCCGATCCACAAATCGGCCTTTTCGTACTTCATGAAGCGCGGCGTGATGCGCTTGTCGATCACGTAGCTTTGCTGGAAGAACAACTGCCACGGAGCAACCGTGGTGCCGACGATGCCGATCACGAGCAGCATTACGTCGGAGAGCTTCGAGTGCGCGGGCCAGCCGGGAACGAAGAAGTCGCGCGCCATCTGGCCAACGGGCGGATGAATCGACACCAGCACCGGCACGAGCAGCAGGCTCAGCAGGCACAGCACGACGGCGAAGCGCTCGAAGCGCCTGAAGTCGCCCGTGCTCACGGCCGCCATGGTCAGCGCGGCGGCAATGCACACACCCGCGATCTTCGGGATACCGAAGAAGTCGAGCACGAAGGTGATGCCGATGAACTCGGTCACGATCGTCAGCGCATTGAGAATGAACAGGTCGATCACGCTGAAGGCGCCCCAGAATTTGCCGAAGCGCTCGAAGATCAGTCGCGCGTGGCCGACACCCGTGACGGCGCCAAGGCGCAGCACCATTTCCTGGTTGACGTAGAGCACCGGCACGAGCAGCAGGAGCGTCCAGAGCAGGGTGGTGCCGTAGTTCTGGCCTGCTTGCGTATAGGTGCCGAAGGCGCCCGCGTCGTTGTCGCCCACCATCACGATGAGTCCGGGCCCGAGGATGGCGAGCAGCGTGCGCAGGCGCGCCCACCAGCCCGTGCGCGGGGCGAGGTCGTGATGGGAGATGGTGCCGAGCGCACCTTTGATATCGCCGAGGTGGGCTTCGTCGAGCACGGCGCTGCGTGGCGGCGAAACGTTCGCCTGTGCAAAGTTGGTGGGTGTGGACATGGCGTTCTCGTCTTTTGAGTTGTCGGAGTGAATGGCGAGGGCGTGCCTGTGCGCCGGCGTAACGGCGCATCGCGTGGGCGATGTGCCGTTGCGTCGTGCGCGCGAGACGTGCCGCTTACGAAAAGAGCTGCTTGATGCGTTGCCAGAGGCGGGCGGGCCTGCGCGGCGCGGGTTCGTGCAGCGCGAGCAGGCTGGCGTAGTGGCTGCGTGCCAGTTCGGTTTGTGGCAGGCGGGAAAGCAGGAGTGCGAATGACATGGTGTTGCTCCGGGCGTCTGGCTAGACGCATTCAGTGAAAAGCCAGCAGACCCGGGCGGCCATGCGCGTGGCGCGTACGGCGGCGGACGTCTACTCGCTTTCCGTGTTCGGGAATGAAAAATTCAAAAAGATCGGACGTAAGGGATGACTGTCACTGTCCGGCATGGCGGCTCCTTTGTGCGTGAGGCGCATATACATGGAGTACGGAAGTACGCGCGCGTTGATCCACGCGTTCGTGCATGGCCTTTTCGCGAATCAGGCGAAATGGCGCGCGCGAACGCAGTTGCGAGCCCAGGCTCGCAACGCCTGCCGTACGGACGCGCGAAAGCACTGCC
Organism: Paraburkholderia sp.; assembly: GCA_031286755.1. Taxonomy (GTDB): domain Bacteria; phylum Pseudomonadota; class Gammaproteobacteria; order Burkholderiales; family Burkholderiaceae; genus Paraburkholderia. The sequence continues at coordinate 13,608 of JAITTX010000222.1, forward strand.
CGGACGGCGCTAAATTGTGGGTGCACGAGGAGTGTTGCTACGGCGCGCACCGTCTGCCTGCTGGCGGACGGCGGCTGCGAGAAGAAAGCGCGGACGTCCTGCCGGTCAGGCAGCGAAACAGTTCGAAGATCGACTACTGCAGGTGTCCAAGGCATTAGCCCCTTTCGTGAAGATTTTTAAATTCTAGGTAGCGGATGTGCGACGCGTCAACACGTTTTTCACAGCGGAATAAAAAAACGTCAGACTGTACAGGAATTGAAAGAAATATCGCGAGGCACGACCGAAATGTCTGGAAAGGCACGCGAAAGAAATGAATTCCGCGGGGCGCATGGCGAATGCGCAGGAGACCTGCCTGATGAGTATTCGTTCGGCGAATGCATCATGGTGCAAAGCGATCAATCGAAACCTTCCGGCGATTTTTCGCTTGCGGTTTTGCAGAAGGGCCGAATACAATCCGCCCCGTCTCACTCAAAGGAGTCCCTCGTGGACACATGCTCTAGCAGTGGAAGTTCGATGCCGGCCTGCGCCGGCGTCACAGCCGCGAGTTAGTAGCCACAGGATTCCTGTCCTTCGCCGCTAACTCGCCTGGTCGGGTTAGCGCGCTTCGTTACAGCACGCTCCCTCTGTTGATCGTCCTTCGCAAGCCGGCTTGCGAGGCGTTCTCACGTCGTCGTTCGTTACCCGTCTCGTGCGGGCTGGACGGAGGTGAGCTTATGTTCGTCAAAACGTTCGTTACGTTGTTCCTCCGCACCGAGCCATTCCCTTCGCGTGTGGGCGGCTCGCCGCTGCGCTCGCTCGGCATGGTGCTGGCGCTAGTCGCCACGGCCATCGTTCTGGCCGCCGTGTTGTGCGCATCGTCCACCGCCCGCGAGATCGATCGCGCCACGCGTCTGAGCTGGTGGTTTTCGTAATGACGTTGTCGCTTTATGCAGCCAGCCTGTACTGCAATCCGCTTCTAGCAATTTCACGCCATCGTCCCGGCATTGCGCCGGGAAAACTGCCTCGACCATCATGAAAAAGACCCTGAAAGGCATGTTGTCGTCCTCCGCTTTGCCCCTTGGCCTGTTCGTTCTGCTTGCGCCCGCATGCGCGCCGGCAGCCTTTGCACAGGCGTCCCCCGCGCCCGACACGCCGCCCGCGCCCACGGGCTTGTGGGACCGCGCGACGCTCTTCGGCGAGATGGGCGGCCTGCGCCCGTGGCTCGGCGAGCGCGGCATCACCTTCGGCCTGCAGGAAACGAGCGAATACCTGAACAATCTCTCGGGCGGCACGCATCGCGGCGGCGCTTACGACGGGCTCACCGAAATATCTCTGGGCGTGGATACGCAAAAGGCGTTTGGCTTGCCCGGCGGCACCTTCAATGTTTCCGCATTGCAGATTCACGGCACGAATCTCACGCAGCGCAATTTGCAGGCGCTGCAATCCGCGAGCGGAATCGAAGCCGACGCCACCACACGGCTCTGGGAACTCTGGTATCAGCAGAGTTTCGCGGGCGGCAAGGCGGACGTGAAGATCGGCCAGCAAAGTCTCGACCAGGAGTTCATGGGGAGCCAGTACGCGGGCGCGTTCGTGAACGCGACGTTCGGCTGGCCCGAGTTGCCTTCCACCGACATGCCCGCGGGCGGCCCGGCTTATCCGCTATCGTCGCTCGGCGTGCGCTTGCGCGCGACGCCTTCCGATACATGGACCGTGCTGGCCGGCGTGTTCGACGGCAGTCCGGCAGGCAGCGGCATGGGCGATCCGCAAAAGCTGAACGCGCACGGCACGAACTTCAACCTGCACGACGGCACGCTTTTTATCGGTGAGGTGCAATACGCGCTCAACCCCGCACCGTCCGATCCGGCGAGTGCAAGAAACTCAGGAATGCCAGGCACATACAAGCTGGGATTCTGGTACAACACGCAGCGTTTCGACGACCCGCGCTATGACAACACCGGGCTGTCGCTCGCCAATCCGGCCAGCACGGGCGTGCCGCAATCGCACCGGGGCGACTACGGTTTCTATGCCGTCGCGGACCAGATGGTCTGGCGCCCGGGCGCGGACAGCCCGCAATCGCTGGGCGTGTTCGCGCGCGTCATGGGCGCGCCCGGCGACCGCAATCTCGTGGATCTCGCGCTGAACGCGGGCGTGGTTTTGAAGGCGCCGTTCAAGGGCCGCGACAACGATGTGGTGGGGCTTGCGGTGGGCTACGCGAAGATCGGCTCGCATGCACAGGGTCTCGCGAGCGACATGGCGGCGTACACGCCGGGTTATCCGTCACGCAGCGCGGAAACCGTGCTGGAGGCGACTTACCAATATCAGGTGGCGCCGTGGTGGCAGTTGCAGGCCGACTTTCAATACTTCTTCAGGCCCGCGGGCGGCATTCCCGATCCGCAGAA
>JAITTX010000569.1 GCA_031286755.1 Paraburkholderia sp.
GGCTCGCTGCCCGGGCGCCTCACGCGGCCGGTCGAACTGCTGCGCCGTTCGTTGAGCGCGGTGCTGGCCGGAAGCGGACTCAGGACGTATGGCTAGAAGCGGGTGTCCTGGCAAGATCGCATCCAGGATGAAACACGACAACACCGGGCGATTCGGCAAACGGGTGGAAAGACATGCTTATCTCCAGACCGGAATGACCGACGCGGCAAGCAGCACCCCCATCGCGAGATTGAGCGTGCGCCAGTGACGCGGCGTCCGCAAGAACCGCGCGAGAACCACGCCAAGCGCACACCACAGCGCGAGTGACGCGCACGCCGCCACCCCGAACGCCACGCCGAGCAGCAGCGCGAGCCGGTTCGGACTGCTCGCGAGCAGCGCGAACGAAGCCGCCGCGCCCACCGTCATCGCCCAGCTTTTGGGGTTGAGCCACAGCAACAGGAAACCGTTGACGAGCGTGATTGGACGCGCGGGGCCGCTGCCCGCGTTCGGCGCTCCACTACGCGCGATGCGCCACGCGAGCCACAGCAGATACGCGGAGCCGAGCGCCTTCACCACCGTTTGCAGCGACGGTAGCGCGAGCAGCAGACCGCCGAGCCCGAATGCGGCGACGGCGGCGAGCAAGGCGAGACCCATCGCGATGCCGAGCATCAGCGGAATCGAACGCACGAAACCAAAGCGCGCGCCCGAAGCCGTGGCGAGCGTGGTCGCGCCACCGGGCGTCACGGTCGCCACGGCGACGAACAGAAGAAGCGGCAGGATCGAAGTCATCGGCACGGCGTCGAGTGAATGAAATTCGCACTGTACGGAACGCCAACGCATCATTAAAGGCAATAATTCTGATGCGATTCATTACGAGTCATAATGCGTCGATGACCCGAAACCTCGACCTCGACTTGATCCGCACCTTCGTTGCCGTTGCCGAGAGCGGCAGCATGACGGTGGCCGCGAATCTGCTGCACATGACGCAAGGCGCCGTGAGCCAGCAGGTCAAGCGCCTTGAAAACGTGCTGGGTTGCCTCCTGTTCGTGCGCAAGACCCGCAAGCTGGAGCTGTCGCGTCATGGCGAGCAATTTCTCGCAAAGGCGCGCCCGTTGCTGCGGCTGAACGATGAAATCTGGGCGGACATGACCGGCCAGCCGCTGCGCGGCAGCCTGCGCGTGGGCGTGCCTTACGATCTCGTGACACCGCTTGCGCCGGCGATGAAAGCGTTCGCGCAAGCGCATCCGCAGGTCGAAATTTCGCTCGTGTGCGCGGCGTCGCCCCAGTTGAGCGAAGCGGTGAATAGCGGCCGCCTGGACGTGTCGCTGGTCGAATATGTCGCGAGCGAAGCCGAGGGCGAAATGGTCCGCATCGAGCCGCTGGTGTGGGTCACCGGGCGCGGCAGCACGGCATGGCGCAAGCGGCCGCTGCCACTGTCGATGGTGGACGAGCGTTGCGCGTTCCGTCCGCTAGTGCTCGGCGCGCTCGCCAACGAGGGCATTGCATGGCGCACGGTGTTCGAGAGCGGCACCATCGAGGCGACCGCCGCGACGGTGCGCGCAGGCCTGGCCATCACCGCCTGGCTCGCCTCCACGGTGCCGGCCGATCTGGAAACGCTCGCGCCTCACACGGCCGGCTTGCCCGCGCTGCCGCCGTTCGCGATCTGCCTGCGCTTGCCGAAGACAGCACAACCGGCTGCGCAGGAATTCGCGTATTACGTACGCGAGTCGATGTCAAACGACACCACCATCCTGCGCGCGCGGCCCGGGAAAATCGCCTGATGCCCGGCGTTCGGCGGGCCATCGCCGGATCGGTCCGCCCACCCTTCCGTACCGGTTTTCGTGCGCCCATCTGTACCGGTACTGTACCGACTTCCACGGCTAAACTGGCTCCCTGTCCCTCGCCGCGACCGCCAATGGCCGCGGCCTCCTCCCTGGAGCCACCGCACCATGCTGTCCGAAATGCTCAGCGCCAGCGCCCTTCCCGCCGGCATGCTCTTCGTGGTGGTCACGACCATCACGCCCGGCCCCAATAACACGATGCTGCTCGCCTCCGGCGTCAACTTCGGTTTCAGGCGCACGGTGCCGCACATCCTCGGCATCAGCGCGGGCGTGGTCGTGCTCATGCTCTCGGTGGGGTTCGGCCTTGGCGAAGTGTTCCGGCACGTGCCCTGGCTCTACACGGCGCTCGAAGCCGCGAGCGTCGCCTACCTGCTGTGGCTCGCGTGGAAGATCGGCACCTCGGGCATGCTCAAGGAAAAAGGCGGCGAGCGCCGCCCCATGCGCTTTCACGAAGCCATCGCGTTCCAGTGGATCAACCCGAAGGCGTGGATGATGGTGCTCACCGCGGCCACCACGATCCGCCTCTCGGCGGACTTCGGCACCAACACCGTCGTGATGGCCGCGCTGTTCTACGTGATCGGCCTGCCCTGCATTTGCGTGTGGGCCGCGTTCGGCACCGGCATGCGGCGCTTTCTCGACGATCCGCGCCGCCTGCGCACGTTCAACATCGCCATGGCGCTCGCGCTCGTCGCGTCGATGCATCCGCTGTTCGCGCATTTGCTGCAACGCTGAAGGCGGCCCGCGTTCGGCCGCCCGCGCTCGACGCGCTTGACAGGCTCAAGCGCCGCTGTTGCCGCCCACCGTGCGCTGGCTCTTCCACTGCCCCTGCTGAACCTCGAAGAGCGTATAGGGCGGCTTGATCAGATCGCCGTGCGGGTCGAACGCGATATTGCCCGTCACGCCCGTCACCGTGACCTTGGGGAGGCTCGCGACGATCTTCGCGCGATCGAGCGAGTTGGCGTTCTCGATGGCCTTGAGCATCGCGAGCGCCGCGTCATAGGCGAACGGCGCATACAGTTCGACATCCTGATTGAATCGCGCCTTGTAGCGCTTCGCGAACGCCTGGGCTGACGGCAGCTTGTCGAGCGCCGGGCCGGGTTCGAGATCCTGCGTGCCCTCGCCGGCCGGGCCGGCAATCTGCAGGAAGGCATTGCTCTTGAGCGCCCCCGCGCCGAACAGGTGCGCCTGCATGCCGAGCGAGCGCATCTGCTTGACGAGCATCGCGCCCTGCTCGTCCAGGCCGCCGAA
>JAITTX010000021.1 GCA_031286755.1 Paraburkholderia sp.
GCAGGCGGAATTCGGCGGCAAGGCGCTCGGCATTCCAGGGCGTGCCTTCCGGCGTGCGAAAGCCGATGCGGTTCAGGCCCGCCACGACTTCCTCGAGTTCGGTGGCGCCCGCTTCGAACACCTGTTCGAGCGCGTCGCCGAAGTCGTTTTCGTATTGCGTGGGCTCGGCCTTGCGCGTTTGCCACACCAGGTTTTCGGTCTGACCCGGCTGCTCGATCACGCCCTTGCCGGCGACGTTGTTCGGTTGCGGCGCGAGCCAGGGCTTGAGCGACGGATTGAAATTCACGGGGGCTTCTCGCATGTCATTCCACCTTGATCTGGATTTCTTCACCGGCGAGCCGCACTGAGTACCTCTTCAGATCGCGGCCGCCGGGCTCCTTGAGGCACTTGCCGGTCGGGATATGGAACACGGCTTCGTGCAGCGGACATTCGACGGTGTCGCCATCGACGAAGCCTTGCGTCAGCAACGCGTATGCGTGGGGGCAGACGTTTTCGAGCGCGTAGAGCTCGTCGCCCACCTTGTAGATGCCGATCTCCGTGCCGTCGAGCTTGTACTCGAGCGGCGCGTCCTCGGACAGATCGCCGGCATGTCCGGCACAGCGCCATTCTTCAGCCATTTCTCACCTTTCCCGATCAGTTATGTTCCATATACGGAACATCAGTTCGTGTATGGTCAATTATAGAAACGTTCGAGCAGCGAGAAAACAGAAATTGGCATCTCCTGGGGAAAACACCGAGCGCGTCTCTGAAAGGGACATGAACAACGTTGCCGAGGGTGCCGTTGAGGTTGCCAAAACGCTTACAGTGCAGGCACTTACGCGCGTATCCGGCAATCCGGCAAAGCGCTCCACCTGGGGGAACTACCGTCCCAAAAAAGTATTCTGGCGTCGCGCGGGAGTCACTATACTTCTGAAAACGTTCCATACGTAGGGCATATGTCCATATATGGAACAAACAATAACAAGCACGAGCCGCCGGTAGAAGCGCGCCGCGCCATGCCGAGGAATTGGGTAAGCCGGACGATCAGGCCGGCCTTTCGTCATACGATCAGGAGTCCAAACTTGAAACACTTCATTGTCGCGGGGCTGACGGGCCTCTGCGCCGTCTCGTCCGCATGGGCGCAAAGCAGCGTCACGCTATATGGCAGTCTCGATGCGGGCGTGGCCTACATCAGCAACGTGGGCGGCCATTCGAAGTGGATGGAGGAGCAGGGCAACACGCAGCCCGACCGCTGGGGCCTGCGCGGCCAGGAAGATCTGGGCGGCGGCCTGAAAGCGATCTTCCAGCTCGAAAACGGTTTCTATACGAATACGGGCGCGATGGCGAAGGCCAACACACTGTTCAATCGCCAGGCGTTCGTGGGTCTCGCCTCGGATAAATACGGCTCGCTCACCTTCGGCCATCAAACGCCGTTCTCGTTCGACATCCTCGATCCGTTCAGCACGGCGTATCTGGCGGGAAGCTGGTATGCCTTCCACCCGGGCAACATCGACGAGCTCGCGGATACGAGCGCCGTGCCGTACGACAACTCGGTGAAATATCGCTCGCCGAGCTGGTACGGCTTCACGGCGGGCGCGATGTTCGGCTTCGGCAACACCACGAACTTCGCGACCGGCCGCACGATGGGCTTTTCGCTGAGCTATGCGAATGGTCCGTTCAAGGCCGGCGCGACGTGGTCGAACGAGCACGACCGCACGGTGTCGATGGCAACCACGGGCATCGCGACGTTCCAGGACCAGCCCTCGGCCACCTATCTGGCCGACAAGGTGGAGAACATGGGCATTGGCGCGTCGTATTCGTTCGGCAAGCTGCTCGTGCACGGTCTCTATACGCGCACGAAGCTGGAGTCCAACGGCCATTCGGACACGTTCCAGAGCTACGATGCCGGCGCGAACTACCAGATTACGGCGTTCAACAGTATCTCGGCCGGCGCGGCCACCTCCACGCTCGCGGGCCGCCGCTGGAGCCAGGTGATGATCGGCGACATGTACTCGCTTTCGAAGCGCACCCAGGTCTATGTGAACGCGCTCTACGAGCACGCCAACTCGAATGCGCAAGCCGCCTTCTTCACCGCGGGCGTGTCGAGCGGGCGCAACCAGGCCATCGTGCTCACCGGCATCCACCATTCGTTCTGATGGCCGGATGGCCGGCGCGCATCAACGGCGCGCATCAGCGGTACACCAGCGCCCAATAAAGCACGCTCGAGCGCGCCTGGCGACACCGGCGCGCTTCAGATCGCGTGAAAGCCGCGGCTGCGCGCGCCGGAGGCGCTCGCCTGCGCGGCCTGGGCCGCCGTGGGGTCGCCGTGCATGGGGCGGTAATTGAGGCGCGTCGACAAGTCGATGGCCGCCGCGCATACCACGCTAACCAGCGGCACGCGCTCGGCCTCGCCGATGTCCGAGCGCGGCACCGTCACCGTGAGCGCGGCCACGATGCGGCCCGACTGGTCGCGCACCGGCGCGCTCACCACCGAGATGCCGGTCTCGAACGACGCCTCGCTCACCGCATAGCCCTGCTGTGCGAACTCGCGCACGCGCGCGTGAAGATCGGCCACGGTTGCCGGCGTGCGGTCCGTATAGCGTTCCAGTTGCTTCTCGGGATAGAGCGCGCGCAGTTCGGTGAGCGTGAGGTCGCCCATCAGCACCTGGCCATGCACGGTCGCATGCGCGGGCAGGCGCGTGCCCACATGGACCTTCACGGAGCTGAACATGGGCTCGCGCGTCTGCGCCTTCGCCACGAACACCACATCGCGCTCGTCGCGAATCAGCAGATGGGTGCTCAGGCCGGTCGCGTCGCGCAGGCGCTCCAGCACCGGCGTGCCGAAGTCGGTGAGTTCGAGCGAGCTCAGATACTCGAAGCCGAGGCGCAGCACCGCCACGCTCAGCCGGTACTGGCGGTCGCCGTTGGCGCGCTCGATGAAGCCGAGCGCTTCGAGGGTTTGCAGGAGACGAAACGTGGTGGTGCGCGGAATGCCGATGCGCCGCGACAGCTCGGGCGCGCCCAGCACGGGTTCGCGCGCCGAGAATTCGGCGAGGATGCGCAGGCCGCGCTCGAGGCCCGGCACGAGGTAGGTGGACGCGAGCGCGCCTTCTTCATCCACATTCGCGTCCGCGTCCGCATGGGCGCTCGCCCGGGCGGCGCCGGGTCCGGCGTGTGTCTCCTCGGAAGGCAGCGCAGTGCGCTTGCCCGGCGCCGCGCTGCGGCGCGCGGTGCCTGTCGTGTTCTTTGTGGCCATGGGCGGCTTGAATCGGCTGGAAAGTCGGCTTGAATCGGTTGAGCCCGAATAGGCCCGGGTTCAGCCATCGCTAATGGAGGCAATGATAGCGCGAAGCGCTCTCCGCGCCTCCCCCTCGGCCGCCGCGCCCCTGCGCTGGCACGCCCTGACGCGGCGCCTGCACTACAATCCCTCCACTTGCGCCCTTTCGCGCCGCGCAGGTGCCGCCTCTATGCCACATCCGTGCCACATGCGTGCCACATGCGTGCCACATGCGTGCCGCACTCGCGCGGGCCGCCTCCACAACGAACTCCGCCCTCCATGCGCCTCCTCCACACCTCAGACTGGCATCTGGGCCAGAACTTCATGGGCAAGAGCCGCCAGGCCGAGCACCAGCAGCTCATCGACTGGCTCGTGGCCCAGGTCGACGCGCACGCTGTCGACGCCGTCCTGATCGCCGGTGACATCTTCGACACAGGAACGCCGCCCAGCTACGCGCGCGAGCTCTATAGCCAGCTCGTCGTGCGCCTGCACGCGGCCGGCGTCGCGCTGCTGCTGCTCGGCGGCAATCACGACTCGGTGGCCACGCTGCGCGAAAGCAGCGCGCTGCTGGAGCAGCTTTCGGCGCGCGTGGTTCCGGCCGCCGACGCGCCCGCGAACCAGGTGTGCGTGTTGCCACTGCGACGACCACACGGGGGCGACCGTGCAAGCGGCAACGCGGGCGCAACGCCTGGCTGCGTGGTCTGCGCGATTCCCTTCATTCGCCCACGCGATGTCATGCAGAGCGAGTACGGCCAGAGCGCCGAGCAAAAGCAACAATCGCTGCAACTCGCGATCCAGGCCTACTATCAAGCCGTTCACGCGGAGGCGGAGAACACGCGCAAGCAGTTGAGCGCACAACAAGGTTGCAACGTGTCGCTCATCGCCACGGGCCATCTCACCACGGTGGGCGCGAGCGCGAGCGAATCGGTGCGCGAGATCTACGTGGGCGCGCTCGACGCGTTCCCCACCAGCGCGTTTCCGGACGTGGATTATCTCGCGCTCGGGCATATACACAGACCCCAGAAAGTGGGCGGCCAGGAGCATATCCGCTATAGCGGCTCGCCTATCGCGCTGAGCTTCGACGAAGCCGCGCAGCAAAAGGAAGTCTTGCTCGTCGATCTGGGCGAGGCGGGCCTCGAAGCCGTCACGCCGCTGCCGGTGCCGGTGTTTCAACCGCTCGTCGCGCTGCGGGGCAACCTGAAGTCGCTGCCCGGCGCGTTCGCGCAAGCCGCGCACGACGCCACGCCGGAGCGGCCCGTCTGGCTCGAAGTGACGGTGGCAGAGGACGACTATCTGGCCGATCTGCCCGCGCGCATCCAGACGATGGCCGAAGGCCTGCCGCTCGAAGTGCTGCGCATTCGCCGCGAACGCGGCAACGCCGTCGCGCAGCTATCCGCCGACGCCGGCGTCACGCTCGACGAGCTCGATCCGCTCGACGTGTTCGCGCGCCGTCTCGCCCACGAAACTCTCGACGACGAGGTGCGCGCCGCGCTCACCAAGCGCTACAAGAGCGTGCTCGCCGCCACCGTGGAGGGCGAGGCATGAAGATCCGCAGCCTGCGCCTGAAGAACCTGAACTCGCTCAAAGGCGAGTGGCATATCGACTTCACGAAGCCTCCGTTCGCCGAGAACGGCCTCTTCGCCATCACCGGTCCCACCGGGGCCGGCAAGTCCACGCTGCTCGACGCCATCTGCCTCGCGCTTTATCACGAGACGCCGCGCCTGAAAACGGTTTCCGCGTCGGCGAACGAGATCATGACGCGCCATACCGCGGACTGCCTCGCGGAAGTGGTCTTCGAAGTGAAGGGCGCGGTCTATCGCGCGTTCTGGAGCCAGCGCCGCGCGCGCGACAAGGTCGACGGCGCATTGCAGGCGCCGCGCGTGGAGCTGGCGAGCGTGGCGACCGGCGACGATGGCGGCGACACGATCCTCACCACGCACATCAACGAGAAACTCAAGCGCGTGACGGAAATCACCCGGCTCGATTTCCCGCGCTTCACGCGCTCGATGCTGCTCGCGCAGGGCGGCTTTGCGGCGTTCCTCAACGCCAGCGCGAACGACCGCGCGGAATTGCTCGAAGAGCTCACCGGCACCGAAATCTACGGCGAAATCTCGCGCAAGGTGTTCGAGCGCGCGGGCGCTGCGCGCGACGCGCTCAAGCAGTTGCGCGCCAGGGCCGAAGGCATGGAGCTGCTGGGCGCGGAGCAGCGCGCGGCGATGGAGCAGGAGATCGGTACGCTCACGGCGCAATTGAACGCGCTCGCGGCGCAGACGAAAACGCTGCATGCGCAGCGCCAATGGCGCCGCGAGCTCACGCAGGCCGAGGCGGATGCGCACTCGGCCCAGGCACGCCTTGCCGCCGCAACCGGCGCGCTGGAAGCCGCCGCGCCCGAGCTCGCGCGCCTCGCCGCGAGCGAGCCCGCCGAAGCGCTGCGCCCCGCGTTTCAGAGTGCCCAGCAAGCGGAGGCGGCCTGCCGGCAATCGGGCGCTGACCTCGTTGCATTGCGCCGCGAACGCACGGAGCAACTCGCCACGCAGCGGCGCGAGTACGGCACGACGGCCACGCTGGCCACCGCCCTCGCGCGCGACGCGCAAGCGCAGCTTGCGAAGCTGGACGCCCAGAAACAGCAGTTCGAAGAATTTTGCAATGCCAATGAAAATCTCTCGCAGCTTGGCGAGCGGATTGGCGCGTGGCGGCAGCAGTTCGAGCAGCACCGCCGCAGGCAAGCCGAGATTGCCGCGCGAGAGAAGCTGCGCGCCGATCTGGAGCGGCAACAAGGCGAACAGCGCGCGCAACGCGAACGGCATGCGGCGACGCTTACCGCCGCCGCGCACGCCAGGGCCGAGTCCGACGCGGCCCTGCAAACGCTGCAGGCCGCGCAGGAGCAGCGGCTTGCGGGCCAGACGCTCGCGCAGTTGCGCGACGCGTGGCAGGGCGGGCAAGCGGCGTTCGCACGCTGGCAGGAACTGGACGCGCTGGCCGGGCGCCGCCGCGCGCTCGCAGACGAAGTGCGCGCACTCGCAGCCCATCTGGCGCGCGTGGAGCATGAGATCGGCGCTCAAAACGAAGCGCTCGCGACCTTGCAGCAGGCGCACGCGCAATGCCAGTCCCGCGCGGACGACAAGCAGAAGCTGCTCGAACAGGAGCAGGTCATCCGCAGCCTCGCGCAGCACCGCGAGCAGTTGCAGCCCGGCGAGGCGTGCCCGCTCTGCGGCTCGCACGAGCATCCCGCCATCGAGGCGTATCGCGCGCTCGATGTATCGGCCACGCAAGCCGCGCTGCACGCCCTCCGCACGGAATTGCAGGCTTCGGAAGCGCGCTTGCGCAAGGCCATGGAGGCGTTGTCGGCACTGCGCGCCACGCAGGCCCAGCAACGCGAGCAGCATGAACGGCTCGCCACGCGCGTCGCTCAGGGCCATCAAGAATGGGATGCGATCGTCGCGATGCTCCCGGCCCAGTCCGCCATCGACGAGACCGGCTGGCAACGTCCCGATGAAATCGCCGCGGCGCGCGAAGCTGCCGGACAGGCCGCGCAACAGGTCAAGCAGCACATGGACGCCGCCGAGCAGGCGGAAGCCGCGCTCGCCCGCGCACGCGAGGCGAATAGCCGGTGCGCCGACGCGTTGCAGGCAGCGCGCGCCCAGGCCGCTTTGCTGGAGCAGTCGCTCAACGGCATGCAGGAGCGGCTTGCCGAAGTCGCGCGCGAACGCGACACGCTGCAAGCCGAATTCGAACGCGAGGCCAGCGCGCTGCTCGAATCGGTGCGCGCGGGCGGCTACGCGGCCAACGCCCTCCCCGCGGACAGCGCCGCGTGGCTACAAGCGCGCGAAGCCGAATGGCGCACGTGGCAGGACACGCAGCGCCGCCTGCAAGCGCTCGAACAGGCGCTCGTGCGCCAGCGCGGGCAATGCGAGGTCGCCCAGACGCACGTGCAGGCGTGGCGCGAGCGCTGCAAAGCCATCGGCGTGGAGACTTCGAAGTCCATATCAATCGATCCGGCGCCCGGGCACGAGACGGCTTCGCTGTTCGACGATATCGACGACGGTAGCGAAAGCGCCTCGCCGGAAGCGTTCGAAGCCGGCGTGGCGCGCGCCGAAACGCTCACGCGCGAACTCGCCACGCTCGACGGCCAGCTCGCGCTTCTCGAACGCACGCTCACGCAACAGCGCAGCGCGCTCGGCGAAGCCATGCAAACGTGGCAAGCGGCGCTCGCCAGCAGCCCGTTCGCCGATCAGGCCGCCTTCCTCGCGGCGCTCCTGCCCGCCGAAACGCGCAAGCCGCTCCAGGCCCTCAAGCAACAACGCGAGCAGGAGCATCAAACGGCGAGCGCGCTGCTGCTAGGGGTGCGGGAAAAACTATCGAGCCTGCAAGCGCAGGCACTCACCGACGCAAGCGCCGACGCGCTGGACGCACAACTCGAAGCGCTGGGAAAAGACAGTGCCGCGCTCAACGAGCGGCTAGGCCATCAGCGCGGGCTGCTCACGCGCGACGCGCAGCAGCGCGAAAGCCAGCGCGCGCTATTCGAGCAGATCGAAACGCAGACCCGCGACGCCGATTTGTGGCAGCGGCTCGATGCGCTGATCGGCTCCGCCAAGGGCGACAAGTTCCGCCGCTTCGCACAAGGGCTCACGCTCGACCACCTGCTCGCGCTCGCGAACCGCCACCTCGACCGCCTGCACGCGCGCTATCTCCTGCGCCGCAAATCCACGGGCGAACTGGAACTGGAGATCGTCGACGGCTGGCAGGCCGACGCCACGCGCGACACGCGCACACTCTCGGGCGGCGAGAGCTTTCTCGTGAGCCTCGCGCTGGCGCTGGCGCTTTCGGATCTGGTGAGCCACAAGACCTCGATCGACTCGCTGTTCCTCGACGAAGGTTTCGGCACGCTCGACGGCGATACGCTGGAAATCGCGCTCGATGCGCTCGACACGCTCAACGCGAGCGGCAAGATGATTGGCGTGATCAGCCACGTAGATAGTCTCAAGGAGCGCATCGCCACGCAGATCCGCGTGGAGAAGGGTGGCGGGATCGGCCATTCACGGCTGGTGATCTAGCCGCGCTTCAGCCCTGCTCCGCCTTGCGCGCGGCAATCTCGAGCATGGGCTCGCCCAGGTCTTCCCGGCCGCGC
>JAITTX010000097.1 GCA_031286755.1 Paraburkholderia sp.
TCCCGGCGCGACATCATTCGTTAAACCGTATGATGAGTTGCAACCACTCGTTGCAATACGATATGAGCAATCCTTGCATCGCGCGCATGGATTCAATCGGGAATGCCTGCTGGATAGGCGTATGCGCCTTGCGTTTTCACGCCGCCAATTTTCCGCAATGCCCATGCTGCGGGGCTCTCTTCATGCATGAAGAATGACGCGTCGAATACGCGTCCACGCAGCGTCTGATAGCAGTAAAAATCGCAGGTAAAAATGACTTTCGCGAAACGCTCAGGATGGCAAAAAATCCCTCAGAGCCTTATCTGACGGGCGTTACAACCTGAAACACTTTGTTACCGCGAAGGTCCATTAATTCGCCCACAATGCCTTCAACGGTTTCAACACGGATGTGGTTCGGTGCATGTGTGAACGAGCACGATACACCGGCCGGTTGGCGCTATGCCAAAGCCCTGCCAGGGGCATCCTTGTTGGAGCCGTAACCGGCGTTTTGAACGTTCCAAGACCCGGCTCCTCATTTGGTCTCCTCGCGCTAACCCCGTAGCGTGTGGTTTTTAGCGGGCTCCAGGCCCGCTTTTTTTTCGCCTATTCCCTTTCCACTGCTGTTCGCCATCCATCTGATGCAATGGCGAGAATGGTCACGCACGCAAATTTCCACTACCGGCATTCATTATCTTCCTGCTTGCCGTGTTAGCCGAGCGGCTGACTCACGCCGTGCCAATTCGCGCATCAATTCATTCGGCATGCAAAGCATTAACTATTCCATGCCATTTGCCCGTTTCGCGGCGGCATGCTGGCGCCGCCGCGAAACATCGGCATCACGCCGTCTTTTGCTCGCCGATTTTCAGCTCTTCGATCATTCGTGAGCGCATCACGAACTTCTGCACCTTGCCCGTCACCGTCATCGGCATCTCGTCGACGAAGCGGATGTACTTCGGGATCTTGTAGTGCGCGATTTGCCCCTGACAAAACGCCTGGATTTCTTCGGGCGTAGCCGCCTCGCCCGGGCGCAGCACGATCCATGCGCACACCTCCTCGCCATACTTCGCATCGGGCACGCCGAACACCTGCACCGACTGCACCTTGGGATGGCGAAACAGGAACTCCTCGATCTCGCGCGGATAGATGTTCTCGCCGCCGCGGATCAGCATGTCTTTCAAACGCCCGACGATATTGCAATAGCCCTGCGCGTCGAGCGTCGCGAGGTCGCCGGTATGCATCCAGCCATCGATAATCGCCTCGGACGTCTTGGCTTCATCGCCCCAGTAGCCACGCATCACCGAGTAGCCCTTCGTGCAGAGTTCCCCCGTCTCGCCCACCGGCACGATATTGCCGAGCGCATCGACGATCTTCACCTCCAGGTGCGGCTGGATGCGCCCGACCGTCGTCGTGCGCTTGTCGAGCGGGTCGGTCGTCGAGCTCTGAAACGACACGGGGCTCGTCTCCGTCATGCCGTAAGCGATCGTGATCTCGGCAAGGTGCATTTTCGAGACCACGCGCTTCATCGTCTCGATCGGACACGGCGAGCCCGCCATGATGCCGGTTCGCAGGCGCGAGAGATCGAAGCGCGCGAAGTCGGGATGGTCGAGTTCCGCGATGAACATCGTCGGCACTCCGTGCAGCGCCGTGCAGCCTTCCTCGGACACCGCCTCAAGCGTCGCACGCGGATCGAAAGCCTCGCCCGGGAACACCATGGCCGCGCCAACCGACACGCACGCGAGCACGGCAAGCACCATGCCGAAGCAGTGATAAAGCGGCACCGGGATGCAGAGCGAATCTTCTTCGGTGAGCCGCATCGCCATGGCGATGAAGCGCCCGTTGTTGAGCACGTTGCTGTGCGTGAGCGTGGCGCCTTTCGGGTTGCCCGTGGTGCCGCTCGTGAACTGGATATTGATGGGGTCGCCGGGGCTCAGCGTTGCGCCGATCGCCGCGAACTCCGCACGGCCATCGCGCTCGAGCCGTTCTCGCCCCTGCTCGATCAGATCGCTGAAATTCAGCATGCCGGGAGTTTCGCCATCGCACATGCGGATCACCGCGCGCAATTCCGGCAGCTTCGCCGCATGCAGGTCGCCCGGCGTCGCGCTCGCCAGTTCGGGCGCGAGCGTTTGCAGCATCTCGAGGTACTTCGACGTCTTGAAGCTTTCCGCGGCGACGATCGCCTTGCAGCCCACCTTGTTCAGCGCGTACTCGAGTTCGGCGAGACGGTAGGCCGGATTGATATTGACGAGCACGGCGCCGATGCGCGCAGTGGCGAACTGCGTGAGCAGCCACTCGAAGCGATTGGGCGACCAGATGCCCACCCGGTCCCCCGCCGCGATGCCGAGCGCCAGCAAACCGGCCGCCACCACGTCCACTTCCTCGGCGAACTCGCGCCAGCTCCAGCGAATGCCCTGCTCGCGGAACACCACTGCCGGGCGCTCGGGAAAGCGCCGTGCGGTCTCTTCGAGGAATGCGCCAAGGGTCGCTTCAGAAAGCGGTATATCGGTCGTTCCACGCACATAGGAAAGCCCGTCTTTCGGCGCGATGAGCGCTTCGCGCGCACCGGCTGCGTCGATTGCCATGGTGGCTGTCTCCCCGGGAGTCTCGCCCCCGATTGAAATAGATTTGAAATCCATTGTGCCACCGGGCACTCGGCCAGCAGCATCAAGTTTTACCCGCAGCGCATGGACCGCGGCCGTCGCCTTCGACCCGATCGCCGGCAGGCACGAAGGCATGATTTCGCATTACCTTTCCGTAAACGTCAAGTGATTTTCTTATGTCGCGACCGAGGAGCGAGTCGCTGGGCTTTCTCGCCTCGGCGAACGCGCAAAAAAAAACGGGCTCCCCAAATCGGGGAGCCCGTTTCAGAGCGTCCGGCACACGCCCGAAGGGCGTGCCGTCGCGAGATCAGTGCTGGTTCATCTTGCGCAGGCGCTGGATCGCCGCGAGCTGCGCGACTGCGTAGGCGAGTTCCGCCTGCGCCGTTGCGTACTCGAGGTTCGAGCCAGCGTTCTGCACCGCCTCTTCGGCGCGCTTGCGCGCCTCGGAGGCCTTCGCCTCGTCGAGATCCTTGCCGCGGATCGCAGTGTCGGCGAGCACCGTCACGGCGCCCGGCTGCACTTCGAGAATGCCGCCAGCGACAAACACGAACTCTTCATCGCCTTCCGCGCCCACGATGCGCACCGCACCCGGACGAATCCGCGTGATGAGCGGCGTGTGGCCCGGCAGAATGCCCAGCTCGCCCGCTTCGCCAGGAAGCGCGACGAACTTCGCCTGGCCGCCGTAGATGTTCTCTTCGGCGCTGACGACGTCTACCTTGATGGTTGCTGCCATATGTATCGACTCCCAGGGTCAAAAAGTTGCGGCGGCGGATTGAGTAACACGTTACTTATTCGAGATAGCCCACTCCGCCTCATTGCCAACAACCAACCCTCTTACTGGATCTTCTTGGCCTTTTCGAAGGCTTCGTCGATCGTGCCGACCATGTAGAACGCCTGCTCCGGCAGGTGATCGCACTCGCCTTCGACGATCATCTTGAAGCCGCGGATGGTTTCCTTCAGCGGCACGTACTTGCCCGGCGAGCCCGTGAAGACTTCCGCGACGTGGAACGGCTGCGAGAGGAAGCGCTGGATCTTGCGAGCGCGCGCGACCGACAGCTTGTCTTCCGGCGACAGTTCGTCCATGCCCAGAATCGCGATGATGTCGCGCAGTTCCTTGTAGCGCTGGAGCGTCTGCTGCACGCGGCGCGTGATCGAGTAGTGCTCTTCACCAATCACGTTCGGGTCGATCTGGCGCGAGGTCGAGTCGAGCGGGTCGACTGCCGGGTAGATACCCAGCGAGGCGATGTCACGCGACAGCACGACGGTTGCGTCCAGGTGGCCGAAGGTCGTGGCCGGCGACGGGTCGGTCAAGTCGTCCGCAGGGACGTACACGGCCTGAACCGAGGTAATCGAGCCCTTCTTCGTGGACGTGATGCGCTCTTGCAGCTTGCCCATTTCTTCTGCCAGCGTCGGCTGATAGCCCACTGCCGAAGGCATACGGCCGAGCAGTGCCGACACTTCGGTACCGGCCAGCGTGAAACGGTAGATGTTGTCGACGAAGAACAGAACGTCGAGGCCTTCGTCACGGAAGTGCTCGGCCATCGTCAGACCGGTCAGCGCGACGCGCAGACGGTTGCCCGGCGGCTCGTTCATCTGGCCGTACACCAGCGCGACCTTGTCCAGAAC
>JAITTX010000175.1 GCA_031286755.1 Paraburkholderia sp.
CTCACGTCCGTTCATGGTTCGCCCCTGGTCGATGCCTCACGCGAGCGTGCGCGTCAACCAGGGCAGGAATCGGACATTTCTAATGAGCCAGAACCGGACATTTCAAAAAAGCCGTAACATATAAAACTGCGATAAATTATATTATGTAAAATAAAATCGCCGGTGCATGGCCGCAGCAACTGACACTCACACGGTCAATTTTTTTGGGAAAGCTGTATTCGAAGCAAGCGGTCCAGAATCGCCACGCTATGCAGATACTGACTTCGCAAAACGGTCGCGAGCTGTGCGCCAAATGGCTGGATGACCTGTTGCGCCAGGTACACAGCATTCTTCTTCAGAACCCATTCGCCAGTGCCGTATGCATGCTCAGCGGCCATCTCGAGCGCACACGATGAGCACGCGGTTCCCCCGGTCCCGCATGCGCTTATCGTCCACTTTAAGACGCTACGACGAAATCAGGTCCCCGCGTTGATCATCGCCTTGGACACCGCGTGGCGCTGCAGCCCCCATTTGGCGAGTATTTTCTGATACGTGCCGTCGTCCACCAACTCGTTGAAGGCGTTGACGAGTGCGCTATTGAGCGCGCTGTTGTCCTTTGACATGCCGATAGCCGTGTATTGCGAGAGGAACGGCTGCCCTATTGGCGCGTAAGCGTCATGCTCCACCGAGTTTTGATAAGGCAAGGTCTCGCCGCCCTGCACTGCGGCATCGATCCGGTCCTGGCGCAACTGCAGACGCGCATCCGACGAGCCGTCCGTGCCCACCACCTTGATCGCCGGCTTGCCCGCCTTCACGCAATGCTCGTTGCTCCAGTTCGCGATGTCATTGGGAAATGAGGTGCGCCGGCTCGTGCCCACCGCCTTGCCGCACAATGCATCCATCGAGGCGAAGGCACCGGCGTGCTCCGTCAGCGTGTAGAACTGGGGGCCAGTGGTGATGTAATCGAGAAAGTTCACCGATCCGCGCCGCGCCGGTAAATCGGTCATGCCGGAAAGGATGACGTCCACGCGGTGTGTGCTCAGGGCGCTCATCATCTGGTCGAAGCTGGTCTCCTGCCAGTTGATCTTGACGCCGAGCTTTGCGGCAAGCGCTTCGCCGAGGTCGACGTCGAATCCCATCAACTTGTCCGACGCCGGATCCTTGTATTCGAACGGCGGATAGTTCGGCACGATGGCCGCAACGAGGACAGGCTTGCCGATGGCGGCCGCGCCGGTTTGCGCCTCGCAAAGCGGGGCATGCAACGCAACGAGACCGGCAAGCAGCGCGGCAACCTTATGCAGACTGCGAAATGAGCTCATGAAAACTCCGTTGAGTCGTTGAATTGAATCGATATGGGCAATACCCGCAGCGGGCCGGGCACCCTCACCACGACGGCCCCTGATAGGCATCTGCCCATTCGGCCTGTTTGGCCATCGCGTGACGCAGTCGCGCAATCTGCTCCGCGACGCGCTCCGGCGCCGTGCCGCCAAAACCCTTGCGCGCCGCCACCGCCGCATCGAGCGTCACATGCGCAAGCACCGAGGCTTCCAGCCGCGCATCGACTCGCGCGAGCGTTTGAACGGAAGCATCGGCCAGCTCTATGCCTTGTTCTTCGCACGTGCGCACCAGCGCTCCGGTAATCTCGTGCGCTTCGCTGAAGGGCACGCCGCGCAGCGCGAGCCAGTCGGCCACTTCGGTTGCCAGCGTGAAGCCGAGCGGCGCCTGCCTGCGCATCTCGTCGACGTTCACGTGCATCGTGCGCATCATCCCGGCCATGGCGGGCAGAACGAGTTCCAGGGTGTCAATGCAATCGAACGCCGCAATCTTGTCTTCGGCCAGATCGCGGTTGTAGGCGAGCGGCAGCGACTTGAGCGTCGCAAGCAAGCCGCCGAGGTTGCCGATCAGGCGTCCCGCCTTGCCGCGCGTGAGCTCCGCTATGTCGGAGTTCTTCTTCTGTGGCATGATCGAGCTGCCTGTCGCATAGCCGTCGTCGAGCACGACCCAGCCGAACTGGTGCGTCGTCCACAAGATCACTTCCTCGGACAGCCGCGAGAGGTTGACCGACAGCATGCTCGCGACGAACACGAATTCGGCCACATGGTCGCGCGAGGCAACCGCGTCGATCGAATTCTCGCAGGGGCCGTCATAGCCCAGCTCCACGGCCGATAGTTCGGGATGCAAACAGATTGCCGACCCCGCGAGCGCGGCCGCGCCAAGCGGCGAGCGCGCGCTGCGCCGGTCCCAATCCACGAAGCGCTCGAGATCCCGGTAGATGGCTTGTGAGTGCGCGAGCAAGTGATGCGCGAACACCACCGGCTGCGCCGGCTGCAGATGGGTGAAGCCCGGCGCCACGCTTTGCGTGTGCGCGCTCGACTGCTCGAGCAACGCGTTCTGCAGGTCGAGCACCGCCGTCGTGAGCGTGCGGGCCTTGGCTCGCAGATACAGGCGCAGATCGTTCGCAGCCTGATCATTGCGGGAGCGGCCCGCACGCAGCTTGCCTCCGGTTGCCCCCAGGCGCTTCGTGAGCTCGCGCTCCAGAAACGTATGCACGTCCTCGTCATCCTTTGAGGGCGCGATTTCTCCTGCCAGGTGCTCCGCCTCGAGGTGGCCGATTTCGGTAAGCAGCCGCTGCAATTCCTGCTCAGTCAGAATGCCGGCGCGTTGCAACTCCTGCGCATGTGCGCGCGATCCGGCCAGATCGTAAGGAACGAGCCGGAAGAAGCTCGGATCCGATCGCGACAGTGCCTCCAGCGCCGCCGACGGCCCCGTTTTGAAGCGGCCGCCCCACAAGCGTTCGACGGGTTCTGATTTATTCATCGTCATGCTCCATATATCTGTTTGGATCCCTTATCGATATCGGATGATCTTTCCTGCCTGCGGCGTGTTGAATCAGCGGAGTGACGGACTCTCGCCGTCACCCACAGCGCAGCATCGTCAGTTGACGGGCGCCCCGTTCATCGTCAATTGACGCACGGCGCTCGACTGCAAGCCCCATTTCGCGACGATCTTGCCGTAAGTGCCGTCGGCAATCAGCTTCTCGAGGGCGCCGTGCACGGCATCGCGCAGCTTCGTGTTGGACTTCGCGAAGGCGATGCCCTCGGGTGACGTCGCGAACGGCTTGCCGACGGGCCGGTAGGTGTTCGGCTCGAGTTTCATCGCATACGGCAGCGTCTCGCTGCCCTGCACGCCCGCCACGATGCGCCCCTGCTTCAGCTCCATGCGGGCCGACGACGTATCTTCCGTGCCGACAACCGAGATCGACGCTTTGCCCGCGCAGTTCTTTGCGCTCCATGCGGCAGTGTCGGCGGGGAACGAGGTGCTGCGGCTCGTGCCGACCGGCTTGCCGCACAGGTCGGCGGCCTGGCGAATGTCGTTGCCGTGCGCGCTTGCGAGCACATAGAACTGGGCGCCCGAATTGAGGTAATCGATGAAGTCCGCTGCGCTGCGGCGACCCGGCACGTCGCTCACGCCGCTCAGCACCATGTCCACGCGCCCCGTTTCCAGCGACGGCAGCAGTTGTTCGAACGCAGACTCCTGCCAGTCGATCTTGACGCCAAGCCGCTTGGCGATCGCATTGCCAAGGTCGATATCGAAGCCGACCAGCTCGCCGCTATCGGGGTCCTTGTACTCCATGGGCGGATAGATGGCGTTGACGGCCACCTTGATCGTGTGGGACTTCGCGATGGCGTCCGGCAATGCCTGCGCATGGGCGGCGGCGCCGAAAAACAGTGTGGAAAGACACAGCACCATGGCTCGCGATGCGTCGCGCAGCGGATTGAACTTGTGCATGGGAGAATGACCTTTCAGGGGTGGACGTGGATCGGAATTATGCACAGGCGGCTCGCGTTCGCTCAACGGAGCACGGGGCGCGCATCCGCTTCGCCTTTCAGCCAGCGGGTCAGGATGCGCGCGTCGGCGATCTGCTCCAGTTCGAGTAGCGCCTGCGCGAGGGCGCCGGCCGATGCTTCGTCGAGCACGATACTCGCCAGAGAGCGGTACTTCGCTAGCAGGTCGGCTTCGGGCAGCGGATTGCCGGGGTCGCCGAGCGGCGTGAGCACTTGCCGCGAGCGAGGCGGACCATCGGGTATCGTGAGCGTGATGACCGGCTCGTCCAGGTCGGACATCGACGGGTCGACCTCGAGCACGACCCGCCCCATCACACTGCTCACGCGTGCGTCGTGGCGCGCGGGTTCGATGTAAGCCGCGAGCCCGGCATGGCCGTTCACGAGCGCGGAGCTGACCGCAAAAGGCAGACTCATCTGCGACGAAGCCAGATTGCCCAGATCACGTCCTCCGCACATGTTCGCCACGAACGCACTCAATCGAACGTGCACACCCTGCAGCCGGTGCGGATCGCACGGCCGCTCGCGCATCAGTTCGAGCGTCGCATCCACGGCGGCATGGGTACTGCGGCACGACGCATGCGGCTTGATCGAGCAACGCATGATCTTCCATGTCTCGCCCAGTTCGTGCAATAACGCTTGCGGCTCGCGCGTATCGCGCGCGAATGCGTTGAAAAAGCCGCCCCATGTGTCCGCGAAGACCTGCGTCGGCCCGCTGACGCCTTCCCGCGCGAGCAAGGCCGCCAGCAGGCCGCCCTCGGCCGCGCGGCCCGTATGCATGCGTTTCGTTTGCGTGGCATCGTGGATAAAGCCCCACAGGCCGCCGCTGAAGCTCCCTGCATGCCCTAGCGCCGCCGCGGTGCGCGCGGCATCCAGACCGAGAATCCGCGCGCTCGCGGCCGCCGCCCCGAACACGCCGCATGTCATCGTCGAGTGCCAACCGTATCCGTTGTGCGCGGAATATCCGCCGCACGCTTCGAGCACGCGACGGCCCACTTCGTAGCCCAGCACCACCGCCGCGATCAGCTCCCGCCCCGAGACCGGGCGCGCGGTGCAACTGAGCGCGGCGAACACGGCAGGCAGCACCACCGCCCCGGAGTGATCGCAGCCGCCCGAGTCGTCGAGTTCGAGCGCATGGGCCGCAACCCCGTTGACGAACGCCGCGCCACGCGCGCCGAGCCATTGCTTCGTACCCCAAGCCCGCGTCTCGCCCGGGCCGTCGGCGCCCATGACCGCGAGCGCGCTGCGCGGCTCCGAAGCCGCCGAGCCTGCCAGAGCGGCACCCATCGTGTCGAGGATATGCTGCTTCGCCTTGTGGACCACGGCGTCGGGCATGGCCTCGCTGGCGACGCCTGCGACGAACGCCGCGATATGCTGGGAGAGGGAACGGTCGCGCGCGCTCATCGCGTTCTCACCCGGTGTTGTGCGTAGATTTCGACGGGATGCCCTGGCTCGTTGCCGTCGACACTGTCGTTCCACCACGTGGCCGCCTGCTCGCCCGTCGCAAACCACACGTCATCGTGCTCGCGCATGGCTTCCAGCAGCGTCCGCAGCACGTCGATGCGTCCCGCCGTCCCGATGATCTCGGGATGCAGTCTCAGCACGAAGCACAGGCCGAATCGATGGAAGGCGGCGAAGTCCTGCTTCCAGTTGCCGAGCACTTCGCGATACGAAGGAATGCGCGGCTGTCCCACGGGCACCGCGGGAGACAGGTTGTAGACGAAATACGGCTCGTCTTCGAGCTCGTAGTGCAATGGCAACTCGACCAGCGGCACCGCGGAGCCCACGTTCGAGACACGCTCCGCGCTATCGCGAAGATGGAAGTACGGCAGGTCGTCGCCGCGCCATGACGACGACCATATGACGCCTTCGCTGGACAGGAAGTCCGCGAAACCGGGTGCCCAATTGCCGTAAAACGAACGGAAACCGCGCACGCCGTGGCCAAGCTTTTCGATGATGGCCTGGTTTCCGGTGCGAAAGGCGTCCTTCTGCTCATCGAGCATCAAGGTGTCGAAGTTCTCGCAGCGAAAGCCGCTGGTGCCGATCTCGTGCCCCTGCGCAGCAATCCGCTGCAACAGATCCGTATGCGTCTGCGCGACCCGTCCGGGCAGAAACCAGCTCGTGGGGACACTGAATTCATCGAACGCGTCCAGCATGCGGTCCACGCCGCGCTTCGCGCCATACCGCCATACCGAAAGCGACTTCTCGCGTCCGGCAATGGCAGGCTCCTGCGTGAGCACGCCATGCTCATCGTTGAAGTCGACCGTGACGACCACCGCGCAGCGCGCGTTCCCAGGCCAGCGACGTGATTTCATGCGCAAGCCCCCTCGTGATGAACCGATGCTTCCTGCTTCAACCACCATTGCGCGACATCGCGGCAAGTGGCGAACCAGACGTCGCCCTGTGCTCGCATGTGATCGATCAGGCTTTCGAGCAGCGCGATACGCCCGGGCTTGCCCGATACTTTCGGGTGAAACAGTGTCGTGAGGCACAGGCCGTCCCGATGCGAGCCGTCGAACTCGCGCCGCCAGTTGTCGAGCGTCGTCTCATAGCTCGCAATGCGGTCGAGGCTCGACGGGAAATCGGGGTTGCGGTGATACGCCAGCGATGCGTAGTCGTCGAGCTCCCAGCGGCCCGGGATCTCGACCATCGGCTCGGCAATCCCCTGCGCATGCAGCAGATAAGGACGATCGTCGCCGCGCATCGAGCTCGAATAGCGCACGCCCGCTTCCATGAGCACACGTATCGTGTCCGGCCCCCAGTCACCGGACGGCGTGCGAAAACCCACTGGACGGATGCCCAGGTGACGCGAGAAGATCTCGACGCAGCGCGCCATCACCGCGCGCTGGCCTTCGCGGTCGAGCGTCCAGAACGCTTCATGGCGGTAGCCGTGGTATGCCATTTCATGCCCGCCTTCGAGGATCGCCGCGCATTGCCGGGGCCAGTTCTCGATCACCCACCCGGGCACGAAGAACGTGGCCGGCACGCCCCGTTCGTCGAGCATGTCGAGCAGACGCGCGAGCGCGCGCCAGGGTCCATAGCTGCCAAGCGTGAAATACGACGGATTGCGCCAGATCGAGCCGTTGAGCATCGCATCGCCCGTCGGTCCGTCCAGATCGAATGCGAGCGCCACGCAGGAACGATTGCCCTCTGGCCAGCGCGGCGCGCCCGGCATTGCGCTATCGACAGGCGTAACAGTGCCACGCAGTCGAGACGATGCGTTCATCAAATACTCTCCAACAGTTCGAGGTTGTGCCGTAGCCCGGCTAGCGCCGATCGTCATGATCGGCCCGGTTCGTCCGGTTCGCCCGACTCGCGTCAGGCCAGCACCGCTGATATGAAATCCCGGGTGCGCGCGTGACGCGGCTCGCCCAGCACCTGCTCGGGCGGACCGGCCTCGATCACCTGCCCCTGGTCCATGAACACCACCCGGTTGGCCACCTCGCGCGCAAAGCCCAGCTCGTGCGTCACCACGATCATCGTCATGCCGGTGCTCGCGAGGTCCCGCATCACCGCCAGCACCTCGCCCACCAATTCCGGGTCCAGCGCCGATGTGGGCTCGTCGAACAGCATGAGCTGCGGATGCATAGCCAGCGCGCGTGCAATCGCCACGCGCTGCTGCTGTCCGCCCGAGAGCTCCGAGGGAAACGCATCGCACTTGTGCGCGAGCCCTACCCGCGCGAGCAGCGTGCGGGCCTCTTCCTGCGCCTCAGCGCGCCGGCGCTTGAGGACCTGCACAGGCCCCTCGATCACGTTCTCCAGCGCCGTCTTGTGCGGAAAGAGGTTGAAGCGCTGAAACACCATGCTCGTGGCCAGCCGCTGGCGCGCCACCTGACGCTCCGTGAGCTCGTACAGGCGGTTGCCCACCCTGCGGTAGCCCGCAAGTTCTCCGTTCACCCAGAGCGCGCCGTCGCTGATCTGCTCGAGCTGGTTGATGCACCTGAGGAAGGTGCTCTTGCCCGAGCCCGACGGCCCGATCACGCACAACACTTCCCCCTTGACCACATCGAGCGTGATGCCCTGCAGCGCCCTGAAATCGCCATACGATTTGCGCACGTTCACCGCGCGTACGATCGGATTCATTCCGGCTTCCTCCTTTCCAGGCGCTGCTGGCGCGCCGCCGTGCGACCCGTGCCGCGTGCATAGTGCCGCTCCACCCGCGATTGCGCGAACGACAGCACCGTGACCACCACCAGATACCAGATACCCGCCACCATCAGGAGCTCGATGACCCGTGCGTTCGCGTAATAGATGTTCTCCGCGTTGTGCAGCATCTCCGCGTACTGGATCACGCTGGCAAGCGACGTGAGCTTGACCATGCCCACCAGTTCGTTGCCGATGGGCGGCACGATCACGCGCATCGCCTGCGGCAGGATGATTCGGCGCAGCGCCTGCAGCCTCGGCATGCCGATCGACTTGGCCGCTTCATACTGACCCGTATCCACCGATAGCAACCCAGCGCGCACGACCTCGGACGTATACGCCCCCTGGTTGATTCCAAGTCCGAGCAGCGCAGCCAGAAACGGCGTCATCACATCCACGGTGCGCAGGCTAAACAGTCCAGGAATGCCGAGCGTGGGAAATACCAATGCCAGGTTGAACCACAGCAGCAACTGAAGGATCACCGGCGTACCGCGAAAGAGCCACACGTAGCCCCGAGCGACCGCTTGAAGCACCGGATTCGTCGAGAGGCGCATGATGGCCGTGACGACGCCCAGCAAGATGCCCAGCGCCATCGCCAGCACCGTCATCACGATCGTGTTGCCGAGGCCGATGAGTATCGAGCGCGCCGTGAGAAAGCGCCCCACGTAGCGCCATTCGATCTGCCCATGGGCGAACGCCAGGACCACATACGCGACCAGCGCGACGATCACCGCCGACGCCGCGTAGCGCCCCCAGTACCGGCGCTTCGCATGCTCCAGCTGCGAAAGGTCGCCCCAGTCCTCGGGGGCGCTTGCAAGATTTGCATGGCTTTCGGGGAGCGGCCCGAGTTCAGCCTTCGTCAATGCGATGCTACGTTGGACCATGCGGGTCTCCGTGACTCAATAAAAACCAGCAGCGGGAATCGACTCTATTCCCGCCGACCTGCGATGTGTGCCGGCCGGTTCGTTCAGGCCTGCCGCGCACGCCCTGCCCTGTGAAGTCGATTTAAGACCGCCAATATCCTGGTGACAAACGGTAAAATCTCATGGTTGCCATGCGAGATGCGCATAAATGAAGATCGAGCGTTATCCCCCCTTCAACGTGCTCCAGACGCTGCTGGTGGTCGCCCGTTGCGGGAGCTTCACCGCCGCCGCACAGCAGCTCTATCTGAGTCAGAGTGCGGTGAGCCGGCACATTCAGCAGATCGAGGACTATTTCGGCAGCCCGCTGTTCGTACGGCATACGCGCATGGTCGTGCCGACGACGGAATGCCACCGGCTCGTGCCGATCGTCGAAGAGCTGCTCGCCACGGCACGGCGCTCCATGCACATCACGAGCACGGGTGGCCAGACGGTCACGCTGCGCGTCACGCCGACACTCGCCGCGCGCTGGCTGCTGCCGCGCCTGAACGATTTCTACGAGAAGGTGCCCGGCACGCAGCTGAACATCGACACGGCATGGTTTCTGCCGACGAATTTCGGCGAAGGCACGCTCGATGCTGCCATTCTGTTCGGCACCGGCAACTGGGAGGGTCTGGAAGCCACCTGTCTGATGCGCGAGCGATTGACGCCGGTCTGCGCCCCGCAGATTGCGGACGGCACGCCGCCGCTCACACAGCCCGAAGACCTCAAGCAGCACACCCTGCTGCATTCGAGCTTCGGCAGGCGCGGATGGATGCTATGGCTGCAACAGCAGGACGATCTCGCAAGCCATGCGTATCGGGAACAGGTGTTCGATACGCTCGACCTCGCATTCAGCGCCGCAGTGCGTGGCATGGGCGTGGCGCTTGGCGACCTCAACCTGATCGAAGAAAATTTGTCGAACGGCTCGCTCGTGGCGCCCTTCGCGCACGTGGTCGAGACCGGGGCGGGATACTATCTGGTGCACCCGCCACGCAATGAGTATCGGGAGAAGCTGAAACCGCTGCTGGAGTGGCTGTTGACCAGCATTGCCAGCAAGGAGCGCGAGCGCAAAGCTTGACAAGGAGCGAGCGCAACATCAGCGGCTGCTGTGAGTGTGGCACTCACACGGCATCTCCCATCGAGGAAACGTCAACGCGCTGAGTTGAGGTGCTCACCAATGACGAGCAAGAACAGACGATAATTCCCCTCGCCGCTGGTGGACACGATACTCCCCCACAAGTTTTGCTGAACCTCAATCGCGCGTGACCAGGCCGTCTAATTTCTCCCATTGCTCAATCGCATGAACGATCGGGCTGTATTCACCGGTTAGCCAGCCTGGCCAGCGATAATGCGCACCGCGATCTGAATGGACCACACTGGCGGATTGCTTCAGTTCTGCAGCAGACGGGCCGCCGAACCAAAGCGTCGATGGGAAGCAAAAATACGCAGGTGTGGCGCGCGGCGTTACAGCTTTTCAGATATTCTGCGCGACACCTCGAGCAATCGACCCAGATACCGATCGACTACCTTATCCGCCGTCAAAGCCGATGAAAACCACGTCAGCCCGATCGACGCCACTACGAACTCTTTTGCCATCACCGGCACGGCGATCGTCCCGGAAACAGGGCGCACCGCCGGATCACGTAATGCGTAGCCACGCGCGCGCGTCTGCTCCAGCATCGCCCGCACCGCTTCGCGTTCATGCGCGAGTCGATCTTCAGGATGATGGCTTTGCCGCACGACTTCGAGCAGCATCTCCTGCTCCTCGGCTGAGCAAAACGCGAGATAGGCGCGGCCCAGCGCGCGCGAGACGAGGCTCAACCGCATGTTGATTGAAGAGTGCAGCAGCGAAAGCGGCGAATAGGGAATGGTGCTGTAGCGCACGACGAGAGCGTCCACGTCGAGCATGCCGACGGCAATCGGCCACTTGATCTCTTCAGTGAGCTCGCGCACGATCGGTGCCGCGATTTCGACGACACGCGGTACGTGGTGGTAACCAGAATTGAGTGCGTTGACGCCGTCCAGCAACCTGTATTCACCGGGACGTGCGCCGCGCGAGACGAGTTCGAGATCCTCGAAGGTGCGCAGCAGGCGGATCAGCGTCGGTTTCGGTAGGGACGTCAACTGATGCAGGCTATCGAGCGTCGAAACGGGCATCTGGTTCAGCGCCCGCAGTAACGTTATCGCGCGTTCAACTGCCCGTATCGAGGATTCACGATCGGCCATCGTTTCGTGGTGCCGGTGAGTTGGCCGGGGCGCGCAACGTTGCGCGTCCGCGAGTTAAATTATTGCAGCTTTTCATGCCGTAAGCCAGCGCCCAGCCGCACCCGCCCACATCATGCCATCAGGGCCAACGCGCCTTTGCGCAGCAGGCTCTGGTCCGAGCCAATTACAAACCAGGCTGCCCCCATCTTCGCGAACTCCCCACATTCGCTCACGTCGCCGAGCGCAATGCCCGGCGTCTTGTCGGCACGCCGAGCGATGTCGAGCACCTCCATCGTGGCCTCAATGACTTCGGGGGCCCGCGCGTCGGTGAGGCCGAACGACAGCGCGAGATCTGCCCGACCTACAAACAGGCCCGACACCCCGTCAACATTCGCAATCCCTTGAGCAGCGGCACAGCCTTCCCGGCTTTCGATCTGGCACATGATCGCGACGCCGTTGCCGGCTGCCACGGCCTTCTTCATGCCCATCGCACCGTAGCCCGCGAAACGCGGCGAGCTGGAAAAGCCGCGCTCGCCGTCGATGAAGCGCGTACGCGCCACCAGGGTTTGCGCCTGTTCGACCGAATCGACGTGCGGAACGAGCAGGCCCGATGCGCCAAGATCGAGCGCGCTCTGGATTGCCGAAGCGCTCATGTCGGGAATGCGCACGAACAGCGGCAAGTTCACGGATCGCGCCGCGATGATCATGACGTCGAGCGTGCTGCGGTCGAACGGTGCGTGTTCGGCGTCGATCACCGCGAAATGGAGGCCCGCACCGCCGAGTATTTCGACGATCTGCGGCGCGCCCGTCTTGACGAAGGTGCCAATCTGGCGCGAGGTGGATTCGGAATGAGTGGACATGAATGAAGGTCGTAAAGAGACGCCCTGGCAGGACGCGGACGGGTTGACCGGCACGCGCCGGCGAATTGCAAAAATGCAGGGAAAACATCACGAGCCATGCTACGAGCGCCCCCCGGCGTGGTTCAAGCACGAATCCTGTGGATTCCGCCCTGCGAAATCCTCACCGTGCGATGTCGCCATATTGGGGGCGAGAGCGCAGCGCACTTTTCGCACAGCGGAAAGTCCGGGAAATGCGCTTGGTATGGACTTCATCGCGTGGAAATATACGAGGCATAGAACAACACCCCTTCGAGCTGCCCTCAAGCAACCCGACTCACCCAGGAGACGTCATGCCTTCCCCACAGCACCCTGCGCTATCCGTCGATGGCCTCGCGCCGGACGTCAAGCTGTTCGATTCGCACGCGCACCTCGTCGCCGACGACCAATCCCGCTACCCGCGCAATCCGATGAAGCGCTCGCCCAACGCGCCGCCGCGCCTGCCGGGCGTAGTCGGACTGCCGGGCGGCGCACACGGTCCGAACCCCATCAATGAGGTGCCGGACGTCTTGCGCATGCTGCCGTGGATGAAGGCGGCTCATGTCGAAGGCGCGGTTGCTGTGCAAAAGCGTATGGTCTACCGCTACGACAACAGCTACATCCTCGATTCGTCGGATGCATATCCTCAGATCTTTTCAGCGGTCGTGATCCTCGACGCCGAAGATGAAGGCACGCCCGCCCTCGTGCGCTCATACATCGAGAAGCACGACCTCGCCGGCGTGCGCCTGTTCGGCGGGCGTGAGGCCGACGGCACGATGCCGTGGCTCGATTCGCCGCGTGCACTGCAAACGTGGGCCGTCGCCAATGAGTACGGCATCGTCATGGACATCGAAGTGCTCGCAGCGGGAGGCGGTGGCCCTTCCGTGCCGGCGATCGTCGAACTCGCGAAGCGCTTTGTGAACCTGCGTGTCGTGCTCGACCACATGCTCGAGCCGGAAATCGAAGACGAGAACTACGGCTTCGATGCGCGTTACGCGCCGCTTGCTACCGTGCCCAATATCTTCTTCAAGTTCACGTCGATCAATCTCGACATCTACCGCGAGACGTCAACGCCGGCGCACGAGGTCCTGCGTGCTGCCGTCAACATGTTCGGCGCGGACCGCATCATGTGGGGCTCGGATATCGGCACCTCGTCGGGCACCTACAAGGACATGGTGCAGCGCATGCTCGACGCCACGATCCTGCTCACGCCCGAGGAACGCCATGCCGTGCTCTACGAGACGGGCAAGAGAGTGTTCGTGAAGGACGGCGCACCCGCCTGAACGCCACTGCCAGCCCCAACCCGCATAAGGAGCTACCGATGTTTCTCGACCCTGCGGCCACACCCGGCTTCAAACGTACGTTGTTCAACGCTATCGTGGCGCCGCGGCCGATCGGCTGGATCAGCACGATCAACGGGCAAGGACAGGTGAATCTCGCGCCGTTCTCGCATTTCAACCTTGTTTCGACCGCTCCGCCCGTGGTGATGTTCTCGTGCAACGCGCCGGCGGACCGCCACGAGAAGGACACCATCTCGAACGTGCGCGAAACCGGCGAATTCGTCACGAACCTCGTGACCTGGAGCCTGCGCGAACAGATGAATATGAGCTCGTTCAACGCACCCTATGGTACCGACGAGTTCAAACTGGCCCGCCTGGAAAAAGCGCCCAGCGTAATGGTGAAGCCGCCGCGCGTGGCCGCCTCTCCTGCAAGCATGGAATGCCGGCTCTTGCGCATCATCGACATCGAGCCAACCGCGCCCGGCGAGACCCTCAGCAACGTGGTCTTCGGGCGCATCGTCGGCGTGCATCTGGACGATCGTTTCGTCGACGCACAGGGCCGTTTCGAGACCGCACGCACCGAACCGCTCACGCGACTCGATGGCAACAACTATGCAACCGTCGGCCGCATGGATGTGCTCGACCGTCCGAGCCCCCGCCGCGACTAATCCAACACCCAGGCAAGGAAGCCCCATGACGACTATCACCGAGACCGGCGTATGCGAAACCGCCGTCTACGACCTCGCGCCCGGCGCGGTGGCACGCGGCCAACGCTTTTTCGTGCAGTGGCTCGAAGGCGGCGCGGCCCCCTTCGAAGCGCGCAGCGAGTGCGAAATGCTGTTGCTGCTGCCCTCCGGGGGCGCCGAAGTGCGCGTCGGACGAGCCGCAGTACAAAGCGTATCCGGACGCAGCGTCTGCGTGCTGCCGGCCGGCGACGTTGCCGTGCGGCTGCCTGCGGGCGGCCGCGCCGTGCTGATCGCATCGTCGCGCGCAGACCTCGCACCAGGCGCTGCAATCAATGAGCAGGACTATGCAACGCCCGACGCGCGCATCATCGGCAGCAACGCGGGCTATCGCCGCACGCACGGCGCTGGCGAATTGAGCGTGATCGGCATCGACGACATTCGCCCGCCCGCCGACAAGCCGCGCCTGAAGATGCTTCAGTCCGACACGCTGAGCATCAACTGGGTCGAATACACGGACGCGCGCGACCGCTCAAAACTGAGCCCGCACAGCCATGCGAATTTTGAGCAGGGCTCGCTCGCAATCGAAGGCCATTTCGTGCATCACCTGCGCGTGCAATGGGGCCCGGATGCGAACCAGTGGCGCGAGGACCAGCATCTCGAAGCCGGCCCGGCCTCGATGATCTCGATCCCGGTGCAGATGATTCACACGACCGAAGGCGTCGGTGCGGGCAGGCACTTGCTGATCGACATCTTCTCGCCGCCGCGCAAGGACTTCATCGACAACGGCTGGGTCTCCAATTCCAGCGACTACGCGCGCGACTAATGCGCCGGCCCGCTCTATCAAATACTTGAGTTACGCGGGCAAAACCTTAAATCAATAGTCACTCAACCAGACTGAAATCCAGGAGGAGACCGTGTCAGCCAGGAAACAATCTCCGTGGAAAGCCGCAGTGGCATCCACAATCGGCAACGCGCTGGAATGGTACGATTTTCTGATCTACGGCTATCTGTCCGTGGTGATCGCGAAACAGTTCTTCCCGGCCGAAAGTCCCGTCACCTCCATGCTGTTGACGACGGCGACTTTCGGCATCGGTTTCCTGGTCCGGCCCATCGCCGGGATAGCGATCGGTATCTATGCGGATCGCGTCGGGAGAAAGGCCGCACTTTCGTTCGTGATTTTGCTGATGCTCGTTTCGACCGCCATGCTGGCGTTTTCTCCGACTTACAGCCAGGTTGGCATTCTCGCGCCGATCATTGTGATCTGCTCACGGATCCTGCAAGGTATCTCGGTGGGTGGCGAGTTCGGCAGTGCCACCGCGCTACTGATCGAATACGCGCCGCCCCACAGGCGCGGCTTCTATGGCAGCTGGCAGATGTTCGCGCAGTCGATCGGGGTGTTTCTTGCAACGCTGATGGGCGCATTGCTCACGAGTGTCTTCACGCCGAGTGCGCTGGCGTCCTGGGCCTGGAGATTGCCGTTCATGGTCGGCTTGATCATCGGCCCGATCGGGTTCTACATTCGCCGCAACATGGAAGATCCCGATCTGTTCCTGAAGGAGGCTCACAGCGAGAAAGTCTCGATCTCGCAGATATTCCGGGAGTATCCGGCGGAAATATTCGTCTCCTTCGCTTTGAGCGCGGTGACGAATATCATGGTGTACGTGCTGATCGCCTACCTCCCGATCTACGCCGTTCAGACGCTCAAGACCCCGCTGAGTGCCCCGTTCACGGTTCTCACCATCGCACTCCTGGTGAGAATGACGCTCGTTCCCTGCTTCGGCCATCTCTCCGACAAGATCGGCAGAAAGAAGATCATGGCAGTCGGGCTCATAGGTCTCTCCCTGGTCATCTATCCGGCATTCAGCTGGCTGACCATGCACCCAACGACGTCCTCGCTGATGATCGTCGAGTTGGTCTTCGCGTTGTTCATGGCAGCCACACTGGGCCCGGTATCGACAACGCTGGCCGAACTGTTCCCGACACGCATGCGCTCGACAAGCCTGTCCATTACCTACAATTTTGCCGCTTCGGTGTTCGGCGGATTCACGCCATTCCTGCTGACATGGCTGGTCGCAAAGACCGGCGACAAGCTCATGCCTGCGCACTATCTGGTCGGATTCCTCGTTATCGCGGCGATCTCTTTGCGATTCTATAAGGAGGCCGACGTCAAGCTGCCGCTGACGAACGATCGTGACAATAAGCTCCACGGCTACCGGAATGGAAAGAATATCCTGGCCGATTAGATGATCGGATTGAATGGAGACTTATAAGAATTTAATTCAATTTATTTTATTTCGCAATGCAAACAATAATATATAAAATATGCATTTATTCCTCGACCTGTCTCCATAAACGATACACGACCAGCAATTTACTAACAAAAACTGGTGGAGGAGAAATATGAATCATCGCGCTGTGGCAATCCATGCGTGTGCAGCCACCATTGTGATGGCGGCGGGATCCAACGCATACGCACAAAGTTCCGTTACGCTATATGGGCTTGTGGACACGAGTATTCGCTACCTTACGAACGCGGACTCGCACAATGACAGTCAAGTCACAATGGGCGAAGGTGTCGAGACGCCAAGTCGCTTTGGCTTGAAGGGTAGTGAAGATCTGGGCGATGGTCTGTCGGCAGTTTTCAGGCTCGAGAATCAATTCCAGCTTTGGTCGGGAAAGCTCGACAACACGGCCGATCGGGTGTTTCAGCGTAGCGCTTATGTTGGACTATCGAGCAATCGGTACGGAACGCTTACGCTGGGTCGCCAGCAGTCTCCGTTCTTCGACATGATGGGCAGCATCTACGATCCGCTGACGGTCGGCGACTACTGGCAGGACAGCTGGGTGTACAACGGGATCTCCCACTACCTGACCATCAATAGCGCCGTCAAATACAGCGGCACGTTCGCAGGCCTTCATGTCGAGGGCATGTACGGTTTCGGTGGCGTGCCGGGCAGCGTGGGCGCGGACAGCATGTACGGATTCACGGCATCCTATGCACTCGGCGCGCTCTCAGCGGACGTAGGCTTCCAGCAGAACGACGTCTCGGGCAAGAAGTTCGACATGGTGAACGTGAGCACCGTATACGCCTTCACCCCGGCCGTGAAGGTTCTTGCGGGCTGGCTGCATTCACAGGACAACACTGGCATGACCGATGCCAACATGCAGCAGGCGGGCGCGCCAACGCTGCGGTTCCTGAGCCCGAACCGGATCGACGACAGCTTCTATGTTGGTTCGTCCTGGCGGGTGACGCCACCGCTGGCTTTGACGTTGGTGGGCTACTATGGTCATGCACGCAACGCGGCCAAACTCGACGGCACACTCGGCGTCGGCACCAACTACTCGGCCACGCTGCTCGCTGAGTACTCCCTGTCCAAGCGCACCGAAGTCTACGGCACGGTCGATTTCACGCGCGGAACAGGCGCGTACCTCGCAGACTACCCCGGTCGCAACAACCAGACCGGTGTCGCAATCGGATTGCGAAATACCTTCTGATATTCGGGTGTTACTGCTGCAGATGGTCCTGGCGAGCGATGGGCTGGATATTATTGTCCCAGACTCGACAATTCCGGAGATCGTTTAAGTGAAAGACATAGTGATGATTGACGGGCGGTCACTGACCGCTCGAGATGTTGTGGAAATTGCACGGTTCAACGCGCAGGTCGAACTTGCCAGTGAAGCCATAGAGCGCATGCAGACTGCTCGGGAACTCGTGGAGCAAGCAGTCGCCCGCGGCGATCGAATCTATGGGGTGACCACCAGTGTTGGCGCCAAAACCGGCGTACCGCTCGCCCCGGAACGTGTCGACGAATTCAACCGAAGACTGCTGGAAACTCACAACCTCGGGCACGGGCCTACCGTACCGAACGAAGTTGTGCGTGCGATGATGGTCATTCTCCTGAACTCCATGGCTACGGGCCGTCTGGGTGTTCGCCCCTTGCTGGCCACCATGCTGGTTGATGCGCTTAACAGCCAGCGGGTATTTCGTGTGCACATGTGGGGATCGATTGGTCAGAGCGACATGTCGCCGGCGGCAGATCTGGCTTTGGATCTGTATTCCCAGGTCACGCTGAAATCCGGCGAAGCGCTTGCGTTGCTTAATTCCAGCGCACTTTCACTTGGCATGGCAGCCATTGCCATGGATGATCTTCACCGCCTGCTGATGTCATGGACTATCACCTCCGCATTGAGCATGGAAGGTTTCGCGGCCAATCCGTCCATACTTTCTCCCGCTGCAGTCCGTTCGCGACCATTTGAAGGCTTGCGGATCGCTGCCGAGACGATTCGTGCGCAGCTTGACGGCAGCTATCTTTTTAGTACTGGCGGTCCTCGCCATTTGCAGGATCCATTGTGTTTCCGCTCTCTTCCCATTACCTTTGGCAATGCGTTTGACAGCTTCACATTTGCCGAAGGAAAGATTTCCATTGAGCTGAATGCCAGCCAGAATAATCCGATCGTGTCGATCGAGGACAACGCGATTGTGTCGGTGGCCAACTTCGACATGCTTTCACTATCCATGGCCCTTGACACTGCCAGGCTCGCATTATCGCCTGTCGTCACCAGTTCCACTGAACGCGTTGCAAAGTTGACCGATTCGTTCTGGTCTGGACTGCCCGTGGGACTGATTGAAGAGGACAGTGTTGGGCTACCGGGCTTTAACGGATTGGCGCAGTTCCACAAATCCCTTGCGTCGGAGGCACGCCTGCTCGCGGCGCCGGTGGTGGGAGAACTGGCCAGTTCCAGCCATTCGAACGGCAACCTCGACCGTGCCAGCATGTCTACCGTAGCGGCACGCCGTGCGCGCGAACTGGCGGAACTCTGCAGGTCACTCCTCGCAATGGAACTGATCGTCGCTGCTCAAGCGGTTGAAATACGTAAAGCTGTGGCCCTGGGAGCCGCAACAACGAAGCTCTTTAATTTTATCCGCAGTATCGTGCCCTACGTCGCGGGAGAAGGACGTGTTCCTGATCCGACAGCCCTGCTCTCTGCGCTTGATGCAATGGAATACGACCTGAGTGAGCTTGTGGCGTAACTCAATTGCCCCTCGCCATACCCACTCAAAACGAGCGTCGTTGAAGGGGCAACAACACGATCAAGGTCATCAAGCGCAGAGCTTCCGGGTACCGCGACGAGGAATACTGCTTCCTCAAGATCCGCGCCGCGTTCCCCGGTGATCCTCAATGAACCAAATATAAAGCCGACGCACGCGAAAGTTCGCACGGTCAAAGTAGCTTACGTCGATTCTCGCGCGAGCAGACTGAAGCCCACGTCGAGAACGCGCTCGCCGCTTGCGCCGCTCTCACCATTCAAGCGATCGAGCAAAAAGCGCGCGGCATTCACACCGATACGCGTGCCGTCCACGCGCACCGTGCTCAGTTGCGGCGTCGTTTCGGTGCTGAATTCCAGATCGCCGAATCCGCAGATCTTCAGTTGCTTCGGCACGTCGAGTCCGAGTTGGCGCGCGGCGCCGAGCGCTCCGATCGCGAGCAGATCGGAGCCGCAAAACACGGCGTCGGTGCCCGGCGCGCGCGCGATCAATTCCGGCAGCGCGCGCTTGCCCACAGCCACCGAACTCGGCGGCGCGACGATCTCCTCCGCCACCGCGCGAATGCCTGCCTGCGCGAGTCGTTCGCGAAACCCCGCGCGCCGCGCGAGCGCACGCTCATCGTTCGCCGAGATCAACGCGGGACGGCGCACGCCACGATCGAGAAAATGCCCGGCCACGGCCGCGCCAATCTCGTAGTGCGAAAAACCGACTAGCATGTCGATCGGCGTCTCGGTCGTGTCCCACGTTTCGATCACGGGAATGCCGACGCTCGCGAGCCGCTCGCGCAGCGAGTCGGTGTGCGCCACGCCCGTGAGCAGCACGCCTTCGGGGCGACGGCTCAGCACGGTATCGAGCAGGCTTTCCTCGCTCGACGCGCTGTAGCCGCTCAGCGCGAGCAGCACTTCGTAGCCCGCACGCGAGAGCGTCTCGCTGAACACCTGGATCGTTTCCGAAAACAGCGAGTGCGAGATGGTCGGCACGATCGCCGCCACCAGCCGCGAGCGCGACGACGACAAACCGCCCGCGAGCCGGTTCGGCACGTAGCCAAGCTTTTGCACGACCTGGCGCACGCGCTCGAGCGTTTCCGGCGCCACCGACTCGGGACTGTTGAACACGCGAGAGACCGTGATGGGCGACACACCCGCCTGCGCGGCGACGTCGGTAATGCGCAAGCCTTTGGGACCGCCGCGCGTGCGCTTGGGGCGAGCCGGGGTGGCCGCGTGGGTGCCCGTCTTGGCGTCCACGGTTGCGTCCGCTTTATCGGCGGTCGATGCGGCGGATTTGGCGGTTTGCATGACTGTGTACGAGGGAGAAGGCCTGAGCCGCCATTGTAGCGAATCGGCCTGTTCCGGCCTTCGTCCCTTTCAGCGCTTATTTTCAATGCTTAACGTGTGGGCTCTCCGTCCTGCAAGCGCCAGACGC
>JAITTX010000186.1 GCA_031286755.1 Paraburkholderia sp.
AACGTGTACATGAAGATGGCCGGCAGCGACGACGACGTGCCCGGACCGCCCGCCGTGAGCGCGACGACGAGGTCGAAGGTCTTGATGGTGATGTGACACAGGATCAGCAGCACCGAGAAAAACACCGGACGCATGCTCGGAATGACGATCTTGCGGTAGATCGTGGGCAGCGTCGCGCCGTCCACCTGGGCGGCCTTGAAGATTTCGCTATCCACGCCGCGCAGGCCCGCGAGGAACAGTGCCATGCAAAAGCCGGTGGATTGCCAGACAGCGGCCACCACGATACAGAAAATAGCCTTGTCCGGATCGTTGAGCCAGCCGAGCTGGAAGCTCGTCCAGCCGAGGCTGTGCATCACCTGCTGAATGCCCAGATCGGGGTTGAAGATCCACTGCCACGCCGTGCCCGTGACGATGTACGAGAGCGCCATCGGATAGAGGAACACCGCGCGCAGCGCGCCTTCCTGACGAATCTGCTGGTCGAGCAGAATCGCGAGAAAGAGCCCGAGAAACACGCAGATAACGATGAACGGGATGCCGAACCAGGCGAGGTTCTGCGCCGAGGTCCACCAGACATCGTTGCTGAAGAGCTCGCTGTAACGGTCGAGACCCGCGAATTCGTAGCGCGGCATCAGTCGCGAGTTCGACAGCGACAGATAGCCGGTGACAAGGATGAAGCCGTAGACGAACACGAGGCTGATCACGATGCTGGGTGAAAGCACCAGCTTCGGGATCCAGCGGTCAGCGAGCGCCGCCATGGGCGACGCGCGGCGCGTGGCAGGCGTGGCCGCCTTGCCGTTGCCGCTAAGAGAAGCAGTCACTGCGCAACTCCTGGTACGGTGCGGAACATTACGGACTCCGCACGATAGGGGGTTAGGTTAGACCCGTCATGCCCGGAGTGCGCCGCGCACGGCGCACTCCGCTTGTTTCATTGCAACGACTTCAAGGACCGACTTCGCTTACCTGGTCTTGGCGGCCTTCGCGAGCGCTTCCACCGCGCTCTTCGAGTCCTGGTTCGAGTTCATGAACTTCGTGACCACGTCGGTGATCGCACCGGCCGTCGCGTCCGGCTGAGCCATGCCGTGCGCGAGCGACGGCATATAACCGCCGGCCTTGATCGCGGCCTGCTCATCCGCGTACGACTGCTTGCCGCACGCGTCGAACTTGCTCATGTCCACGCCGAGGCGCACCGGGATCGAACCCTTGTACAGGCTGAACTGCTCCTGGAAGGCCGGGCTCATGATCGTCTTCGCGAGCGCGAGCTGGCCCGGCGTGGCCGTCTTCTGACCCTTCTGCTGGAAGAACACAAACGAGTCGACGTTGAACGTGTAGGCCTTCGAGGTGCCCGGCACCGGCGCGCAGACGTAGTCCGTGCCCGGCACCTTCTTGGCGTTCTCGAACTCGCCCTTGGCCCAGTCGCCCATGAACTGCATGCCGGCCTTGCCGTTGATGACCATGGCCGTCGCGAGGTTCCAGTCGCGGCCGGTGCGGGCGTTATCCATGTACGACTCGATCTTGCGGACCGTGTCGAACACGCCCACCATCTGCTGCGAAGTCAGGGTCTTCTGGTCGAGATCGACGAGCGCCTTCTTGTAGAAGTCCGCGCCCTGCGAAAG
Source organism: Paraburkholderia sp. (assembly GCA_031286755.1). Classification (GTDB taxonomy): domain Bacteria; phylum Pseudomonadota; class Gammaproteobacteria; order Burkholderiales; family Burkholderiaceae; genus Paraburkholderia. Next base: position 1,614 of record JAITTX010000186.1, read on the forward strand.
GACCACGTCTTCCCAGAGCGTCAGGTCCTGCCACGGCTGGCCGCCCGCCGCAACCGGCTGGTAGCCCGCGGCCTTGAGCTTGTCGGCGAGCGCGAAGAACTCCGGCCACGTGGTCGGCGCCTTGCCGCCCACCTTGTCGAGCGCGGCCTTGTTGATCCACAGCCAGTTCACGCGGTGCACCGAGAACGGCGCGGCCACGTAATGGCCGTCCGCGCGCATGATCTTGTCGATTTGCGGCGGCAGGTTGGCCTTCCAGTCGCCAGCGGAGGCGTCGATCGGCACCAGCACGCCCTGCTCCGCCCATTCCTGGATCAGCGGGCCCTTGATCTGAGCGGCCGTGGGCGCGTTGCCCGAGATCACCTGGGTCTTCAGTGCGGTCATGGCCGCCGCGCCCGCGCCACCGGCGACCGCGAAGTCCTTCCACACATAGCCCTGCTTCTGCATGTCGTCCTTGAGCACGCCGACAGCCTTCGATTCGCCGCCCGAAGTCCACCAGTGCAGCACTTCGAGAGACTCGGCTGCCTGCGCGGTCGCGACGCCGGCCATGAGACCTGCGGCGCACAGGGCGCCCATGATCGCTCGGAATTTCATTGCTTATCTCCTCCAGACACCTGAACAGTAAAAACAGTTGGCCCCTGATGTCACCAGGGTGCGGTGTGGTTAATACAGGCACAAAAACAGGCAAAACACTGGACGGTCGGGCGCCGGAATGCCGCGCGCGCGTAGATTCGTTCGATGCGCGCGGGCCGCGTGCCGGTGTCCGGCCGCTGGACGCTCAAGAGATGAGTGATTCGAAATGCAAAGACTGTCTCCTCTTTTGATTTTCTCCGGCTGCGCTCACAGGAGCGGCGCGTGGCCAGTCGAGGCGCCGGGCAGGGACATGGACGAATCCATTGTCCGTTAACATGAGGGGCGTTCCGCCCACTCGGGAAAAACCCGGAAAAGCGTCTGCAGGACCGCCGCAAACCCATGCTGCGCCGCGCTTGCCTACGCTTTTTTCATCGAATGAACGTTACCTCTTGATTTGGATTGTAGTTAAACTACAATTCAGTGTCAAAAAAAATTTTATCGGACTACGGCCGCCCAGCGGAGCTCGACCGCCATCCTGCGCGAGCCCCGTCGGAACTTGTTCCCGCGGCCTTTCTGGACTGTGACGGAGACTATGCAAAGCCCTACCGATTCAGGCTTCACGTTCGTGCTGTTCGGCGCCACCGGCGACCTGTCGATGCGCAAGATCCTGCCGGCCCTGTTCGAAGCGCACCGCTCGGGCATGCTGGCCGCTTCGGGGAAAATCGTGGGCGTCGCGCGCCACGAGGACGATCGCGACCAGTATCTCCAGTGGGTCAACGAGCACGTCAAGCCGCACGTCTCGAAGAACGGCCTCGACGAAAGCGCCTGGGCGAGCTTTCTCGAGCGCATCGTCTATGTGAAGCTCGACCTCTCGCGCGCCGAAGACTTCACCACGCTGCGCGACGGCATCGCCGAATTGCCCGGCATCCGCGTGTTCTATCTGGCCACGGGCCCGTCGCTGTTCGTGCCGATCTGCCGCGCGCTCGCCTCGGTCGGCCTGAATCAGAACGCGCGCATCGTGCTGGAAAAGCCGCTCGGCTACGACCTCAAGTCGTCCAACGCCATCAACGACGCCGTGGGCGAGATCTTCGCCGAAGAGCAGATCTACCGGATCGACCACTATCTCGGCAAAGAGCCGGTGCAGAACCTGCTCGCGCTGCGCTTCGGCAATGCGCTCTTCGAGCCGCTGTGGCGCCGCGAATGGGTCGAAAGCATTCAGATCACGATTGCGGAAGAGCTGGGCGTGGAAGCGCGAGGCGACTTCTACGACAACACCGGCGCGCTGCGCGACATGGTGCAGAACCACTTGCTCCAGTTGCTCTCGATCGTCGCCATGGAGCCGCCGCATTCGATGGACTCGGACTCGGTGCGCGACGAGAAGCTGCGCGTGCTGCGCGCGCTCAAGCCCATCAATCCCGCCGACATCAGCAAGGTAGCCGTGCGCGGCCAGTACCATGCGGGCGTGATTCGCGGCCAGCAGGTGCCGGGCTACGCGACCGAGCACGGCGTGAAACCCGACAGCCGCACCGAGACCTTCGTTGCGCTGAACGTCGAGATCGAGAACTGGCGCTGGGCGGGTGTGCCCTTCTTCCTGCGCACGGGCAAGCGTCTGGCCGACCGCGTCGCGGAAATCGTGGTGAACTTCCGGCCCGTGCCGCATTCGGCGCTCGGCCCGACGGCGCTGCGCGCGGGCTCGAACCGTCTGGTGATTCGCCTGCAGCCCAACGAGAGCATTCGTCTGTACTGCCTCGCCAAGCAGCCCGGCGAAGGTATGAATCTCTCTAGCGTGCACCTCGACCTCGCGTTCGACCAGTTCTTCCGCGAAGGTCAGATGGAGGCGTATCAGCGTCTGTTGCTCGACGTGATCAACGGACGCCTCGCGCTCTTCGTGCGGCGCGACGAACAGGAAGCCGCGTGGAAATGGGTCGAGCCCATTCTCAACGAATGGGCCGCCACGCCGCGCCCGCCCAAGCCGTACGCAGCGGGCACGTGGGGGCCGGCGGCCTCGAGCGCGATGCTGGCGCAGCACGGCACCTGCTGGCTCGAAGAAGAGAATTGAACGGACAGATGAGCATCCCCGCAGATCGACAAAAAAGCAGCCTGGAGGAGAAGTGATCGAGCTTCACGTATTCGACGACCCGCGCGTCCAATCCGACGCGCTGGCGCGAGCCGTGGGCGACGCGCTACATGCGTCGCTCACCGCTCTGGCAGCCGCGCCCGGAACTGGTGCGCGCCGTGCAACGCTCGCGGTTTCAGGTGGCACGAGCCCGCGGCCGTTTCTCGAGACCCTGTCGACGCACCGCTTCGACTGGGCGCGCACCGACATCACGCTGGTGGACGACCGCTGGGTGCCCGACACGGACTCGGCCAGCAACGCGCGCCTCGTGCACGAGACGCTGCTGAAGAACGAGGCGGCGCAAGCGCGCTTCCTGCCGCTCGTCGATGTCACGCAAGAACTGGACGCGCACGTGGCCGCGCTCAACGCCGATCCGCAGCGTCTTCTGCCCAACGTGGCCGTGCTCGGCATGGGCGAGGACGGCCACACGGCCTCGATCTTCGCCGACGCCCCCGAGTGGCACGAAGCCCTCACCACGGCGCGCCCGTTCGTGGCCGTGCATCCGCAGGCGGCGCCGCACGCGCGCATCTCGTGGTCGATGCAGGCGCTGCGCCAGGTGGATCGCCTGTTCCTGCTGATCGCGGGCCAGCGCAAGCTCGACGTGCTGCAACAGGCCGCCGCGGCAGAACAGAACAACGCCATCTCGAAGCTGGCGAACGACAAGGGAGTGAGACTCGATGTCTACTGGTGCGCCTAACAAATCCGCCCCTGGCGCGGGCCAGCACGCCGACGGACCGAGGCTGCTCGCCGACATCGGCGGAACCAACGCGCGCTTCGCGCTGGAGACGGGCCCGGGCGAGATCGGCCAGGTGCGCGTGTATCCGTGCGCCGACTATCCGGGCGTCGCGGAAGTGATCCAGCAGTATCTGAAGGACACGAAGATCGGCCGCGTGAACCACGCGGCCATCGCCATTGCGAACCCGGTCGACGGCGACCAGGTGCGCATGACCAATCACGACTGGACCTTTTCGATCGAGGCCACGCGCCGCGCGCTCGGCTTCGACACGCTCCTCGTCGTGAACGACTTCACCGCGCTCGCCATGGCGCTGCCCGGCTTGACCGACGCGCAGCGCAATCAGGTGGGCGGCGGCCAGCGCCGCCAGAACAGCGTGATCGGCCTGCTCGGGCCGGGCACGGG
>JAITTX010000190.1 GCA_031286755.1 Paraburkholderia sp.
TCGGGCGCCACCGGCGCCGCGCCGGGCCATGAGAATCCCAATGCGGCGGGCTTCACGGTCGCCGGCAAGGTGTCGATCGTCAACGCGAAGCCGGGAGCCATCGACGCGCATCTGCTGCCGCTCATCGAGGCGTACACGGATGTCGTACTCGATGCGCACACGCAACGCCTCTCGAACCTGAACGTGCGGCTCGTGAAGAACGCGACCGTGACGGGCGGCGGAGTGCTGAGCGGGCGCAACGGCCGCTTCGACCTCAAGGTGGCGCGGCTCGATCTGAACGCGCTCGAAGCGAGCGTGCTTCCGACCCAACTGGCGGGACCGATCACGGTGAGCCTCGCCGGCGACACGCAGAGCGTCGCGCTCGATCTCGCCGATCCGAAGGCCGCCCTGCGCCTGCAAGGCAAGGTGACGCAGGATCCCGTGCGCCTCGCCTTCAACGACGTGCGCCTGACTTCGGGAGCGGGACATCTCGATATCACGGGCGCGCTCAAGCACGACGCGCATTCCAGCTACACGCTCAAGGCGGTGCTGACCGATTTCGATCCGCTCTCGCTGGCCTCGCAGGTGCCCACGCGCACGGAAGCGCACAAGCCGGCCGGGCCCACCGACGCGCAGCGAGCCGCGGAAAAGGATGCCTTGAATCCGCGCCGCAACCTCGCGCTCAATCCCGCGATGAACCCCGCGCTCAATCCGGCGCAGACGAGCGAGCAGGCGGACGCGCAGAACGTTGCGCGCAATACCACGCAAACCGCGAGGCCCAAAACGGCCCCGCGCCAATCCGCGCCGAAGGCTCCGGCGCGCCGCATCGTGGCGCGCGTAAACGGCACGCTCACTGCCAGCGGCATGCTGGCGCCCACCTTGACGACGAAGGCCGAGTTCAAGCTCGGCCCGAGTGTCTACGACAACCTGCCGCTCACCGGCGAGGGCCTCATCCAGTTGGCGGGCTCGCGCATCCTGCCGAGCCGCGCGAATCTCTCGGTCGCGGGCAATACCGTCGATTTGCAGGGCAGCTTTGGCGCGCGCGGCGACCGCCTGCGCTTTCGCGTGGATGCCCCGCAGCTCGACCGGCTCGGCTTCGGCGTCGCGGGCCAACTGGCGGCAGGCGGCGACCTCACCGGCACCTTCGCGCACCCCGACGTGACGCTCGACTACAAGGCCGAGAACGTGGTGTTCGGCGAGAACCGCGTCGGCCACGCCGAGGGCCGGGCCGAGGCGCGCGACGGCGCGAACGGCGCGCTCGCCTTTAGCGCCGACGCGAGCGGTATCGCCGTGGCGGGCGTCGATATCACGACGTTGAGCGCGCGCCTTTCCGGCACGCGCGCGAAGCACGCGTTCACCGCGAGCGCGAAGGGCCGGGTGCAGGGGCAGCCGATCGATTTCGCGGTGGCGGCCAACGGCAAGCTCTCCGACACCCGCGAAGGCACGCGCTGGGACGGCACGGTGACGCAGCTCGAGAACCGCGGCGTGCCGGGCGTGAAGCTGGAGGTGCCGCTGACGGTGAGCGCGGGACCGGGCAAGGTCACGCTCGGCGCGACGCGTATTGCCGCCGTGGGCGCCTCGCTCGACTTGAAGTCGTTCGATCTCGACCACGGCCGCATCCGCTCGGCGGGCGCGCTCACGAACGTCTCGGTCGCGCGCATCCTGCAGTTGCGCCAGCAGTTCACGGGCGTGCCGTCCACGCTGCGGTCGGACCTGATCTTCGATGGCGACTGGGACTTCTCGATGGGTCAGAGCGCGAGCGGCTACGTGCAGGTGAAGCGCCGCTCGGGCGACGTCACCACCGAGATCGGGCGCGGTCTTGCCTCGCTCGGCATCGGCGACCTCAACGCGCGCGCGGCTTTCAACGGCGGCAACCGGCTCACGCTCACGGCGCATGCGCAGGCCAGCCGCGTGGGCGTGCTCGACGTCGACGTGAACACCACGCTTGTGCCGCGCGACGGCATGCTCACGGTGGCCGACGAAGCGCCGCTCGGCGGCACGATCAAGGCGAACGTGCCTTCCCTCAAAACCACCGGCGGCCTGCTGGGCCCGAGCTATCTGCTCGACGGCCATCTCGCGCTGGACCTCGCGCTGGGCGGCACCGTGGCGAAGCCGAACCTCACGGGCTCGCTCGTGGGCGACGGCATTTCCGCGACCGTCGTCGATCAGGGTCTGGAATTGAAGGACGGCGTGATCCGCATCGCGCTCTCGAAGAATCTCGTCGACTTCCAGCAGGTGGAGTTTCACGGCGCGACGAGCGGCACGCTGCGCGCGACGGGCCGCGTCGGGCTCGACAACGCCGAGCCCGATCTCACCGCGAGCATCATCGCGGACAAGCTCGAACTCTTTGCCTCGCCCGACCGCAAGCTGTCAGTGTCGGGCAGCGCGAGCATCGCCAATGGCGGGCATCTGGGCGGCATGCAGATCGACGGCAAGTTCACTGTCGACCGCGCGCGCTTCGACATGCCGGAGTCGGCCGCGCCCTCGCTCGGCGAGGACGTCGTGATCGTGCGCCCCGACGGCACGACGACGGGAGGCGTGCCGCCGCCCATCGAAGAGACCGCCTCGAAAAAGCCCGCGCCGCGCTTCGCGCCGCGCTCGAACATCGCCATCAACCTCGGTCGCGACTTCCGTTTCCACGGGCAGGGCGCGGATCTCGGCCTTGCCGGCACGATTACCGTGACCAGTGCGCCGGACGTGCCGCTGCGAGCGGTCGGCAATGTGCGCGTGACGGAAGGGTCCACCTACACCGCGTTCGGCACCAAGCTCAACATCGAGAACGGCTTCTTCACCTTCAACGGGCCGGTCGCCAATCCGGGCATCAATATTCTCGCGATGAAGCGCAACCAGCAGGTGGAGGCGGGCGTGCAGGTCACGGGCACGGTCCAGGCGCCGGTGGCGAAGCTCGTTTCCGAGCCGAACGTGCCCGACGGCGACAAGCTTTCGTGGCTCCTGTTCGGCCACGGCACCGACCAGGGCAACAACGTCGGCCAGCAGAGTGCGATGACGACGGCGCTGGCGCTCCTCGGCAGCGCGCAGGGCAAACGCATTGCGCAGAGCATCGGCCTCGACGAATTCTCGATCGGGCGCAGCGAGGTCGGCCTCACCGACCCCGAGGTTGTGATGCTCTCCAAGGCCATCAACGAGCGGTTCGTGCTCGGCTACGAACAAGGCCTGCAATCGGCCGCGAATGCGATCAAGGCCACCATCAACCTCTCGCGCTACTGGTCGGTGACCGCTTATGGCGGCACGTTCTACGGCGCGGACATTCTCTATACGCGGCGCTTCGATCG
>JAITTX010000275.1 GCA_031286755.1 Paraburkholderia sp.
TGGTTCTACCAGACCGCCCACCACGATCTGTGGGACATGGACATGCCCTCGCAGCCCACGCTCGCCGACATCACCGACAAGGACGGCAAGACCGTGCCGGTGGTGTACGGCCCCGCGAAAACAGGAAACCTGTTCGTGCTCGACCGCCGCACCGGCGTGCCAGTCGTGCCGGCGCCCGAAATGCCGGTGCCGCAAGGCGCGGCGCCGGGCGACCACGTCGCGCCGACGCAGCCATTCTCCGAACTCACGTTCCGCCCGAAGAACCTGCTCACCGACGCCGACATGTGGGGCGCCACGATGTACGACCAGCTCGTGTGCCGCGTGATGTTCCACAAGCTGCGCTACGAAGGCACCTTCACGCCGCCTTCGCTGCAAGGCACGCTCGTGTTCCCGGGCAACCTCGGCATGTTCGAGTGGGGCGGCATTGCCGTCGACACGGACCGCCAGATCGCCATCGCCAATCCGATCGCGCTGCCGTTCGTCTCGCGGCTGATCCCGCGCGGGCCGGGCAATCCGCTGGAGCCGGAGCCGGGCGCCAAGGGCAGCGGCACGGAGTCGGGCATCCAGCCGCAATACGGCGTGCCCTATGGCGTGACGCTCAACCCGTTCCTCTCGCCGTTCGGGCTGCCGTGCAAGCAGCCGGCATGGGGCTACATGGCCGCGATCGATTTGAAGACCAACCAGATCGTATGGAAGAAGCGCATCGGCACGGTGCACGACAGCTCGCCAATTCCGCTGCCGTTCAAGATGGGCATGCCGATGCTGGGCGGGCCGATCGTGACGGCTGGCGGCGTGGCGTTCATCGGTGCGACGGCCGATAACTACATTCGCGGGTTCGACGTGAACACCGGCAAGGAGATCTGGCGCGCGCGTCTGCCCGCGGGCGGCCAGGCCACGCCGATGAGCTATTCGGTCAACGGCCGGCAGTACGTGGTGATCGCGGCGGGCGGGCATGGCTCGTTCGGCACGAAGCTTGGCGACTACGTGATCGCCTACGCGTTGCCGCAGTAACGCGTGCGGCAACGCATCCGCTTTGGTGAATGGAGCGCGCCGCGAGGCGCGCTCTTTGTGTTTGTCCCGCTCGTCATGCTGGCGGCGCACGCAATGGACGCGCATGCCCAGAGCAGCGTCACGCTTTATGGCTCGCTGGATACGAGCATCGAAGTCACCAACCCGGGCGCGGGCTATGTCGCGCGCATGGACTCAGGAGCGTATCGAGGTTCGCGCGTGGGCCTGCGCGGCGCCGAGGATATCGGCAATGGCGTGCGGATCCTGTTCACTCTGGAGAACGGCTTTGGTTCGGCCGACGGCACGCTCGCCGTGAACAACACGATCTTCAACCGCCAGGCGTGGATTGGCGTAGGCACGCCTTATGGCACGCTGCGCGTGGGCCGCCAGTATTCGCCCATCTACATTCCATTCAAGGGCGGGCTCGATGCGTTCGGCGCGGGCACCATCGCCTCGGGGCTCGACAATCTCTCGAAGATCACGCCCTATGAGAGTAATGCCATCACTTACCTCTCGCCCGAATTCCACGGCTTCTCGACCACGTTCATGACCTCGCTGCGCAGCGCGAGCGATGGCGACGGCAACGGCCTTGCCGCCAACATCGAAACCTTTGCGTACCACAACGGCCCGCTGCGCATTTCATACGCGCATCAGCAGACGCACGGCAATGGCGCGCTGCGCGCGAATCTCGGCGGCGTTTCGTATGTGTACGGCCCGATCACAGGCTTTGTCTCGTTCTTCAACGGCGACGGCGGCACGCCGCGTTATCACAACGACGGCGTATCGGTGTCGGCGCGCTATGCGGTGAGTGGCCGCTTTCGCGCCTCGCTGGGCTACACGTATTTGCGCGACCGCTCGGGCGGCGACAACAACGCCGACCAGTTCAGCGCGGCCTGCGAGTACGACCTCTCGAAGCGCGTGCTGCTCTACGCGAGCGCCGGCTGGCTGCGCAATCGCGGGCAGGCCGAATTCACGCTGCGTGGCGTGAACGTCACGGGCCTTCCGCCATCCTGGCCGGGCGCGACGGTGCGTGGCGTGCAGCTTGGGATGATCGACCGGTTCTAGCCGCCGGGCTTCGTGGCTCGAGATGGGCGCTTCTCGCGCGGCCCGGTCGAATCGCGCGCGATCAACTCGGGCGCCGGGCCGAACGCCATCGAAGGCTCCCGTGAAGGTTCGTCGATCAAGCGAATGAGGCTGCGTATCGACAATTCCGCCAGCGCCTCGGTCTGGATCGCGACGGTGGTGAGCGCGGGGCGCACCTGGTGAGCGAGCGCAATGTCGGTGATGCCGATCACGGAGACGTCGTCGGGCACCGCACGCCCCATGCCGACCAGCGCCTGGATCGCGCCAATTGCAAGCAGGTCGTTGGTGGCGAAGATCGCCGTGAGATCGGGATGAGTCGCCATCAGCGTCTTGCATGCTTCGTATCCCGAATCGATTGAATCGCGCACCTCCATTTCCACCGTGGCGCGCGCCACGCCGCCCGCCGCGAGCGCCGTACGAAAGCCGTCCGAGCGCGCGTCCTGCAGGCCGCCACAGCCATCACCGATCAGCATGCCGATCTTGCGATGCCCGAGCCCGAGCAGATGCTGTGCCGCGAGCGCGCCCGCCTGCGCGAAGTCGACAGCCACGCAGGGCAGGGCCGGCGGCTTCTCGGGGTGCTCCCACATCGCCAGCAGGATCGGGCAACTGTGCATGGCGGCGATGCACAACTCGTTCATGGCCGTGTCGGTGTTCATCACGAGCACGCCGTCCACGAATGTGCCTGCAATCTGGTTCAGGTAGGCGCGGCCGATTTGCGCGTCGTCGTCGGTGTTGCAGACCATCAGGAAATAGCCGGCCTGGCGCGCGGCGCGCTCGGCCGCGACCACGAACTCGGGATAGAACGGGTTGGCGATGTTCGAGAGCATCAGCGCGAGCGTGGACGAGCGGCCCTGCGCGAGCGCACGCGCGTTGAGGTTGGGGCGGTAGCCCAGTTCGGCAATGGCTTTGAGCACGCGCTCCGCCGTCTCCGGGCGGACTTTCTCGCGATTGCGCAGCACGTTCGAAACGGTGGCCGCGGTGACGCGCGCGCGCCGGGCGACTTCTGACAAGGTGACCATGTGCTGCCTTTTTCGCCGCTATTTCCCATATTCAGGGACCGCGACTCAAATGTTGCAAACCGGCGCGGGGATTGATAATTTTCGTCCACACCCAGCCGGGAATCGATCGGCGCCGTGGCTCGACCGTGTGGAAATTTAAGCGGTTAAATGCCTATTGCGCAAGTCTCCCGGCTAAATTTGCGGCAGAAAATTTAAGCGCTTAAATTATGGCGGCCGCAACAACGAGAAGGAGGAGACGAATCCATGGCGACGATCCAGTTGACGAACGTCGGCAAGCAATATGGCGAGCACGCGCCCGTGATCCGGCGCGTCGATCTCGACATCGGGCATCACGAATTCTGCGTGTTCCTTGGCCCTTCGGGCTGCGGGAAGTCCACACTCCTGCGCATGATCGCGGGCCTCGAAGACTTGAGCGAAGGGGAACTGCGCATCGGCAGCCGCGTGGTGAACGACGTGAGCGCCGCCGAGCGCGGCGTGGCGATGGTGTTCCAGAGCTATGCGCTCTTTCCGCATATGACGGTGTTCGAAAACATGGCGTTCGGCCTGAAGATCGCCAGGGTGCCGAAGACCGAAATCGAGCGCCGCGTGCGCGACGCCGCGCGCAGCTTGCAGCTCGAGGCGCTGCTCGACCGGCATCCCAAGGCGCTCTCGGGCGGCCAGCGCCAGCGCGTGGCCATCGGGCGCGCGATCGTGCGCGAGCCCGGCGTGTTTCTGTTCGACGAGCCGCTCTCGAATCTCGACGCCGCGCTGCGCAGCCATACTCGCGTGGAGATCGCGCGCCTGCATCAGCGCTTCGAGAACGCGAGCGTGGTCTACGTCACGCATGACCAGGTGGAGGCCATGACGCTGGCCGACCGCATCGTGCTGCTGCACGCGGGCGAGGAAATGGAGCGCCACGGCAGCGTGGCGCAGAGCGGGGCGCCGCTCGAGCTCTATCACCATCCAAAGTCGCGCTTCGTGGCCGGCTTCATCGGCTCGCCGCGCATGAACTTCATCGACGGCGAGGTGGCGTCGGTGGACGAAGGTGGCGTGCAAGTGACGCTGACGAGCGGCGAGACGCTGCGCGCCAGCGTGGAAGGGCGCGGCCTGCAACGCGGCGAGCGCGTGACGCTGGGTGTGCGGCCCGAGCATCTACGCCTCGATGGCGAAGGACAGTCGGTTGCCTGCGCAACGGTGCTGGCCGAGCGTCTTGGCGAGCATAGCTATCTGCACGCCGATCACGCGGCGGGCACGCTCGTGGCGAAAGCGCCCGGCGATACCCCGGTTGGCGTGGGCGAGCGGCTGCGCGTGCGCGTGCCCGCCGAGGCCTGCCATCTGTTCGAGCAAAGCGGCGTGGCGCGGCAGCGTCTTGCCGTCACGCATGCGGCCGGTGTCCCGGGTGCACCGGGTATACCGCTTGTGGCAGCGGCCTGAACGTAACAGCATCAGAGCACACGATCCGGTTTCACCCCGCCGCAAGAGCGGGTCATCACGACCGGCGGCAGTGCGCCGCCGCACAGGCAAGGCAAGTACCAGGACAGGAGACAACAGATGTTCGCTCAACGCTTTCGTACCCGCTTTCGAAACTCAGGCACGCTGGCGCGCGCCACGGCCGCCGTGGCTGCGGTGGCCGTGGTGGCTGTCACGCTGGCAAGCGGCGCGGCGGACGCCGCCACGCTCACCGTCAACGTCTCGGCGCGCGGCAACCAGCGCTCGACGTGGCAAGACGCCTTCGACAAGTTCAAGAAGGCCAATCCCGACGTCGATCTCAAGGTGTCCTATATCTCCGAGGAAGCCTACAAGGTGCAGATGAGCGGCTGGCTCGCCACCGACCCGCCCGACGTGGTCTCGTGGCACGACGGCGAGCGCATGGCCTATTACGCGCAGCGCGGCCTGCTGGAAGACCTTTCGGCGGACTGGGCGAAGAACGGCTGGAACGAGCAGTATGCATCGGTGAAGGAGCCTTCGACTTACAAGGGCAAGCAGTATGCCGCGCCGCTAGGTTACGATGCGTATGGCTTTTTCTACCGCAAGGGCCTGTTCGAGAAGGCCGGCATCAAGGCTGAGCCGAAAACGTGGAACGAGTTCCTCGACGCCTGCAAGAAGCTCAAGGCGAGCGGCGTGCAGCCCATTGCCGTGGCCGCGCGCGATAGCTGGACGCTGGCCGCATGGTTCGACTATCTCGACCTGCGCCTCAATGGCAACGCGTTTCACCAGCAATTGATGGCCGGCGAGATTCCCTATACCGACGCACGCGTGAAGAAAGTGTTCACGGCCTGGAAGACGCTGATCGACAACCACTACTTCATGGACAACGCGCTGTCCTACGACGTCGATTCGATCGCGCCGGTGCTCGTGAACGGCAAGGCGGCGATGATGCTGATGGGCACATTCTTCTCCGCGAGCTTCCCGGCCAGCATGAAGCAGGACGTGGGTTTTTTCCGCTTCCCGGTGATCGACCCCAGCGTGCCGATGGCCGAGGACGGCCCGGTCAACGTGCTGCTGATTCCGGCGAAAGCGAAGAACAAGACCGACGCGCGGCGCCTGCTGGCATTCATGGAAACCCCGGAAATCAACGCGGATCTCGCGCGCGGCTGGGGCACGCTGCCGTCGAACAACAAGGCCGCCGAACCTGAGGACGCTATCTCGAAGGTGGGCTTCCAGACCCTCGCGAGCACGCGCGGCGGCATTGCGCAGTTCTACGACCGCGACATGCAAAAGGAAATGGCCGACGAGGGCATGAAGGCGATGCAGCAGTTCTACAGCGACCCTTCGCAGATCGACGCACTGCTCGCGCGCCTCGAAACGACGCGCCAGCGCATCTACCACAAGTAAGCGCCACATGTGCCGGCATGAAAATATGCCGGCGCAAAGCAGCAGGTTTCACGATAGTCGTTCGGAATCCGTAATGTCTCGCGAGAACTCAACCATGTCCGATACCCTGGCGCGCCCGTTCGGGGCGTCGCGAGCGCGGCGCGCATCCACGGCGCGCCGCCAGCAGCATCGCGCCGCGCTTTATTTTCTGCTGCCCGGTTGCGCGCTTTTCACGCTGTGCGTGATCTACCCGATCTTCAGCAGCATTACGCTGAGCTTCTACAACTGGGACGGCATGACCGCGAAGACCTTCGTGGGTCTCGCGAATTACGTCGAGCTGTTCCAGACCGATACGTTCTACACGGCGCTCAAGAACAACTTGCTGTGGCTCGTGCTGTTCCTGCTCGCGCCGCCGTCCGGCTTGCTGTTCGCGCTCTACCTGAATCAGCGCGTGCGCGGCATCCGCCTCGTGAAGTCGCTATTCTTCGCGCCCTTCGTGCTTTCGGGCGTGGTGGTCGGCCTCGTGTTCTCGTGGTTCTACGACCCCACCTTCGGCCTGCTGCGCCTGATCGTGGGCCATGGCGTGCCGGTGCTGGGCGACGCGAAGCTCGTCACGCTCGGCATCATCTTCGCCGCGCTGTGGCCGCAAACGCCGTTTTGCATGGTGCTCTATCTCACGGGCCTCACGTCGATCAACCCCGAGATCGTGGAGGCCGCGCGCATGGAGGGGGCGAAGGGCTGGCGCCTCTTCTGGCACGTGGTGCTGCCGCAACTGCGCCCCGTCACCTTCATGGCGATCGTGCTGACTGTGATTGGCGCGCTGCGCAGCTTCGACCTCATTGCGGTGATGAGCGGCGGCGGCCCGTTCGACAGCTCCACCGTGCTCGCCTATTACATGTACGACCAGGCGATCAAGTACTACCGCGAAGGCTATTCGGCGTCGATTGCCGTGGTGCTGTTCGCCGTCATGCTCGTGTACATCGTGTTCCATCTGCGCCGCATGCTGCGCGAAGAACGCTGAAATTGACGGAGTCGTTACCCATGTATCCGCTTCCCGTAGAACGCTGGAGACCCACGAGCCGCACGCTCTACAAGATCTCCTTGCCCATCGCGCTGGTCGTCTGGCTGCTGCCGATGCTCGCGGTGCTGCTCACCTCCATCCGCTCCTCCGACGAACTCCAGCAGGGCGATTACTGGGGCTGGCCGAAGCATTTCGCGCTGTTCGAAAACTACGGCACGGCGCTCACGCAAACGCCCATGCTCCACTATTTCGCCAATAGCGTGCTGATCACCGTGCCCTCGGTGATCGGTGCGATCGCGCTGGCCTCGATGGCGGGCTTCGCGCTCTCGACCTACCGGTTTCGCGGCAACACGGCGGTGCTGTTCGCGTTCGTCGCGGGCAACTTCGTGCCCATCCAGATCCTCATGATTCCGGTGCGCGACATGGCGCTGCGGTTCGGGCTCTACAACACGGTATGGGCGCTCATCATTTTTCACGTCTCGTTCCAGACCGGCTTTTGCACGCTCTTCCTGCGCAATTTCATCAAGCAACTGCCATTCGAGCTGATCGAGGCAGCACGCGTGGAGGGTGCGAGCGAATGGACCATCTACTGGCGCATCGTGATGCCGCTCGTGCGGCCCGCGCTCGCGGCGCTCGGCATTCTCGTCTTCACGTTCGTCTGGAATGACTACTTCTGGGCGCTGTGCCTCACCCAGGGCGACGACGCCGCGCCCATCACCGTGGGCGTGGCCGCGCTCAAGGGGCAGTGGACCACGGCATGGAATCTCGTGGCGGCGGGCTCGGTGCTCGCGGCGCTGCCTTCCGTGCTGATGTTCTTCGCCATGCAGAAACACTTTGTCGCGGGACTGACCTTCGGCGCCAGCAAGGGCTGATCTCCCCTTGCCGGTGTCGAAGGTCCTTTTTCCCCTTAATTATTGGTTTTGAACTGGATTTTCACTTATGCAAATCGGTGTCTGCTACTACCCCGAACAATGGCCGCGCGCGATGTGGGCCGACGACGCGCGCCGCATGGCCGAGCTGGGCATCACGCACGTGCGCATCGCCGAAGTCGCCTGGAGCCGGATGGAGCCGCGCGCGGGCGTTTTTGACTGGGAATGGCTCGACGAGGCGGTCGAAACGCTGGCCGCGCGAGGCCTGAAGCTCGTGCTCGGCACGCCCACGGCCGCGCCGCCCATGTGGCTCGTCGAGCGGCACCCCGAGATCTTGCCCGTGCGGGCGGACGGCACGCGCTGGAACCAGGGCTCGCGCCGGCACTACGATATCGCTTCCGATCTCTATCGGCGGGAATGCGTCCGCATTACCGGGGCCATGGCGCAGCGCTACGGGCGGCACTCCGCCGTGGTCGCCTGGCAGACCGACAATGAACTCGGCTGCCACGACACCGTGCCGAGCTACTCGCCCGCCGCGCTGCGGCGTTTCCAGGCGTGGTTGCAGCGGCGCTACGGCAGCGCGCAGGCGCTCAACAACGCATGGGGCAATGTGTTCTGGAGCATGGAGTATCCGTCGTTCGAGTCGGTCGGGCTGCCGGTGCTCACGCCCACCGACGCCAATCCCTCGCACCTGCTGGACTTCCGGCGCTACATGTCCGATGAAGTCGCGAGCTTTCATCGCGAGCAGGCCGACGTGCTGCGCCGTCACGCGCCGCACGCGGACGTGCTGCACAACTTCATGGGCTTTTTCACGACCTTCGACCACTACCGCTTCGCGGCGGACAAGGCCATCGACGTCGCGACCTGGGACAGCTATCCGATCGCCCGCACCGAATCGATCGGTCTGCCGGAAGCGCAGAAAGCGCGTTATGCGCGCACCGCGCATCCCGATGTTTCCGCGTTCGATCACGACCGTTATCGCGGTGTCGGCGCGGGCCGCTTCTGGGTGATGGAGCAGCAGGCGGGGCCTGTCAACTGGGCCTCGTGGAATCCCGTGCCCGCGCCGAGCATGGTGCGCCTGTGGGCCTATGAGGCCTTCGCGCATGGTGCCGAACTGGTGTCGTATTTCCGCTGGCGCCAGTGCCCCTATGCGCAGGAGCAGATGCATTCGGGCCTGAACTTGCCGAACAACGAGCTTTCGCCGGGCGGCCTGGAAGTGGCGCAGGCCGCGCGCGAAATCGCCCGGAGCGATGCACTGCATTCGCTCGCGCCAACGGCGAGCGCCGCGGTCGCGCTCGTGTTCGACTACGAGACGCAATGGATGTTCGAGATCCAGCGCCATGGAGCGGGCTTCGATTATCAGATGCTCGCGTTCGACTATTACAGCGCGCTGCGCGAGCAGGGGTTGGATGTGGACGTCGTTTCGCGACACGCGGATCTTTCCACGTACCGGCTCGTGGTGGTGCCTTCGCTCGCGGTGATCGACGACACCTTCGTGGCACAAATCGAGCGCAGCGATGCGCACTGGGTGATCGGACCGCGCAGCGGCTCGAAAACGGCAACCTTCGCGATTCCGGACACGCTGCCGCCAGGCGCGCTGCAGCGCGTGGTGCCGCTTCAGGTGCTCGAAGCGGAGTCGCTGCGGCCCACGCTCGCGCCCACGTTGTCCGTGGGCGACGCGAGCGGCACGGCGATTCACTGGCGCGAGCACGTGCGTGCGAACGATGGCGCGCGTGTCGATGCGCGATTCGACGATGGCTGGCCCGCACTCGTTTCGCGAGGCCGCGTGCGTTACGTGACGGCATGGCTCACTCACGACCTGCATCGCGCCGTGCTCGGCAGCGCGGCACACGCAGCGGGGCTCGCGCCACAAGCGTTGCCCGAGGGTCTGCGCCTCGCGCGGCGCGGCGGGCTGACCTTCGCGTTCAACTTCGGCGAAGCGCGCGTGCAGGCGCCGGCCCCTCCCGGCGCGCAGTTCGTGCTTGGCGAGGCCATGCTCGACACGGGCGACGTGTGCGCCTGGCGCGACCCGCATTGAGCGTGCCGTAGCGGTTTTCAACACCGCGCCGCCAGCCACCGCGAAGGTGCGCGGCGATGCGTCAGCAAGCGGGCCGCCGCAATGCGGGTCCGGTCCGTCACAACCCACGGAGGAGCATAAATGAATAGAAGAGAGATGCTGTCCTTGCTGGCCGGCAGCGCGCTCGCATCGGGCATGGGCGCTGCGTTCCCTGTGGCGGCGCTCGCCGGCGAGTCGGGCGGCAAGGGGGGCGCACCGGGCGCTGGCGAGCGCTTCGTAATGGGCGCCGACGTCTCCACGCTGCTAGAACTCGAAGCGAACGGCGCGCGCTTTTATGACCAAGTCTACGACCACGGCAAGGCGGACGACTGCCTGCGTATCTTCAAGCGCCACGGTCTGGACGCCATTCGCATCAAAGTCTGGAACGATCCTGGCAATCCTGATTATTTTCCGGCGAACCAGAGCCCGGCGGCCGGATATAACAACGCCCGGCATGTGCGCGTGCTGGCCCGGCGCGCGGCCGAACTCGGGCTGCGCGTGCTGATCGACTTCCACTACAGCGACTGGTGGGCCGACCCGGGCAAGCAGTATCCGCCGCACGCCTGGGCCGGCAAGAGTCTCGCGCAGACCTGCGAGCTGCTCGCCGACTACACCACGGGCG
This sequence comes from Paraburkholderia sp., assembly GCA_031286755.1. Lineage (GTDB taxonomy): Bacteria > Pseudomonadota > Gammaproteobacteria > Burkholderiales > Burkholderiaceae > Paraburkholderia. Next base: position 10,472 of record JAITTX010000275.1, read on the forward strand.
TGCTGCGCATGCTGCGCGAGGAGGGCGTGCGGCCCGAATGGGTGCAGACCGGCAACGAGATCACGGGTGGCATGCTCTGGCCGCTCGGCAAATACGACCAGTGGGACAATCTCGCGACGCTGCTCAAAACGGCCCACGATGCTGTGAAGTCAGCCGACCCGCGGATCAAGCACATGCTGCACATCGACAGCGGCGGCAACAACGCCACGAGCCGATGGTGGTTCGACAGCGCGGTGCAGCGCGGCGTGAGCTTCGACCTGATCGGGCTCTCGTACTACCCGCAGTGGCAGGGTTCGCTCGACGACCTGCAGAACAACGCGAACGACCTGGCGGTGCGCTATGGCAAGGACATCGTCGTGGTGGAAACCGCGTATCCGTGGACCACGAGCGATGGCGACTCCGAGCCCGATACCATGACCAACACCGGCACGCTCACGTACCCGCCCACGCCCGAGGGGCAGGCGCAGTTCTTCGCGGCGCTCACGAAGGTGGTGAAGGGCATTCCCGACGGGCACGGCAAGGGCATCTTCTGGTGGGAGCCCGAATGGATTCCCACGGCCAATGTGGGCTGGAAGGTGGGGGCGGGCGATCAGTGGGACAACAACACGCTGTTCGACTTCCACGGGCGCGCGTTGTCGTCAATCGACGTGTTCCGGCAACGCTGAGCGGCTGGCAAAGTTGCCGGTTCGTCGCGCGAGTGCGGTGCCATCGCGCGCAATCTATGCGTATGACGAAACGCTCGGGTAGCTACGCGCCTCGCCCAACTCGAACGAGAAGTCGAGGCCGACTGCCGGATGCCTGCGCCCATAGCCGCCATCGATGAAAGGCATCACGCGCGGCGTCGGCGATGCCTTCGTTTTTCCCGAGGACTCTAACTGGGGAAGGGCGGCATTGTCGACCCTGGCACTGTCCATGACGTTGCGCGTGGCCTTGACCGCTACGCTGGACCGGTTGAAAAACTCACCGCTGAGCGCGCCGCCAGGAGAGCCCACTTCCTGCGCCTGAACCAGCACCGGAGCCCAAAGCGCTGCGCACGCCGCCATCGCACGCAGCGTCAACTTCATCGTATTGCTAAACGAATCCACCGCCTGTCTCCTGGAGGCCGGGAAGCTCCAGCAACGGGCTTTCCGGCAGATTCGACTTTACGACGGCAGTATATGAATCAATCGGGCGAAATGCAGTCGTTTCGTACCGCAAATTGTCGCTTTCGCGCAACCCGAATTTGACCCCGAAAATCGCCCCCGAGGGCGGGTGAGCGAACCGCGCGTACGCAATATCCATGCTGCATTGCGGCGCACAGTGCCACGCCGCGCGGCTCCGCACGCCACCTCTACATGCACATCCTGGGCCCTTCCGGTACGCGCCCGGCGCATAATGAACTCCCGCCGATGCAGTCCATGGCCGTCCTTCCAGGAGTCCGCCATGCAAGTGAGAAACGAGGAATTCGTCACCCATCTGCTCTCCGATGTCGTGGAATTCGCGCGTGCGCGATTACCCGAACCCACCTTCCAGATCGTCGAACCCTTGCTGCGGCATTACTACGACTTTGTCGACGCCGAGGACCTGCGCAGCCGCAGCATCGCCGATCTCTACGGCGCCGCCATGGCGCACTGGCAGGCGGCACAGCGCTTCGTTCCGGGCAGCGAGCGCATGCGGGTCTACAACCCGATTCTCGAGCAGCACGGCTGGCATTCGGACCACACCGTGATCGAGATCGTCAACGACGACATGCCGTTTCTCGTCGATTCCGTCTCCATGGCCGTCAACAAGCTCGGCCTCGCGCTGCATTCGGTCATGCACCCGGTGTTCCGCATCTGGCGCGGCCAGGACGGCGCCATCGTGCGTGTGGAAGCGGGCGGGGCCGGCGCGGACGATGCCCAGTCGCAGCTCGCGTCGTTCATTCATTTCGAAGTCGATCGCTGCGGCGATGCAGCAAAACTCGAGGAATTGCGCGGCGCAATCGCCAGGGTGCTGGGCGACGTGCGCGCGGCAGTCGAGGACTGGCCAAAAATCGTCGAGGTGGCGCGCGCCACGATCAAAACCATGAAAGCGCGCGAGAGCAGCGCCGAAGAGGTCGAATCGCGCGCGTTTCTCGAATGGATGGCCGCCGACCATTTCACGTTTCTCGGCCAGCGCGATTACGCGCTCGTCGAGCATGGCGACGGCTTTGCCTTGCGCGGCGTGGAGGGCTCGGGTCTGGGCATTCTGCGCGAGTCGCTGCGCGCGCCCGGCACGCCCGATATCACGCCGCTGCCGAGCGCGGCGGCGGAAATCATCACCGGCCCGTGGCCCATCTTCCTCACCAAGGCGAATTCGCGCGCGACCGTGCATCGCCCCGGCTATCTCGACTATGTGGGCGTGAAGCTCATCGGGCCGGACGGCAAGGTCAATGGTGAGCGCCGCTTCGTGGGGCTCTACACCTCCACGGCTTATATGGTCTCCGCCTCGGAGATTCCCATCGTGCGCCGCAAGTGCGCGAACATCGTGCGGCGCGCGGGCTTTTTGCCCAAAGGGCATCTCGGCAAGTCGCTCGTCACCGTGCTGGAAACCTGGCCGCGCGACGAACTTTTCCAGTCCGACGAAGACGACCTCTTCGACATCGCGATGGGGGTGCTGCGCTTGCAGGAGCATCAGCGCACGCGCCTGTTCGTGCGGCGCGACCGCTTCGAGCGCTTCGTCTCCTGCCTCGTGTACGTCTCGCGCGACAAGTACAACACGGACCTGCGCCAGCGCATCGCGAATCTGCTCAAGGAGGTGTTCAACGGCGAGTCGGTGGAATTCACGCCGCTGCTTTCCGAATCGGCGCTCGCGCGCATTCATTTCGTCGTGCACGCGAAGACCGGCTCGATGCCCGAAGTCGACACGCGCGAACTGGAGGCGCGGCTCGTGCAGGTTACGCGGCGCTGGCAGGACGATCTCGCCGACGCGCTGCTCGACGTATTCGGCGAAGAGCAGGGCACGCGGCTCCTGCATCGCTACGCCGACTCGTTCCCCGCGGGCTATCGCGACGATTACCCCGCGCGCACGGCGGTGCGCGACATCGAACTGATCGAGCGCGTGCAGGGCACGCGGCGCATCGCCATGAATCTCTATCGCCCCATTGAAGCCGGCACGCGCGCGTTCCGCTTCAAGGTCTACTGCACCGGCGAGGCCATCGCGTTGTCGCGCAGCCTGCCGATGCTCGAGCATCTGGGCGTGCGCGTGGACGAAGAGCGGCCCTACATCATCGAGGCGCCGGGCTGCGAGAGCGCCTGGGTGCACGACTTCGGCCTCGAACTTGCCGACGACGCGGAGTTCGATATCGAACGCGTGAAGGGCCTGTTCGAAGACGCCTTCGAAGCCGTGTGGAGCGGGCGCATCGAAAACGACGACTTCAATCGCCTCGTGCTGCGCGCCTATCTGAGCGCGCGCGAAGTCACCATTCTGCGCGCCTTTGCGAAGTACCTGCGCCAGGTGGGCTCCACCTTCAGCGACGCCTATATCGAGCGCGCGGTCACCGGCAATCCGGCCATCGCGCGTCAGCTCGTCGAGTTGTTCATCATGCGCTTCGACCCTGCGGTGGGCGATGTGGGAGAGGCGCGCGAGACCCGCATGGAGCGCGCGCTCGCGGCCATCGAAAGCGCGCTCGACCAGGTGCCCAATCTCGACGAAGACCGCATTCTCAGGCAGTTCCTCGGCGTCATCAACGCCACGCAGCGCACCAACTATTACCGGCGCGACGCCGACGGCGCGACGCTGCCATCGCTGTCGTTCAAGTTCAATCCGGCCAACGTGCCCGGGCTACCCGAGCCCAAGCCCATGTTCGAGATCTGGGTCTACTCGCCGCGCGTGGAGGGCGTGCACCTGCGCGGCGGGCGCGTCGCGCGCGGCGGCCTGCGCTGGTCCGACCGGCGCGAGGACTTTCGCACCGAAGTGCTCGGCCTCATGAAGGCGCAGATGGTGAAGAACGTGGTGATCGTGCCGGTGGGCTCGAAAGGCGGCTTCGTGGTGAAGAATCCGCCACCGGTCACCGATCGCGAAGCGTGGATGCGCGAAGGCATCGCGTGCTACCAGACCTTCCTGCGCGGCCTGCTCGACCTCACCGACAACCTCGCGAACAACGTGGTCGTGCCGCCGCCCGAGGTGGTGCGTCACGATCCCGACGATCCGTATCTGGTGGTCGCTGCGGACAAGGGCACGGCCACCTTCTCCGACTACGCGAACGCGATTTCGCACGAATACGGCTTCTGGCTCGACGACGCCTTTGCTTCGGGCGGCTCGGTGGGCTACGACCACAAGAAAATGGCGATCACCGCGCGCGGCGCGTGGGAGTCGGTCAAGCGGCACTTCCGCGAAATGGGCGTCGACACCCAGGCGACCGACTTCACCGTGGTCGGCGTTGGCGACATGTCGGGCGACGTGTTTGGCAACGGCATGCTGCTCTCGCCGCACATCAAGCTGGTTGCCGCGTTCGATCACCGGCACATCTTTCTCGATCCCAACCCCGATCCGGCGACGAGCTTCGCGGAGCGCAGCCGGCTTTTCGCGCTCGAACGCTCGAGCTGGGCCGACTACGATCCCGCGGCCATCTCGGCGGGCGGCGGCGTGTTCGCGCGCACCGTGAAGACGATCCCGCTTTCGCCGGCCGCGCAGAGCGCGCTCGGCATCGAGGCGGCCGCGCTCGCGCCAGCGGAATTGATCCGCGCGATTCTGCTCGCGCCGGTCGACCTGCTCTACAACGGCGGCATTGGCACCTATGTGAAGGCCACGCACGAGACCAACGCCCAGGTGGGCGACAAGGCGAACGACGCCGTGCGCGTCAACGGCGCCGACCTGCGCTGCAAGGTCGTGGGCGAGGGCGGCAACCTGGGCGTCACGCAGTTCGGCCGCATCGAATTCGCGCAGCGCGGCGGGCGCATCAATACCGATGCCATCGACAATTCCGCGGGTGTCGATTGCTCGGACCATGAGGTCAACATCAAGATCCTGCTCGGCCTCGTGGTGGCCGACGGCGAAATGACGATGAAGCAGCGCAATACGCTGCTCGCCGACATGACGGACGAAGTCGGACTGCTCGTGCTCAGCGACAACTACTACCAGACCCAGGCGCTCTCGATTGCGGGCCGCTACAGCGCGGCGCTGCTCGACGCGGAAACGCGGCTCATGCGCTGGCTCGAACGCGCGGGACGCCTGAACCGCGCCATCGAGTTCCTCCCCACCGACGAGGAAATCGTGGAACGCCAGAGCGCGAAGCTCGGCCTCACCTCGCCCGAGCGCGCCGTGCTGCTCGCGTACAGCAAGATGTGGCTCTACGATGCGCTGCTCGAATCGGACCTGCCGGAAGACCCGCTCGTCGCCAACCTGCTGATCGATTATTTCCCGAAGCCGCTGCAGCAGCGCTTCAGCGAGCCGATGCAGCGCCATCCGCTGCGCCGCGAGATTCTCGCGACGCATCTGACGAACGCGCTCGTGAATCGCGTGGGCTGCGCGTTCGTGCATCGCCTGATGGAGGAAACCGATGCGCTGCCCGGCGACATCGTGCGCGCCTGCATCATGGCGCGCGACGTGTTCGACCTGAACGAGGTGTGGCGCGACATCGACGCGCTCGACAACCGTGTGCCCGACGACGTGCAGGCGGGCATGTTCGTGGACGTCGCGCGGCTGCTCGAACGTGCGGCGCTGTGGTTCCTGCGGCACCTGCAGGCGGGCGCCATGGACGGCGAGGGCGCGCTGCTCGCGCGTTGCCGCGACGCGGCGCAACGGCTCGCACCGCAATTGCCCACGCTGTTGCCCGCCGCCGATCTCGAAGCGTTGTCGGCGCGTCAGGCCATGCTCGTGAACGCCGGCGTGGAGAGCGCGTTGGCGGTGCGCGTGGCAAGTGGCGAGATTTCCATCGCACTACTGGATATCGCCGATGTGGCGGCCGCATGCGATCGACCGCTCGAACACGTGGCGGCCGCGTATTTCGCGCTGGACATGCGCCTGAACTACGGCTGGATCAGCGAGCGCGCGGCGGCGCTGCCCACGCCCACGCACTGGGACACCATGGCGCGCGCGGCCGCGCTTGCGGAGGTGGCGCGCCTCAAGCGCGCGCTCACGACGAACGCGCTTTCCCATGCGCCCGACACGGCCGATGCGCAAGCGCTCGTGGACGCATGGTGCGAACAGCACGAAGCCGCGCTCGAACGCTATGGGCGCCTGCTCGCGGAGTTGCACGCGACGAGCGGCGTGAGCCTTTCGGTGCTGCTGGTGATCGTGCGCGCGATGGCGGCGCTGGAGCGGCCTTGAGGCGCGTTACGTCACGCGGGAGCCGCCTGCTGAAAGGCAGAGCGGTTCCTGCGTCTGCGCCTGCGATGTGGCTATTCTTTCCTGCATCCTGGGCAGAGTGCCCGGGCGGGGCTGAGGCCCCTCGGCCGGTTCTAAGCCGACACTCAGCACGAGGCGCAAAACCATGACTCCCGATTCCCCGGCAATCGATCAGGTCAGCCTGAATCTGGTGTCGATGTTCGGCCTTCTGATCGGCGGGCTCGCGCTCTTCCTGCTCGGGCTGCAGTTCATGACCGGCGGTTTCAAGGCCATCGCCGGCTCGCGGCTCCAGGCGCTGCTAGGCGTACTCACGGCAAACCGGTTTCGTGGCGTGCTGGCCGGCGCACTGGTGACGGCTCTGCTGAATTCGTCCACGATCACCACCGTATTGATGGTCGGATTCGTCTCGGCTGGATTGATGACCCTGGCCCAGTCGGTGCCGATGATCATGGGCGCGAACATCGGCTCGACAATCACCGCCCAGATCATTGCATTCGATGTTTCGAAGCTGACGCCGTTCATGCTGGCTATCGGCTTCGCCCTGTACGCGTTCGGCAAGCGCGAGCTGGTGCGCAGGACCGGCGAAGTCGTGATGGGACTCGGACTCCTGTTTCTCGGCATCGAATTCATGGGCGACGCCACACGCCCGCTGCGAACGTACCCGCCATTCATCGATGCGATGCAGAACATGGAGCATCCGTTACTGGGCATCCTGGTGGGCGCGATCTTTACCGCGATCGTTCAAAGCTCCGCTGCAACGCTTGCCATCGTCATTGCACTGGGCGCGCAAGGATTGATGCCGCTTGAAGCGGGCATTGCGCTGATCCTGGGGGCGAACGTGGGAACGTGCGGAACGGCGTTGCTCGCCTCGATAGGCAAGTCTGCCGAAGCGATTCAAGTGGGCGTGGTGCACCTCATATTCAACGTCCTGGGCGTCCTGTTTTGGGCGTTTTTCATTCCGCAAATGGCCGAATTGGCGCGCTTCGTTTCCCCGGCATACCCTGAATTGCACGGCGTTGCCCGGCTTGCCGCCGAAACGCCGCGCCAGGTCGCCAACACTCACACGATATTCAGCGTGGCAAACACCGTGGTGCTGATCTGGTTCTCGGGATGGATCGCGAAGCTGGCGCGCATGATCGTGCGCACGCGAAGCACGGCAACCCAACAGCTTGGCGACCCGGCTTACCTCGATGAAACGTTCCTGGCCGTGCCTTCGCTGGGGCTCCAGCGCGTTCGCCTGGAAGTGAGCCGGCTGGGCAACGAGGTGGTCGAGATCGTGCGCGACGGCGCACACGTGGTGGTGAGAGGATCGATCGAAGAGATCAATGCGTTGCTGGAGCGGGACAGCGAAGCAGACCGGCTTGCGGCCGAAATTCTGCATTACATCGGACGGCTTTCGAAGGCCGAGCACTCGGAGGAAGAGGGGCGGAAGATGGTGGGTTTTACACAGATCGTGACGAGTCTCGAGAATGTCAGCGACATTATCGGCACTAATCTGATGGCGGTGAGCCAGCAGCGGTTGACGGAACAAATCGAGCTCACGCGGCTGAATGACGTTGCGGGCTCGCGCTTTGCGCGAGTGGTGATACAGAATCTGGAAGCGGTCATTGGGGCGATTGGCGAGACCGATATGAGCGATGTGTCTCACGATATCGGGAGCAAAGCCGAGATCAAGGCACTCGCGGCGCAGGCGCGGCAAGGCATTCTTGGCGATCTGCAATGGGCGCAGAAGTCGGAGGTGCTGGATTATCAGTTGGCTGTCGATATGGTCGAGCTGTACCGGCAGATTGCCCGGCTTGCTCGGGGGATGGCGAAGGTTGTCGGGGAGATGCGGGGGCGTTAGGGTGTTGTTTGTCTGCGGTGCTTCACATCTTTTATTTTACATAAGATAAATTATCGTATTTTTATATAATGTTTGCTAACTTTATCAAAGAGCCCTAACGTTCCACGCATCGATCAACCGGGTATCATGACGAAGACGCGGGACGCCTGCGCGGCCGGCGCTGTTCGGTGTGCGCCAGTGCGGACGGTCACATTGCGCTTCAAGTTTCCACTATTCAACCGATGGATCATCTGCTTCCGCACTACGAACGAGAACTTGGGCTGCTGCGCAGATCCCTGGCGGCCACCGCGGCGCGTTACCCAAAAATGGCGGCGCGACTTGGGATCATCGGCGATCATGCGGAAGACCCGCATGTTGAACGGCTCCTACAGTCGTTCGCGTTGCTCGCGGCGGACCTCGACAGCCAGCTCGATGACCACTATCCGCAGTTCACGGACGCGCTGCTCGGCATGGCGTTTCCGCAGTACCTCAGGCCGTTTCCTGCGTGTGCCATTGCGCAACTTGACGTCTCGGGGATGGTCGACAAGCTTTCCGAGTTCTCGACAACTCCACGCGGCAGCGAATTCACAAGCAAGGCGGATGGCAATCGCTTCCGGAGCGTCTACGACGTGACGCTCTCGCCTGTGCGTATTGCGAACGCGTGCTACACGCCGGCAACGACGGCAGTCCCCTCCGATGTGGTGCTGCCTGCCGGCACGGCCGGGATGCTGTCCATCACCTTCGAGGTCATCCGGTCGGATTTTCGTATCGAGGCGATCCCGAGTCCGTTACGCGTACACATCAGCGGCCCCAGCGAAACCGTCAGCGCGGCGATGGACGTGATGATGTTGAACACAGGCGCCGCCTTCGTCGAAAACGCTGCAGGGCGCTGGATATCGCTCAATGCGTCGCCGCTGGCCGCAGTTGGCCATAGCCCCGCGGAAAAGCTGATCGAGGAAGATCAGACGCAGCCGGCGTTACGGCTCCTGGCGGAATATTTTGCATTCCAGAAGAAATTCGATTTCGTCGATGTCGATATCCGGGCGCTCGCGCGCGCCGCGGGCCCTGGCCAGCAACTGACGCTGCATCTTGCCATTCGCCGCGTCCATCCGGATTCGTGGCCGGCGCAACGATTGGCCCCGCTGTCCGCGGACAACTTCAAGCTCTTTTGCACCCCTATCGTCAACCTGTTTCGACTCACGGTACCGATCAAGCGCAATCCAGACACGGGCATGTATCCGGTAGGCGCCCAGAAAACGGCAGTCGCAAGCGGCGAAATCTGGTCGGTCAATGCTGTGCATGCCGTAGCAGGAGCGGCGAAGACAACGGCTATCCATCCGTTCGCATCCCTCATGCATGGCAGCGCCAAGAATCTGACGGGTCCCTACTGGATACTCATGCAAGCCGCCGCCACCGCCGGGTCGGGGCAAAACGATACGGCTATCGGGTTGGTCGGGCTCGATGGGCAGCATCGGGTGGAATCGGAGATCGAGCAGATCACGGCGAGCGTGACCTGCTCGAATGGCGAGCGTCCTCGCACGACGCGGTTCGGCACAGCGCAGGGAGATCTCACTAGCGAGCAGTGCGTTGTGTCGCGAGTCGTGATGCTGGCCGCGCCCACGGAAATCAAGCGCCTGTCGCGCGAAGGGACAGGACCGTGGCAACTCGTTTCGCAACTGGCGCCCCATTCGATTGAGCTCACCCGTGCGGGGCTTTCGGAACTGAAGCGCACGTTCCGCCAGTTCGCAGCGCTATCGCCCGCGCTGGCTGGTCTGGTCGATGGCCTGATAGACCTCAGCCACCGGGTCAAGCTGCTATGGTTGGGAAAACCGATGCCAGGCTTTGTGCGCGGCCTGGAAGTCACGCTTGTGGTCGACGAAAAAGCATTTGTGGCGGCGAGCCTCGGCGCATTCATCGGCGTGATGGAGCAATTCTTCGCGCAGCACGCACCTGCGATCAACTTCGTGCAGTTCGTCGCGCTTTCCGCGCATACGGGGGCCGAAATCCTGCGTGGCGTGCCAAGGCAGGGCGCGGTTCCTGTCGTTTGACAGGCTGCTGCGCTATCGAGCATTCAATCTCGCCGCGAACTCTGACGCGGTTCGTCGCGCACTACGCAGCACGAGATCGTCATCCAGCACGCGAGCCAGACCGCCCTCTTCCATGCCGGTACCCGTGCTGCGAACAGGATAGCGCGTTCAACAATTTCAATTCACGTCGTGATCCGGCATCGAAGCCGGGCATAGAAAATCCTTGTCCGCCGACTCCATGCTGGGAGTGACGAATCGGCTCACGTCGTAGGCGGTCAGCGTGCCCTGGGGGCGCGGCGTGCCGTTGTCCAGTTTGTAGAGCGTCTTGTCGTCCGGGCTGAAGGCGACAACCTCGGCGCCGTAGCCCTGGGGGTAAGCGCGGATGGAGCGCCGCGTGGCCGCCTTGACGATGTTCAGCGTGTCCCCGCCATCGGCCACGACCAACCATGTGCCGTCTCGGCTGGTGGCCCGCACGGACAGTTGATCGTTACAGATGTCGTAGGTTTTCTTGATCGCCAGTGTCTGCGGATCGGCCCAGGCCATGCCTTCTGAACTGTGCAGCCAGACTCCCTTCATCGAAGGCGTGGGAATGGCCTGGTAATACGTGTGGTCGGGATCGCCTTTCTCGCCCATCGGATGATCGCTGATCAAATGAAAACTCTGCGTGTCGAATTCCGACACCACGTTCTTCGCAAAGGACATGGCGAACAAACGCTTGCCGTCGGTCGACAACCACATGTCGAGATTGCGAAATGCATGCCCGTCCTTGTACACGGACGGCAGGTCCACCGGTTCATCGTCGAGCTTCAACGTGGTCAAGACCTTTGGCCATTGCGGTACGCTGACAACAGAAATGGTGTCGTCAGAATCGTTGAAGACATAGAGCATGTCGCCGGCCGGCGAAAGCATCAGCTTGCGCGGATAGCGGCCAACCTTGACCGAATCGAGCACCTTGCCCTTGTCCAGGTCGATGCGCGTGACGCTGTCTTGCGTCATGGAAGCCACGTAGGCCGTGTGCTCGTCCGCGCTCACCGCTGTGCCGTAGGCACCCCGCCCCAGGCACCGGAAATAATAGTCGTTGTCGTAACAACCACTTCCAGTATGTTTAATACGCGGACCCTGGATGGTCCTGGCGACAGTCAACGTGGCCAGATCGATCACACGCAGCGAGTTATCGCCGAGGTCGGTGATATAGGCCTGCTTGCCGGACGCACCAATGGTGATATCAGTGGGATAGGGGCCTAGCGATACCGTCTTGCCCTCCGCGGCGTCGGCGCTAACCGGCGCGGGTTGGGTGCGGGCGTCCTCCTGCGCCATGCGGTCGATGTGCTTTTGCTCTTGCGCGGCGGCCTGGCTGGCTTCGTCCTTGGCCTGCGCGGCCATCATGCCGCGCTTGATTTCCATCAGGTCCTGATTCCCGCCGAGATGGGCCAGCCCCAGGAATAGCCCCCCGCCAACGATGGTAACCAGCACTGGCAACCCGGCGCGGTACAGTTGTGTCGTGGGTAGTTCCCCTCGCCACAGGACGAGCGCAGCCACGAAGCCCGTGATCAAACCGCCCACATGCGCGGCGTTATCGACGCCATGGGCCGTGAAGCCGAAAGCCAGGTTGATGACAATGACCTGGACGATCGCACTCATGCTGATATGGGGCGAGCCTTCACGGCGAGCGTGCAGCGCGAGGACGCGCGCCGCGCCTGCCAGCCCCATCAGCGCACCCGATGCGCCCACACTGATGGTCGGGGCGATGCCCTGCACGACGCTGAGCTTGTACACGCCGTTCCACAGCGCACTGAGCAAGCCGCCGCCCATGGCGGACAAAACGTAGATCGACGCGAACCGCCATGCCCCCACGATGCGCTCGAGCGCGGCCCCGAGCAGCACCAGCATGTATAAATTGGCGAGGAGGTGCAGCCAGTTGGCGTGCAGGAAAGCGCTGGTCAGCAGCCGCCAGGGCTCGCCGGTGAGTGTCAGAGGTGCGTAGTTCGCCCCCCACGCCAGCAATTGCGTGCTGTCCGGGCTACGGTAGCCGGACTGCACCCATAGGCCAAGGAAAATGGCGACATTGGCGATGGCCAGGGTACCGTAGACTGTCCGATATATAGTGGTTTTCTGCATGCTGGGGCCGCAAGAGATGTGTCAGAGATCGACGGTATGGCTAGAGAAGCTTACCGTTTCGAGTTCGTCAGTCGCGTCGGTCAAACCAGGCTTGAGATCAGATGACAGCCGCAGGTTGCACGATGTCCATGCCGGGCAATCGGAATACCATTATCGGTCATCGTGTCGTTGCCCTCCTCGATCAGGTTGGGTTTGACGTCGGGATGCTGCGGACACGAGACTTCGTCGCCTTTACGAGCGACAGACTTGCCCTCGAAATGCATTGTCGACGAGCCCGTGAGCACTTTACCGCCATGGTCGGTATCGTCACCG